>CAYYHX010000009.1:0-32290 GCA_964471835.1 uncultured Hungatella sp.
AACCCCCCGGAACCAGACCCCCCATATGCTGTTCCCGTCCCGCGGCTTCCATAAAACTCATCCGGTCCCGATCCCGCATACGCTGTTTCCGGTCCATATCTATCATAAGGTACCGCCCATCTCCCATCTTCAGCGGCATCATTTTCCCCATAATAAGCATCCGGAGCATATCTCCGCCCGGAAAAGCCCTGACCGTCCATATTCTGTCCGGAAAAATTCCCCCCGGAACCGCTCCGGGTGTCCGCATCCCGTCCGGATGAATCCCGTCCTGCCGATTCCTGTCTGGAAGAAGTCCGCCCGAAGTTATTCCAACCGTCTGCATCCTGCCCGGACAACCCTTGGCCAAACGAATCCTCTCCGGACAAATCCCGGCCTGATCCATCCCTTCCAGACAAATCCTGGCCGAAACCACTGCCCGCCGCTCCGCCACTCACCGCTTCGGCGCCGTCACTGTCACTCTCATCATCCGGCATTCCCTCCGGGGCATCCTCGATCTTCGTGGAACTCAGATTCACACCGCGGACCTTCTGCTCCTCGCGCAGACGCCGCTTCTCCTCCCTTTTCTCCTCACGAATCACTTTCCTGCGGTCCGCGTCCTCCCTGGCATACCGGTACGCTTTCCCGCCGCCTCTCTTTACCGCCGAAACCAGTGATTTCTCCGTGATGCAGACCGCGCAGATCACCAGCACCACAAGCAGGAGCAGCCAGACCCCGATCTTTCCGAGAAAAGAACCGATTCCCATGACCAGGATTCCGCCCAGAAGTCCGCCGCCCTTGCCGCTCTCCGCGCAGCGGGCATAGATCTCCATGACCTTCTGCCCCGGCACATAGCCCGCGCCAAAGACCATTTCCGCAAGCCCGCACAGCGCCCACACGCCGACGAGCATCGCCGCCAGTTTCACACGCGCCAGGACGCTCCCCCGGTTCGCCATGGCAAAACACGTCCCCACGAAAAGAAGGATCGGAACCGCGAATCCGATCAGCCCGAACAGACCCAGCTGCACCGAGCGAAGAACGCCGCCCAGACTGCCGCAGAGCCGGAAATTACTTAAGAATAATAAAACCGCCGCCGCGAAGGAAGCCAGAATAAAAACCTCCTCCGGCAGGAAACTGCCCTCCGGCTCAGGTTCAGGCTTCTTGCGTCCGCTGCTTTTCGCTTTGGACGAAGCTGCCTTCTTCCCATTTCCCGCGGATTTCCTGCGATTTGCCGTGTCCGCCAAGTTCCGTCAGCCTCCTTACCGCCTTTTCACGAAATAAGTTCCGTCAGCCTCCTTACCGTCTTTCCACGAAATATAGGATATAAGCTAAGCCTTCTTAAGAAGCCTTCCGTTTATAGAGTCCTGCCCGGAAACAATTCCCATGTTTGTACTTTTTTCGGTACTTTTTCGATTATTTTACGGAAAATATTTGACTCTTTTTTACAATTATGCTATTCTTACCACAGTTGCGAAAGTTCGGACAGCAACTATACTATCTTTTCCTTTGGAGGTATCAGTCATGAGCAGAGGTACGGTTAAGTGGTTTAACAACCAGAAGGGCTACGGCTTTATCTGTGACGAGAGCGGCAAGGATGTATTCGTACATTATTCCGGTCTGAACATGG
Organism: uncultured Hungatella sp.; assembly: GCA_964471835.1. Taxonomy (GTDB): domain Bacteria; phylum Bacillota; class Clostridia; order Lachnospirales; family Lachnospiraceae; genus UBA3402. Next base: position 1,604 of record CAYYHX010000009.1, read on the forward strand.
AAGGCTATAAAACCCTCGAAGAAGGCGCTGAAGTCGAATTCGACGTAGTGGAAGGCGCCAAAGGACCACAAGCCACCAATGTTACCAAACTTTAATCAGCAGTGTACCTTTATTTATGTAAGATCGATACAGACGCACAAGCAGATTACGACGAAGAGCCACCCCACCCTGCGGATGGCTCTTTTCGTGTCCCGCCCTTCCCATGCTCCCGAAGCACCACATAGAACCGCTCGCTGTCCTCCCGCGGTGCCTGCCTCGTAAACACGTCGTAGGCCGCCACGAACTCCATCCCCGCTTCCTCCGCCGCCTGTCTGATCTCGTCCGGATCATACGCCCGCTGGCAGTGCGTCTCGTCATATCGCCGGTACAGGTCCCCGTCCTCCTCAACAAACAGCGTCAGGTCGTATTCATTGATCCGCCGCTCCTCATCGTAAAAATTCTCCCAGATGAACCCGGCGTTCTCCCTGCTCTCTGCGATGGTCGTGCCGCCGATGAGATCCCGAAACACATGGACGGTATTCATGTCAAAGATAAACACGCCCTTCGGATCCAGGTAATTGTTCGCCAGCTGAAACACCCGCACCAGATCCGCGTATTCCGTCAGGTAATTCATGCTGTCGCAAATGCTCACCACAGCCGCCACCGTACCGTAAAGCTCGAACTCCCGCATATCCTGCAGCAGATAGAGGATATCCAGGCCGGACGCCTCCCGCTTCTCTATCGCGGCCTGCAGCATTTCCTCCGACCTGTCCACGCCGATCATATCATAGCCCCGCCGCGCCAGAAGCTCCGTCATGGTTCCGGTGCCGCATCCCAGCTCCAGCACGAGGGCGCCCGCCGTCACTCCATAGTCCTCAAGAAGTCCGCAGAGATAATCCGCCCATTTCTCATAAGGGACATTATCCATAAATGAATCATAGACCGCCGCAAATCCGCCGTAGGCATGATCCGTCACTTTTTATCCCCCTCCCGACGGCCTCACCGGACGTCATTTCCTGCCGCAGCACTTCTTGTACTTCTTCCCGCTGCCGCAGGGGCAGGGATCGTTCGGAAAAATCTTCGGCGCCTTGCGGACCGTCCCGGAAGCCTTCTGCTCCCTGTAAAGTTCCTTACGGCGCTCCTCGCTTAAGATATTGTCCCAGGCAGGCAGCTTATAAAGCCACTCCGCCTTCGCCGCGACCATATTGTAATAGAGCTTCTCCGGGTCGATCTCGATCCGAACCTCGGTATCCTCCTCCATCGTCTCGATCGGATTCTCATACCCCTTCAGACTTTCATTGATCCCGTCCAGGAAACCGGCCATGATCAGGATCTCCGTATCATACTTCTCTGCCAGCTCCTTCACCGTGCCGGTGACGACCTTCTCCGGTTCCGCCAGAATCTTCTCATAGATCCCTTTCTCAATCGAGAAATAACCGGACCACATATGTTCTCTCTGCTTCGCGTCCAGTTCCTCGCCGTACGCCATATTCCGCCACGTCTCAAGTAATGCCATGCCGCTGTCCTTCCCTCCCCGCCGCCTTTACATCCGCGGGGTACCTGTCTCTGCTCCTTCGTCTGACGCAACCGTCAAAACAGCCACCACGCCCGAAGCGGTCCGCAGCATCAAAGACGCCAAATTTGTTCTGACGATTACGGTCACAGTATATAACAACCGGGCGGGTTTTGCAACGGATTTTTTACCATGCGGCAGTTCAGCAGCAGTTCAGACATCTCGAATGTGCGGCCTGAACCATCTAAAGTTCGCGATATTACAGATATGCGGTTTGATAAGTGCTTGGGATTCACTGATGAAAAAGTAAGAGATTTTTTATCGAATTACGGATACCGCGGCAGATGCGATGCGGCAGAGAAATGATATGATAAGCATCGATTGGGAAATGCGGATGTTTACAAATCTTCTATGGCCTGTCCTCACTCACCCCTTCCGTGCTTTCTTTTTGAAACAGCACCTTCACCGTCAGGAACAGGATCCGCAGATCCTCCACGATGCTCGGACGCGACAGGTACATCAGATCCATCTGCAGCTTGTCGTACGGCTGCGTGTTGTATTTCCCGTACACCTGCGCGTAGCCGGTCAGCCCCGCCTTTCCCTTCAGCCGCAGGGCGAATTCCGGCAGCTCCCTCTCATACCGCGCCGCGATCTCCGGTCTCTCCGGCCGGGGACCCACCAGCGACATCTCGCCCTTCAATACATTGACAAGCTGCGGAAGCTCGTCGATCCTGTGCCTGCGGATGATCCGCCCTACCTGCGTCACCCGGCTGTCATCCTCTCCCGCACTCAGAACCGCTTCTCCGTCCCGCTCCGCGTCCGGGCGCATGGAACGGAATTTCAGAAGACAGAACTCCTTCCCGCCCTTCGTCAGACGCCTCTGCCGATAAAAGACCGGCCCGCCGTCCTCCGCGTGAATCAGAACCGCCGTCGCCAGCATCACCGGGGAGACGGCAAGCAGCGCCGCCGCAGACAGCACGACATCCAGGATCCGCTTCACCAGCAGATACTCCGCCGGCTGCCGGAACCATCCCACATGCAGGATCGGCAGATGGAACATGTGGGTGCGCTCCGCCCCGCTCATGATCGTGTCGCCGAGCCGCGGAATCACATAGACGTCGATCTCCTTTTCCATACAATATTTCAGTAGGATATTCCGCTCATGGCTGTGGATCCCTCCCAGGAACACTGCCTCCATCCCGTCGAGCATCCCCGGATCCGCCAGGCAGGCGTCGATGTCCTTCGCCAGCACGACACGGAATTTCTTCTCCATCCGGTACCTGCCCACCAACGTCTCCAGTTCCGGCCGCCCGTCATAGATGACGGCGGAGCGGATCGGCGGGAATACCGCGAAATACACATGATGGGCCGTTACCGACCAGACGGCCGCCAGGCCAATTTGCATAAAAAAAGCCGCGATCAGCGGCATTGGGTTGGGAATAAACTTTGTCAGAAGAAAGGTGACGATATACAGAATCGCGTCGGTGAAGCCGACCGCCAGGATCTGGCTGTAAACAATCTCTCCGATACGGCTTACGGACACGGCGAACGCGTTATAGATCTTCCCATACGTAACATACAGAACCGCGAACAGGGCAATCATCGCCCAGTTCCCGCGGCGGAAGAAAGGGGAGTACAGCCGTTCCCCGTAGTAGGCATACCAGCTGAATGCGAACGGCGCCGTGACCATCAGCACATTGATAAATTCCGCAAGACGGAACAGCAGGCTATGTTTCATATGCATTGCTCAATATTTCTCCTCTGGTTCATTCCCTGATGATTAAAACACGATATCATCAACACACAACCGGTATCTTTTTCTTAAACGCCGGCAACATAGGATATGTTAAATGTAAAGCACGCACATGACCGCACGCCCCTTTAGCTGCCGTATCATATCCAGCTTCCGCTCAAGCTCCTGATAGGTGGTTTTCTCTCTGTCAGCAAAGAGGATATATTGCGTCTCTTCCACTTCCACTTCCTGTCCCGCAACAGGCAATAAGCTTCTCCATGAATCCATTTCGTCCATGTCCAGAACGGTCTTGTTTTTGATGTCGGGAATGATGTCGTTAAGAAATCCCCTGTCATGCTCCCCCCATGTCACATATCGCCTGGTTTCATGATCCAGCTCCAGCCATTTCTGCAGCATTTGGCCGGATACCAGCTCCGATCTCAACTCACGTCTATGGATAAAACGGTCAATTCCCGCACACAGACGTTTCTTCTCAGATTTAGGTTCTTCGACGGCATATACTCTTAACCCCGTATGTTTTCTCAATTCATCCGGAGAAAGAATCCTATCGCTGTAAAGACAGCCGAGGAGCAGTGCCGCCAGACTGACAATTCCTCCCGCCAGCCCTCCCGCCAGAAAATATTTCAGGCTGGAAAGCAGCACCGTTTTCATGGACATCAGCTCATAAACCGGAACTTCCAGCGCATCCTTCTCTTCCTGCAGGTCCTCCAGCTGATCTTCCATCCCCCTGATCGTATCCCGGATGCTGCTCTGATACGTCGCCAGTTCGTCTACCGTACGGCTCGTACAAACGTAATTGAAAACCGCCATATTGCCGGGAACTCCAAGCTTCGCGTCCGCATCCAGTTCCGCCCGTAATTTCTCAAATGCCGCGATTACTCCATCCATGAGTTCCCTCGCCGCGGCCTCGTCGCCGGCAATCAGCCCGATATGCAGCAGACCTTTATCCGCGGACACGACCATTTCTTTTCCATCCGCAAGCGCCATGCCGTATTCATCGGAACTGACCTTAACCAGTTCGCGGATATACCGTTCCTCTGCATCCATCCTTTCCGCTATCTCACGGCAGACAGAGCCTTTCTGTAATGCGGACTGGCATATATCCGCAATGACAGACGCGTCGCCGCTCCCCTCCGCTCCGGACAGATATAGATCCGCTGTCGCGACGGCACACCCATACGGATCCATTGCCATGAGCAGGGACTGCGACTGATACTCCTCTTTGTCTTCCAGTTTCTTCCGCAGATCCTCCATCGCCCGGTCCAGCCTCTCCGTCTCCGACTCCCGGAAGTCCACCGCCTCCTCATAAAGTTTCCATGCCTGATCCTGATACGCGGCGCTGCGGATCATGGACAGAAGGCTTATCCCCCTGTACGCGCCGGGGAGAATGGCGCAGACAAGAACCGTTGCCGCGATGATACGCCATTTCCTTAAAAAATAATAAAGCAGATCCCGCATGCTCACCCGGACATCCTTCCCTTCTAACCCGTTCACTTTCCTTACCCCTTTCTCCTACAGATCCAGCAGAACCAGAAGATTGCGCAGCTGGATGTTTAACACATTGTTGAACTGCACCATCACATTCAGTGTGGAATAATTCACCCAGAAATAACCAGGCGGAAGCGGCTCGGCCTCCCCTGGGGCAATCTCAATGACCACGTTCCGGTTTTCCTCGTGATAAAACCTCCCGCCCTCCTCCGAAAGCATGACGTCTTTCACGATTCCGTCCCTCTCCTCCAGTTTCCGCAGGAACAGGCTCTCCAGGCTGTTTAATTCGTTCCTCGGATTGGACGGCTCAAGCTGGATGGCCGGCCCCAGTTCGGCCCCGTCAAAACATCCCAGTTCCGCTTTCGTGCGGACCAGAAACTTCCTGACCCCGCCGCTTATGCAGGTAAAGATCCCGAACACCGCCGGGCTGGACGCCTCGAACAGAGGCTGCTCCCAGTATTTCACCTCGCGTCCTTCTATCTCGATATAACAGTAGATCACCTTAAAATCATACGGCTTCCGACAGTAGATCTCCTTCGGCGACATGCACCAGCTCTTCAGGCTTCTTAACGGCACCAGCCTGTTCCGCCCGCTCCGGTACATCTTGTAATCATTCAGGGCGCCGTAGATCAGGGAGAGATCCTTATAATCCGCCGGTGCACTCATGGACCGGTAGAACGCTCCGTCACGAAAGCACCCTTCCACCCGCTCCTTTTCTTCCGGGCCCAGATCCCGGACGGGGAACGGGAGACAGGACAACACCGTCCGCGTGTCCATGTTGACCAGGTTATCCTCTTTCATCAGTTCCTTGATCTGCCCCAGCGTCATCCATCTGTGGCTGTCCGGCAGTTCCACGTCGCCATCCACACAGAGAATGATGTTGCGGTTCCTTTTTTTATAGAAACGGGAGGACTGCTCCGACTGGATCTGGTCTACGATGGCCGGATAACGGCCCCTCTGCACGAAATAGTCCAGGTACGCCGGCGCGCTCCCCCCGTGCATACGCGTGAAATTGCTCTTCGTCGCCTGGATCGTCGGAGATATCTGGATCTTGTTGATGTTCCCCGGCTCCACCTTGGCCTGCATCAGAAAGTTCAAAACCCCACCTATCTTCTTGCAGAGGATCCCCAGGTACCCGATCTCATCCTGGAGGATGATCGGCTGTTCGCAGACGATCCGGTCGTCCTCTATCGCCTGGTAGCCGGCCACCTGAAAGAAGCTGTTGTTCCTGTTGCGGATATATCCGTCCTTCTCGTCATAATACCAGAACCCATGGTAAGAGAAATCGACCTTCCTGATATCCACCCGGATCTCCCTGTTCCTGGTTTCGATCCATTCCCGTATCTCTTCCATGGTACTGGCGGTACCGGCCGTGTTCCTCCATGACTCTATGATCTCGTATGTCAGGCTCATCTTCCGTCTCCCGGCTGCCTGCGGGCGGCGGCCAAAACCCTTACAGAATCCACCAGCCGCGCCTGCAGCAGAATCTCCCCGTACATGCTTTCTCTTTTGTCCGCGTCCCGCGTCTCCGCGAGGAACGCCTCCACTGAATGCCGGAACTGGCTGTCCGGCTCAAGGGACACGGTCGTCCTTCCTTCCGCGTCCTCGATCTCCACGCGCGGGCTGAAATCCTCCGGAGCCGTGAAGATCCGGCCCGTGCGGAGGATCCCTCTGCTTCCCCATGCCTCAAAACCGCACCGGTACGCGCAGTCCAGCCCGAACGCGGCCTGGAATACCGTCCCGTCATCGTTCGAGAGCACCGCGCTCCCATACATATCCACCTCGTACCCGGGCAGGAAATTCAGGCAGGCGGCGTCTGCTTTCACCGTCTCCCCCAAAAACAGCGACGCCAGCTTCAGGACATACCCGCCCGCATCCAGGAGCGCGCCTCCCCCGAGTGCCCTGCTGTACCGGAAATCGTCCCGTGACCTTAGCGGGAACCCGAAATCCGCCCGCAGCAGGCGCACGTCCCCGATCCTCCCGTCCCGTATCATTTCCCGGATCTTCCCGATCTGCAAATGGTAGCGGAACATATAATTCTCATGGAGGGCCAGACCCCTGCTTCCGGCAAGCCTTACCAGTTCCGCGGACTCCGCATAGCCGGGCGTCGATGGCTTCTCGACCAAGACATGCTTCCCGCATTCCAGCGCCCGCTTCGCCCAGCGGTAGTGCAGGGCCGGGGGCTGCGGGATATAGACGGCATCGATATCCGGCCGGCTCAGCAGCTTCTCGAAACCGGTCTCCCCTTCGACCGCATACGTGCTGCAGAACTGATCCAGTTTCTGCGGCGCGTATTCCTCCGCCACGGCTATCACCCTGACTTCATCCATCCCCCGCACGGCCGGCATGAACCGCCTGTACGCGACATCCGAACAGCCCATGATCCCTAAACGCAGCATCTCCCCGCCCCTCCCGTCAATGACATAAGATATCCTCTATGCTTTCCACCACGGACCAGGCGTCTTCCGGCGTCATGTCCGCGTAGAGCGGGAGCCGGAGTACCCTGTCCCCGTAATCCTCCGTTACCGGGCACTGCCGCGGGTCATACCCGAGGCAGTGCCCCATCGGGGAGGAATGGAGAGGGACATAACAGATATAGGCGTAGATCTGCCTTTCCTTCAGTCCTTCCACCAGGACGTCCCTTCTTTCCGCGGTCGGGAGGATGATATTATACATGTGCCCGTTGTGGGTGATATGTCCCGGAAGGACCGGGCGCCTCAGGTATTCCTTCCGCTCCAGTTCCAGGAGGCCTTCCTGATAGATGTTCCAGACAGCCATCCGTTTCTCCATGATCTCGTCATACCTCAGCAGCTGCGCGTACAGCATCGCCGCCAGTATGTCGGACGGCAGGAAAGACGAACCGACGTCACGCCAGGTATATTTATCCGTCATGCCTTTCAGGACCTGGCGCCGGTTCGTCCCCTTCTCCCGGAGGATCTCCGCCCGGTCCATGTATGACGGGTCACGGATCACGAGGCCTCCGCCTTCCCCCATGGAATAGTTCTTTGTTTCATGGAAACTGTAACACCCGAAATCCCCCAGCGTGCCCGCATACCGCCCCCTGTAGGTAGAGCCGACGGCCTGGGCGGCGTCCTCCACGACAAACAGCCCATGGTCTCCGGCGATCCTGGCGATCGTATCCGCCTCACAGGGGATCCCCGCGTAGTCTACCGTGTAGATCGCTTTCGTCTTGTCCGTAATAAGCGATTCCACCATGCCTTCATCCATGTTCATCGTATCGCGCCGGATATCGCAGAACACGGGCTTCGCCCGCCTGAGCATGAACGCGTTCGCGGTCGAGGAGAATGTGAACGAGGGAACGATCACCTCGTCGCCCGGCTCCAGACCGATCAGCAGGGAAGCCATCTCCAATGCCGTCGTGCCGGATGTGGTCAGGAGCATGTTCCGGATCCCCATGCGTTCCCGAAACATCTCATATACTTTCATCGTGAACGGGCCGTCTCCGGACGTCTTGTGTCCGGATAATGCCTCCGTGACGCACTGGATTTCTGTCTCCGAGATGGAAACTTTGTTGAATGGGATCATTGTGAGTTTCTCCTTATATAGATAGATAAATTCCTTTTTTCAGCATTTCTGCGATTTCCTGTTCGTGGCCATAAATAAAAAAATGGCTCCCTGCAAAAGGGACCATTTCGCATTTTCCTATAAAATAGTGCTTCCATCCTTCTATGGCGGAACATGGCGTATCCGATTCGGAATAAAAAACCGTTGCCGGTATCTTAGTACGCAGGTCGATCCGAGAAAAATCATATCTGCCAAGCATCCGATAATCCGCCCGGCAAACCGGCAGGTAAACCCTCCAGAAACTCTTGTTGTGAATCAGGCTCTCTGGAATCCCTCCGAACCGGATGGTGCGTTCCCAAACCCATTCATCAGGCATCTCCCCGCCCAGTCCTTCCAACTCCTTTCTGGCACCGGGTTCATGCGCCGCAAGGAATATGTGAACGGGTGCAACGATCACTTTCTTTTTCAAAATCAATCTCAATGTTTCTATCGCAGAGATACTGCCCATGCTGTAACCAAAAAAGCGTATGCTTCATTTTCCTTATGCCGTGAACAAACCTGGAAATACATATCTTCCGCCAATTCGGAAAAATCCTCATAAAGTTTTTCTTTATACCGTCCGCCATGACCGCTATATTCCAGTTTGGTGACATCAATGTCTGAACCAATATACGGATCCAGAAAATCAAAAAAAACCGCGCTCCCGCCGGCGCATGGAAAACAATACAACTGCATAAGTGTCTTTCTTCCTTTCAAAGCGCAATTCTTCTTCAAGAAGGAAAAACAAGTTCCTCGCTTTTCTCTGGTGACATCCCCGTCAGTAATACCTTTCCAATTCCCTGTACAAGGTTTTCCCTGCGTCGTTCTTCGGGATCGAATCCAGTACGACCGTCCGAAAGGCCGCCGGGTTCAGACCCGTCTTCGCGGCAACGAAAGACTTCACACTCTCCGCCATCTTCCCGTCTGTCACAAACAGGTACATGCGATCATCCACCCCCGCGCTGGCAAAATCCATACCCGCAAAACGTCCCTTGACCATGCGGTCGATCTCATCCAGGTTCACCCGGTTCCCGTAGATCTTTAAAAACCGTTTCTTTCTTCCGACAATATAGTAATAACCGTCCCCGTCGAACTGCGCCATGTCCCCGGTTTCCAGAATCCCGTGGCGCTCGTCGCCTTTCGCCAGATCCTCCCCGCATTCCGCGTAGCCAAGTGTCACGTTCGGCCCTTCATAGACCAGTTCCCCGGTCACGTAAGGTTCTGTGATCTCCCTGCCGTCCGCGTCCGTCAGGCGGAACTTTCCGCCCGGGATGGCGATCCCCATGGAGCCGCGTTTTTCAACCGCACGTTCCGGCGGGAGATAGCCCATGCGGGCCGTCGCCTCGCACTGGCCGTACATGACCACGAACTTCTTCCCGTTTTCCTGTGCATACTCCGCGAACTTCCCGTGCAACTCCGGCAGCAGTTTGCCGCCCGCCTGGGTCATGGTCCGCAGGCCGGGAAGAACCATCCGGAAGAAGCGCAGGCGGTCCAACATCTCGTAAGTGTACGGCACCCCACCGAAAGAGGTTGCGCCCTGTTCCTTGAAGAACCGCCAGAACTCCTTCTGCATCAGCCCTTTCTCCGTCAGCAGCAGGGTCGCCCCGACCAGCAGATGGCTGTTGATGATGGACAGACCATACGTGTAGTTCATGGGCAATGTGGTGATGGGACGTTCCGTCTCGTCCAGTTCCAGATACTGCGCGATGGATTGCGCGTTCGCCAAAATGTTGGCATAACTCTGACGGACGAGTTTCGGGCTCCCCGTGGATCCGGATGTGGTGAGGAGCAGGGCGAGGTCCGGGTGCAGGGGGTATTCCTTTCCGTAACCTGTCCGGAGAAGAGAATAGCCGCGGGAACGGTATATCGCCTCCATCCCTGCGAACCCGGAATTGCCGCCGTTGCCGGCTTCATCATTGACGACAACGGTTCCAGCGCCGCCGGCACCAACGTTATCACAGACTTCAACATTGTCATCGGCGACCCCGGCGCCGTCAATCTCGGCCACTACTTTGGTCGCTTCGTCCGGCACCCACAAGAATTTCGGTCGGTAGACGGCCAGCAAGCCGTCCAGAAGGCCCTTCTCCATGTGCGCATTCAAAAGCACGGGGACGATACCGGCATTCAGAAACGAAACATACCCGACTACGGAGGCGATCGTGTTCCGGCAGAGGGAGAATACCAGGCAGCGGCCTCCCACGGCGGCCGCGATGCGCCTGCCTTCCTCCGCCAGTTCCCCGTAGGTCATAGACGTACCGTATTCATCCAAAAGTGCCGTGCGCCCGTTATTAGCTGCCAAATCCCATACCATACCCATTTTGATCCCTTTCCCGCTCCAGCTTTTCTTGCATGCATATGTGACAAAATAAAACATCCCGAACAGCCGGAGACGCCCATAACTATCGCAACACGGGATCTGCCATCGGCAGCCCTTCCCGCATGCTTACACAATGCAGGAAACCTGCCATTGATGAATTCTCCCGCATTTTGGCGTAATAAAATAAGGGCTGGATCTCTCCGCCCTTATTTCCCGTCATATATCAGTAAACCGGCCACAGCCGCAGCCACGATCCGTCCCTGGGCAAAAACTTCCCGTCACGAACCGCTTTACAGGCAACACACCTCCCTTATGCCGATGCGAGCGCTTTCTCGATCACATCCTGCACCGCACGGACACTCTTGCCGGTTATCTCCGAGATCTGCTCCGGGCTGAAGCCCTTTTTCTGCATGTTCATGATCACCGTAACACACATCTCCTCGCGGCCTTCTTTTAAACCTTCTTCTTTGATCCCCTGGCTCAAGTTGCACATAACGTTCAGATCCCTCCTCATCTCTTCCTCGACCGGAAACGCATACTCTGATTCGATTATGCGCTCTTTCTCCTCCGGTGTCAACTCCCGCGAAAAAAGCGTGCTCAAAAGCCGGTGCAGTTCATGACCGTCGCTTTGCCCTGCAACTTCCTTCGCCAGGCCGATCATGACGATATTCATCAGATCAAGTCTGCCCTTCCAGCGGGGAGCACCAAGCACATCCTCCTTTGTCAGATGGATATGGCTCATGCAGTCCTCCGCCATGTTCATGCAGATCCAGATGGAGAAGACTCTTTTGATGTCATTGTAATCCGTCTTTATAAAATCCCGCCCCTTCTGGGATGAGATCAGACGGCTCACATAAAATACGGCACGGTTCAAGACGTGATAGGACGTCGGCTCATCCTTCTGTGCTTCCACATTGATGATGATCTGCGAGAGCCCGTCCCGTGTCCGCACATAGAAGACGATGTCGAACCGCACCAGTCCCTCGTTGATCTCCGGCTGCTCCGTGTTAAAGCCGGCAATCCGGGAACCATTCCCAGGTTCTCCCGTGTTCGTCAGACCGGGATCCGCCGGCACCGTACCGATCATCGGCTCCCCCTCGATCAACCGCACCACGTCCGGCACGCCCATTCTTCTGAACTCATCGACCGTATGGATCAAAATGTACGCAAGGACAACCTTATGTCCCAGTACCCTCTTCGCCCTTTCGTCATACTCCGCTTCCGCCGCAGATGCCCGGATGGTGTTCCGCATTTCCTGATCCATACATTCCCCCTGATCAAACGTCCGTTCACGCGGACAGAACCCCGATGCCTTTTCCTAATGTCATTATACTTCAGGCCACTTGCGGAAGCAACTGTTTTTTGTTCGAAAAAACTCGCTTAATTCTTTGACAGGATTTCCTTCCCTTTGCTTTCATCGTGAACGAACTGTCCCAGGATGTCATGTGGCGGGGTAATGTCTCCGTGACGCACCGGATCTCTGTTTCCGAGACGGAAATTTTATTGAATGATAATTTTCAGCTGACAGGCACCTCACACATATAATCATCCTGCTTTATAATCAATTTGAGTTCACAATCGGACTGCAGGCTGTCGATCCCCGTGAATACCTGATTGGATGGAATGACAAATGCTACATTTGATAATTTCTGACGGATATAATGTTTTTCAAGGTTATTAAAAAAATAATATGTGCAGCATTTCCCTGTTTTTTTATTATGAATTTCAAGATAAAACTCTGTATCGGCCGGATTGTACCATCTTAGGTCTTCTGCAATAAAACAAACAGCAATCGTTACATAACCTTTTATTTCCTGACTTGTCTTAAGAGACTCTATTACTGCCTTATCGATGGAATCCCGCTTTACATTTGTGAATGGTTCGCTGAACCGAATAAACTTACAAATTGGCACCGTTTTGCAGACAGAGTAACCCACTTCAGCGTCACTATAATGTTCTGAAAGATATTTACTTATCATTTTCTCGGAATTGGCGGTATATAAGTAGATATTATCTTTTTCCAACAGCGCTCTAAAAACATTATCGATTCCATTTTCTCTCTTGATTTCCGTTATGATGGGCGTCTGCGCCATCCAGCCGCCTATATTGATCTGATTGGAATAAAAATCCTCCGGTATCATTTGATAAGCGTCGAAAAAATAATAATTCCATCGAAACACATCGTGTCCGGCGACAAATACGTTGCTTTTGTCCGCTAAAATATTATAAAGCTGAGCAGCGTCTTTCCTGTTTGATTTTAACTCTTCATAATGCGCTGACATGCTTGACACCAGGAAACAGATTAATACGGAAGCAATCAGAGCAATGTTTCCCCCATTATACGTCATCCGTTTCTCTTTACGCATTTCATGATCCATACAAAAAATTGTAACCATTAGAAACGTCATGTTTGTCGGCGCGGTTACCCTGTCAAATATACGCCCCACCTGATACAGATAGGCATACACGGAAAGATATACCGCAATATTTCCAATAACCAGGATATCATAATAACTTCTGCGGTACAGACGCACATATAATAGAATCAGGAGTATATTCAGAAAAAAAATTTTCGAGCAAACGACGTTTTTCAGCAAATATTTCACACACTGGCTGATACTCTTTTGATTATCCCGCAGGAAACGGTTCTTAAGTTCATAAAGTTTTTGTACGGTATCCCGATTCAGCGTATCTGTATCGCCTATCACGGATGCCTGATACATATCAAAATCGTTTTCAGATAATCCGTAAGAAGTATATTCCTTTTTGTACTGTTCATAGTCGGGCCAGTAATCATTTCCGCCCCTGTCCTGAATAACAGAACGCATTTTATTAAAATCCGTAAAATTTTTCCATTCTATATTCGTATCATAATAATATTGATTGACAGAATAAACGGATATTATCAGCAAACACAGGACGACAATACAAAGTATTCCCTGCATCCAGATCTTTTTATGCGATTTTACCGGAAAAAAATTACGGTTCAGCAGGACACAGCAGCCTCCTGTTAGAACCGCGAAAATAGACACCTCATTGAAACCGGATGTGCGGATCATAAATCCGAGTATGATCAGGAAAATACCTAATACCGCGGGTTTCCTGCTTCTTTCTCCTGTAAATGCAAATACCGTCAAAAGGTACCCGCTCAGGCAGCAGATCATGGAAACTCTTGTAAATTGATAAATTAAATAAAAATCCTGACAAAACAGGATAAGAAAAGCGGCATATAAAATGAAAGCATATATTTCCTGAATTTTTTCAAGCATGATATACCCGAGTACGCACATGGAAACAAATGTGATCGTCAGCTGGCCCAGGCTGTACCAGTTCACTTCCGGCATCAGGTTATAAAATAATTTCAGGGCCTTTCCGATTATGATATTTTGAAAAACCAGGTATTCCCGATATTTGGTTCCATATGCCCCCGACGCGATTGCTGACATTCCCGTATCGTCATTCGTCTCATTGTATGGGACATTTACCGTATAGGCTAATATGATGATGAACAGGTTCACTACAAAAATAAAAAGCATTTTATGTTCTTTTATTTTTGTACTTCTTTCCGGATATAAATTCCTCACCGCTTGCCAATACCCCTTTTTGAAATGACGTTTTATAAATTTAAATCATTTCAGCACTCTTTTACCTTGATATGAATACCCTCCATGGCGGATTTCAATTCCTTTTCCGCCTGTTCCAATGTATCTCCTTTCACAATTACATGCCCGATCCGGTCCGGTCCTACCCGGAATTTTCTTACGCGTTCTCCCGGAAAATAATCAAATACAACCTCCACCAGGTTCTCGCTGTGCGTGTTTTGGTCGTCTATCTCTTCCAGAACCCCATCGCTGCCGCTCATCAATAAATGACTGGCATTTGGTACTCTATGTGGATTACACGGACTAAAATCAGTTTTTTCTCCTAATGCGCATTGAATGATTTTCTCATAATAATTATATCCAAAATATAAACTCACTAACTCCGCCAGGCAGGTGGCTCCGCATCTCGCCCCCAACTCCAAAACATATACGTTTCCGTTATAGAGCATAAGATCTGCATTAATTGCGCAGTTGTCAATCTTCATAGCCTGTGCCGCAAGCAATATCTGATTGTAAATCTGTGTATCCAGATCCGGTATTGGGAACGGCGCATAATGACCGACCGGGACACCTGTTTCACCCTTAAAGACATAATCGCCATGGGGCAGTACAAATTCAAGTTTTCCATCCTGAATATATGCCTGCGCGCCAAATTCCATTCCTTCCAGATACGTTTCAATGATATAGTTTTCTTGTTTCGTAACCATCTGCACAGCCTTTACAGCGTTAGGAATCTCCTTCGGTTCCGTCACGACAGTAATCCCGCGGCTGCCGGAAGAATCCACGGCTTTAAATATCAGGGGATATCCCCACCGCCCACATTTTATTTCGAGTTCTTCGCAAGAAGAGCAGACCGGAACAAAATGACAGGCGGCAGTCTGAACGCCGTTGGCGAGGAATGCCTCTTTCATCCTGGATTTATCACAGGCGATTTCGGCGCCCCGGGCCGATACGCCCCTTAATCCAAGCGCATCGCAAACTTTTCCAATTGTCACGACGGCTACGTCTGTCCCTGTCGTAACAATCCCGTCAATCCGTTCCCGCTCGGCGGCTTCCAGAACCGCATCGGAATTCACCGTATCAATTTCATAACTCTTATCCGCAAGAGCGAATCCGGGATAACGTCCCGGGATACTGACAACAATCGTATAGATTCCCATTTCTTTCGCCTTCCGGATAAGCGGCACCTGATAAACGCCCGCACCCATGATCATTAATTTTTTCATACTTTCCGCCCCTTTCCATCTTCACCTGTTGTTCTCTCTTTTTCCTGAACTCTCTCCCCAATCTGTCTTTTTACAACATACTGCGGAGATCTGTTCAGGCATATATAGATTCTTCCAATATACTCGCCGATGATTCCAAGCATGATCAATATGATTCCGCCTACAATTAAAATGACCGACATTACGGAACTCCATCCGATTGCAATATCCGGATAGATTATCTTTCTTATAACAATGACCAACATCGCGGTGAATCCGATTAACGCGAATAAAAATCCCATGATTCCCGTTACCCTGAGCGGTTTCACAGAAAAAGCAGTAAATCCGTTCAACCATAATGAGAGCAGTTTTTTGAGATTATATCCGGAACGCCCGTATGCCCGTTCTCTCTGGGCTACATACACATTCGCAATGTTTTTCGTGCTTCTGAGTACCAATCCGAATACATAGGGATACGCATTTTCGTAACGGATCACTTCTTCCATTACGTATCTGCGCATAACAAAAAAACCGCTCCCCGTAACATCCTTCGGCCGATCGATCATCGTTTTTGACATCCACCAGGCAATCCTGCTTCCCAGACGGCGGAAAAGGGATTCTTTCTTCTCATAATATCTCGCATATACGGCGTCATAACCCTCATTCAGTTTATCGATCAGCCTGTATACCTCATTAACGGGAGTTTGGCCGTCGTCCTCCAGAGAAACGATGATATCGCCCCGGGCTTTCCTGTATCCGGCCATAAGCGCGGCATGCTGGCCAAAATTATCCGCCAGGTCGATCCCGGCAATATTGTCCCTTTCTTCCGCTAAACGCTCGATCACCTTCCACACATTGTCTTTTGAGCAGTCATTCACAAGGATAATTTCAAATTGATCGTTCTCGGAAACGGTATGTTCGATTTCTTCTACAACCTTTTCCAATGTATGTTCGGAATTATAACAAGGAATCACAAATGAGATTAGCTGCATAATTTTTCTCCATATTCCCAAGATGTATCAAAACGACTTACGACAGCGAAAAGATCAAAATCCCCGCCACGATCAGCCCCAGCGCCATTCCTTTCCTCCTGTTCATCTTCTCCCCAAACAACAGCACGCCAAACGCCGTCACAAAAAAATATCCAGACGCTCCGATGATCGGACCCCATGACAGCGGGATCACTTTGTAAGCGCAGATGGAGCAGAATGTCGAAACAAGAAAAATCGCATAAGCCCCGATCACCAGCGGGTTCGCGTATTCCCGAAAGCGTGACGGATATTCCTTCATGGACGCTTTCTTAAGCATGGCCTGTGACACGGAACTGATAAATACGCCGAAAAGCATGATCCCGGCATAGAGCAATGTCTTCTCATCCATTCGTTTCCTCCCCGCTGAACGCATATAAGATAACCCCGGCGATAATGACTGAAATTCCGATCATCTTC
Organism: uncultured Hungatella sp.; assembly: GCA_964471835.1. Classification (GTDB taxonomy): domain Bacteria; phylum Bacillota; class Clostridia; order Lachnospirales; family Lachnospiraceae; genus UBA3402. The sequence continues at coordinate 18,473 of CAYYHX010000009.1, forward strand.
CCCGGGGAAATGTGCTCATGGAACACCAGCACGCTCCAGAGGCAGGTCCAGATCGTTTCGACCGCCTTATTCGCGTAGGCCAGGCTGAGCGGCAGCCTCTTTATGATCTGCTGCCAGCCTATGGCATAGATCCCAAGTATGGCAATCAGTCCCGCGTAACACGCGAGAAACGAAGGGCTGAGGAACGGAAAACCCGCCGCCATCTTGCTGCATATCCCGCTGATAGAATACACAAAGAGAAGGATATGAAGACATACGACAGTTAGGGTTCTCTTCTTCATGCGCCGCTTCCTCCCGTTCTATCCACTCGATTCATCTCCGGATTCCCGATCCGCTCATAAACCCCGTCCGTACCGAGCGAGACGATCTCCATCTCTTCCACCTCTCTCATCCATTCCTCATCGACATCATAAAAGAACGCGTGGAAGCTTCCGTCTTCCTCAAAGGCCAGCCGGAACGTGTATTCCTCTCCGTTCGCCTTCCGCATATCGCAGTACAGCGCCTCGCATTCTCCGGCGTCTGCCCAGCCGTCGATCCGGCCCTCCATGTTCCATGCGGGAACCTGGTAGCGTGAGTCCGCTTCGGACCGCAGGATAACCGCCTCCGCCCGTTCGTTTTCCTCCGCCTGTTCCTTTTCTTCCAGCCATACGGCGTCCGTACCGATCGGCGCGGTGTACTGCAGAACCGCTCCCCCGTCCGGGAATTCATCCACAAAGCTGCAGGTGATGCCGCTTCCGTAATGGCGCCGCAGGAAACGGAAAGTTTTGTCGTCCATGAACTCACTGTAGGTATCGGTGCGTTCAATCAGCGCCTTTACGGGATTCGTGATTCCGAGTTCTTCCAGTCCGCTCTGATGCACGGGGATGTTGGAATCCCAGTTGCTTAAGGCAAAATAATTCTTGAGACAGTCCTCCGGGATCGCTTCCCACATCCCGAACGGACCCGGATCGGGCGGCGGATGGAACAGCGGCCGGGAAAGCAGATAGATCCGCTCCGGAGTGGACTGGATGTACTCCGCCCTTGCCCTGCTGAAACCGTCTCTTCCATCCGAAATCCGTGGCAGCCTCATGTGCAGCAGGTCGGATACGATTCCCGTAGGAAACATAAGGATCAGCGCTGCCGCGAAACATACCGCGCAGCGGGTACCGGCCCGCGCGGAACGGATTCCTTTCCTGATGCCTGTACGCGCGGCCGAAGCGGAAGTCCGGACGGTTCCGCTCCTCTCCGCCGCGGCCGGCACAAAAATTCCCATCGTCAGGACACCCATCAGGACGGGCTCCCATACCCTGAGAACAATTCTTCCCCGGAAGGCAAAAAAGAACAGCATGGCAAACGCGGTTCCCCAGAGAGCCGCAAAATATGGCAGGCTTTTCCGCCCTTCTCTCCATAACACAATCAGACACAGAAGCAGAACCCAGAAAATGCTTTTTCCTTCCGTCAGCACCCGCATCGATTCCCGCAGGGACGCAAGGATACGTTCAGACAGGCTCATATGGGTTCCCGCCATCTGCCGGACAGACCGCAGGACTTCCGGACGGTACACATCCGGGTCGCCCGTATATCCTCCGTAACTGAGATACAGGTCCAGGTCTTCTTCATATTCCAGACCGGCCTTCCTGTAATCTTCTTCCGCCTCCTCCCATGCCGGATACAAACCGGCGTGATCGGTGATGCCGGCCCTGAGCCCGTTCTGCGTCTGGTATTCTTCCCACTCCGGATGGAGCGCCCAGAACAGATTGTTTGCGATCCCGAGGAAAACAACCGCCCCGGTCAACAGAACCGCCGAAACGCAAACGGTTCTGCTGACTGTCCTCAACTTCCCTTTCCCGGCCGTTCCTTTCCCGGTTGCCTCTTTTCCACTCAGCCATCGGTGAAGAAACAGGATAACAAACGGGAACGGCAGAACCATGAGGCCCGCGTGGAAGCGGATCATACATCCAAGAACAAACAGCGCCACACCCGCGGCGCAGGTCCTCATCTTCACGCGTTCTCCCTGAACCCCGGAGAAAATGTACCGAAGGCACAGGACAATTCCTGCCAGAGCAAATGCGGCCGCGGTTCTGGTAAAATTCATCCTTTTCAGGAACACAAGCCATGACGCGGCGAACAGGATCCCATACAGGAGGATTCTTTCGGCTCCGTCGTTTGCGGCGCCTTTGGCGCCGCCATTGACATTGACACTGACGTCGTCATTGACGCCGCCGTACTCCCGCCTGATCTGGGAAATCATTACCGCCAAAAACAGCCACACGCCGGCAAAACGCAGGATTGTCCACCACGCGAGACGGGGGAACCACCGATAGAGTGAACTGACCGCCATGGACAGATACGGCGATATCACGGGCGATATGGAACCCGCGCCTCCGGACAGCTGCCAGGCGATGATCGCGTCGTCGTCCGTGTCGAACGACGGCCCCATCAGCAGCATGACGCCGACAAACAGGGACGACAGCAGAACCGCCTGCCAGTCAACTCCTCCGTCCGTGCGGATATGTGTTCTGAATCGTTTCATCGATAGCGCTCCAGTCCCTCTCCCTTGCAAGCCTGACGCCGTTCCCGCTCAGCCTGTCCCGCAGCCGGGAGTCAGACACGATGCGTTCGATTGCTTTTACGGCGCTTCTTAATTCCCCCGGATCATAGAACAGGCAGTTTTCTTCCTGTTTCAGATACTCGGCATTCCCCTCATTCCGCCTTGCCACGACAAAACCGCCCGTGGCCAGCATCTCAAGAGGCGGATAGGAAAAACTCTCCATGATGCTGCTGATCAGGAGGATATGGCATCTTCTGTAGATCCGGGGCATGTCCTCATTCGGGACGCCGCGGAAAAAGCGGTCCGTCCTGTACCGGTTTTTCGGTTTCCCCCGATTGGAGACATGCCAGATCTCATATTTTCCCGGGTTGAGGAGCCCCGCAATCCGGAAACTCTCATCCGTATTCTTGTTGGGGTCTTCGCTGTCCCCAACGATCAGGATACGGACCGTTCCGTCAAAATTCCGCGCGGCCGGTTTAAACAGCGCGCAGTCAATCCCATTGGGAATGTAATCCGCTTCCACATGGTATTTCTCACGCAGCCATTTCCGGCACCAGACGGAAACGGTAATGAACCGGATATTCCCAAGCGGCATATAGGACTTGCTTGCCGTGATCCTTCCCGGGCTTCCCGCGGGCGCGAATGCGGTCTCCATCCCCTGCACCAGATATACCCGGTCCCTGATATTCGGGTAATTCTGCACAAATTCCACGGTTGTGTACAACGTGGCCACGGCGGTTTCGACAGAACCCAGAATCTTTACGGTACGGCTCCGTATCACGGGGAACTCCGTATGCAGGCAGGCAAACTTCGTGATCTCTTCCCCGCCGTCATTGAGAAAGAAGACGTCCGCGCCGGTTTTCTGAAGCGCCAGCGCATGCCGCTGGGCTACCAGGTTTCCCCCGTTTAATCCGGCCGTGGGAATATGGAACATCACGTTCGGAGTCATCACGCTTTTGATAAATTCCCCGTAGGCATAACTCGTCTCTTCCGTAATACAGTTCTTAAGGACATCATTCCGGGCGGCTTTTGCGATCCGTTTCCGGAGTCCGCGATCCCGCACCAGCCTGGACAGGCCGCGGTACCAGTCTTCTTCCGTATTCGGACACAGGACGCCGGTTTCCCCGTTCCGTATCATGTGCCGGAAAGCACCGGTATCACTGGCGATCGTCACAACTTTAACCAGTGAGGCTTCCGTCCATTTGTTCTCGGATTTTGCCCGGTTAAAAGCGGTATCTTCCAGCGGCGCCAGATTTATGTCCATCTGTGCCAGGACGAATGGCAGTTCCTTCCAGTCCATGAAACCGACGGAATGGACACGGCCGCGGAATGGATGAAGTTCCGCCGGAATGTCCAGTTCTCCGGCCAGGTACAGGTGAACGTTTCCATTTTCTTTCATAATCCGGACGACAGCCGGAAGGATCATTCGGAAATCGTCATTATGAGTGACGCTTCCCGAAAAATACCCGACGCTGACCTGCCCCGGCCGTTTCTTAAGCCATGCATGGCCTCTGCCCGGACATTTCCCCCGGAACTTTTTGAGAAATCCTCCCCTGGCCTTCTCCGCCTGCCTGTCCGCCATTTCCCGCAGCGCCTGGTCGGACAGCATCACCATCTTCTCAGAAGCCACATTGCGGTTGACATAGACGGTGCCGACGTATTTCCTCAGTTCCCCGGCCAACGCCTCCGTCGTAGTCGTGGCGATCTCGCACCGCCTTAAAGTCTCGCCGATCCGGTCCACGCCGTCATCATACAGCTTCCGGTCGGCTTCCTTCATCTGCCGCACGTACCGGACGCCGTCCGTATAAGCCCGGTCAAAGACAAGGTCGTCGATATCAAACAGAACCGTTTTATGGTATTTCTTCGCCTGCGCGATCAGCTGCCCGACCGCATCCGTGTAAGGGCACCGAAAGAAAATGAACACCCTTGCCAGATTGGCCATTTCCGGTCTGACATCCTCGTAATACACCTCGTTGCTCGTAAGATTCGCCATCAGGAGCTGCTCCCTCTGATGGGAGACCCGGTAGCGCATCGGATGGGGCAGCGCGCAGCCGTTGATAAAAAGGACGTCCGTAAAGCTGTCCACCCTGTTCTCGCCGCACCGGATGTGGTCCCGTATATATTTTTTCCCTTTTCCCGCCGTAGCCCGTATGCCGTCCCTTTGCAGGCTGGCCACGGTCTTTTCCGCCAGATTTATTATTTGATTCGCCATGATCCGTTCTCAGTTTTTCTCGGCACCCGCTTCGCCTTTATCTGCTGTTTTCGCGCGTATCAGGATCGCGTCCTGCCCGTATCGGTCTTTCAGCAGCGTCTGAATCCGCCCGGAGTCCGTCCAGAACGTAACCGGCACACAGGGAAGGTACGACTGGCTGGCCTGTATCCTGCGGAAATCTCCCACATCATATTGATCCGGACCCCATTCCGACACAAAATAGATCCGCTCCCGGATGTTCGGATAGGAGAGAAGAAAATTGAACTCCTCCGGATCCAGAGCAACTACCGTGTCAAAGCTTCCAAGAACATATTTGACGGCTTTCGGGATAACCGGTACGCGGATGCCGCCCGCTTCCAGATATTCCTCCCGGGCCACATCGGCGAGAATGACGGTATCGTCTCCCCTGCCCACACTCTCACACAGTTTCCGGACAATCGCCGGGTGCTTCCCGATCACGTCCGTTCTTCGCACGGCGAACGCCGCAAACGGCCGGAACCGTTGCCTGACCATGCGGGAAAAAGGAATCCCTGATTTCATGGTGGAATGCGCCTCCGCGATCGCGATCCCGTCTTCCGGATCAGCAGCCGTGCGCCGGCGCGGCAGTTCCTCCGCCCTCCGCGGCAGTTCGTTCAGTGACCCGATCCTTCCGCCGTACACGGAACCTGCCAGTTCGCACAACAGAGGAAGATACCGCCGCCACGAAGAACCCTCTCCGCCTGTCATGTCAAAAACATAATCCGTTTTCCCGATATCCCGCAGGACATCCTCCGGATAATCCGCCCGGATAATACAAAGATTATAATCGGCCGCACCCGCCGCTTCCCCGGCACCCGCTCCGATGACCGCCGCCGCCCTTAAGCCTCCTTCTTCCCGGCATTTTCCCGCCGGATCCGCCTTGCTGTCATTCAGGAGGCCCTGATCCCTTTCGATTCCCCGCGCCGGTTCGCGCGGAACAGCCTCCTTCTCATTTCGCAGACGTTCCGATACCTGCAGCAGACGTTCCGTCACCGCGACAGGCACATAGCGGCAGCCGTTTCCTGGACCCGCTTTCCGGATTTCCGGGTCGGAAGAGAGAAGAAGCACTTGCGGGAACGCCTTTCTCCATTCGGCCGCCTGCCGGAGATCGCCGCATTCGGCCGCGCAGGCCTTGTGCAGGCGCTCTATGGATCCGATATATTTCTCCGCTTCCGAGACCCCGCAGTTCAGAAACAGGATCATCCTGTTCTGGGCGATAATTTCCTGCTTCATATCCGCAATGCAGAGAATATGCGCGCAGACATTTCCGACCAGAAGCTGCTCTTTCCGCGCCAGCGCCTCGTAAAAACTCAGTCCGTCCTCGTGATAAACGATCAGGACATCCAACATGAATTTATAGGAATCCGTATTCCGCATTCCTTCTTTTTTCGTTTCCTGCGCCAGACGGTCATAATCCATGACTTTCTGATACGCGTCGCAGATCTCCTTGGGATCCCCGTAGCCCTTGATTTCCCCTTCTTCAATCCACAGCACCCGGCTGCAGATCTCGAGGATCTGGTCTATGCTGTGGGAGACAAACAGGACGGTCGTGCCCCCTCCCATTAGTTCCAGCATTTTCCGCTTGCTCTTCTTCTGGAACGCTTCATCACCGACAGCCAGAACCTCGTCCGCGATCAGGATTTCCGGCTTCACGGCAGTCGCGATGGAGAATGCCAGCCGCATCAGCATACCGGAAGAATAGTTCCGGATCGGTTCCTCAATAAATGTTCCGAGTTCGGAGAAATCGACAATTTCCTGATATTTCTCTTTCAAAAATGCTTCCGTATAACCCAGGATCGCTCCGTTCAGGAAGATATTTTCACGGCCGCTCAGTTCAAAATCGAAACCGGAGCCCAGTTCCAGCATGGGGACTACGTTGCCATGGCAGACCGCCTCCCCCTCCGTCGGCTCCAGCACTCCGGAGATGATTTTGAGAAGCGTGCTTTTACCCGCGCCGTTCCGCCCGATGATGCCGACGACCTCTCCTTTGCGCACGGTGAAGTTCAGATCCCGGAAGACGCAGAATTCCTTATATTTCAGTCTCCCGGTTAAAGCGGCTACCGTGTATTCCTTGAGGCTCTGGATTTTGTCGCTTGCCAGCCGGAACCTCATGGAAACATGCCTTACCTCGATAATGTCCATGCGCAGCCTTTCAGATATAAAGTGTAAATCGCTTCTGGTGCCGCTCAAACACCAGCGCGCCAACGGTCAGCATGGCAACGGACCAGATGACGCACGACGCGATCACGGAGAGATCCGGCACGGAATTCTCCATCAGGACCGTCCGGAAAAATTTCAGGTAGTAATACATGGGGTTGCACCGCAGCAGGAACCGGAACCGGTCCGGGATGATCGTCTCCGGATAGAAAATCGGCGTCGCGTACATCCACAGAAGGCTTACGATTCCCCACAGAAACATCGTATCGCGGAAATATACCATGCTGGTCGCCAGCAGCATTCCGAGGCCCAGGCAGAACAACATCAGGGCCAGATAAAGGAACGGCACGCACGCATAGGCCAGGCTGACATGTCCCCCGGTGATGAATACGACGAGAAGCAGCGGGATTGTCGAGAGAATCAGGTTGACCATCGACGAGAGTACCCCGGACAGCGGGTAGATATACCTCGGTATGGATACCTTGGTCAGCAGGGACGCATTTCCGGTGATCGAGCCAAGTCCGTTTCCCACCGCTTCGTTAAAGAAGTTGAACAGGATGCTGGCGCTCAGCAGGTAGACCGGAAAATTCTCGATTCCGGACCGGAAGATCGTGGAGAACACGACATACTGAACGGCCATCGTCAGAAGGGGATTCAGGAAACTCCACAGCACGCCCAATACGGAGCGCTTGTACTTTGTTTTGAAATCCCGGACTACAAGCTGCCGGATCAGGAAGCCGTACTTCCCCATATCATCCAGAAAATGCGTAAGCAGACTGCCCTCCCCGCGCTTCAGCTTCCTCATCGACGCAAGCCACACCGCCGCGATAACGGCGGCCAGCGTTCCCGCCAGCGTCCAAAACACGGCTTCATTCCCGCTCTCTTCCCTTCCATACAGGTTCAGGTAAAGGCTGCCTGCAATCCGCGCGCCGGTATCCCGCGCGTCGGTAACGTCAATGCTCCCCGTTTCCGCCGGATTTGTCCCGAGATAGAATGTCGGCGCGGATCCTTCCCGGTTCCCGCTTCCCGCAATCTCCAGCACGAATTCAGAACCGAGGGCGGATATATCCCGCTTCACCTCCAGATTCAGAACCGCGTCATTTCTCATCTCAGACGCCGGATATTCTTTTTCCCAGATGACGGTTCCGGACGAATCCTTCAGAGAAAATATCTCTTTCCCCTCATTCTTGCGGTTATACGTGCCGGGCATAAGGGAAATCTTCTGGATATAGGCTCCCTCAAATGTGAACTTCTGTCTGACGGTTATTCCCTCATAAACTTCCCCGACAACCCCGCTGATACCGGTTGCTTCTTCCGTTTTGGGGGAATAGCGGATCTGGGGCCGCGCAATCGCTGAAAAGAATACCAGAAGCGCGGCATACGCCGCCAGAACAACCGCCAGATTCTTATAGGTCAGCACGTTACGGCTCATCTGTCTCTCACTCCGCGGCCGGCTCCGTGCCTGATCCCGTACAGCCGCGCGAACCAGCGAAACGGCAGCAGCCGGTATAACCTTTTTGTAACCTTCACCCTCAGGGGGATATCGGCCTCCGCATAGGAAACGGTTCCGAACACGTCCGCCGCGATTCCGCGGTAGAGTTCTTTCCACGGATGGTCGCAGGGTTCATTCCACGGCCGGTTGTACAGTTCGTTCATGAAATGGACGATGACCGGCGCGGTTCTGGCCGCCGCCAGATCCTTCTCGGGATAGTAACAGTCCGCGCCGAACAGTTCCGTAACCTGTTCCGGTTTATACATTATTACCGACGGCATCAGGTTATACCGCGGATCCAGAATCCCAGTCATCCCCCCGCAGACATGGTTCAGGGTTCCCTCGCTCTGCATCGGGGGATTCCCTTCCCAGGCGCGGATATAGCGGACGCATTCCTCGGATTTCTCCATCCTGCGCCAGAGTTCCATATTAAACAGGACGACGCCGTCGCAGATATAGGGCCGGCCCGGTTCCGTGTTGATCCGCCTTTTCTGCCCGGCCGAATACGGCATCAGGACGCCGGCGACCAGTTCATGCGCCATATCCCTCGCGAACAGAGGCTCCAGGGAACCGTTCACAACCGTATCGCTGTCCAGATAGAGTATCCTTTCCTCCTCCGCCGCCTTATCCATGAACAATTTAACGTATATGGTTCTCGGATGGCGGCCCGGAATCTTCCACTCCAGTTTCGGCAGGACGGCGTCCGCGTCCAGAATCCGAACCGTCTGTCCGCGCGCGGCCATCACCGACTCCAGAAGATCCCTGCCGGCCCGCGACAATGCCTCGCCGACCAGATAGAATTTCACCTCGCTGTGGTAATGCAGGACAGACACCATGGATACGATCGTCTGCCTGATATAGGAATCATTACACGCGTACAGCACCGTTATCAAATGGATCCCTCTCCCTGATAGATCTCCGACAGGATCAGCATGTAATCCCGCAGGTTATCGAGGGTTTCCGCCCTCATTTCCGCCCGCCTGCGCCATTTTTCATACTCCTCCCCGTCTTCCAGTAGCCGTTTGATCTTCTCAAGAAACTCCTCGTCCCCATGGCACAGTTCGGGAGCGTTCTCCCCGAAGATCTCCAGGCTTCCCGCCGTCGCCGTCGTCACGACCGGAACGCCCAGTATGCCAGCTTCCGCCGCGGCAAGCCCGTATCCCTCCCGGCGTGAGGTGACGCAAAGTATGCGGGCCGCGGCGATGCGGGGATACGGATTCATCTGAAACCCTTCCATCCGTATAGTATCTTCCAGATCCAGATCCGCGATGAGTCCTTCGCAGTCAGCCCTCATCCGGCCGTCGCCAAGCATGACCGCTTTTATGCGGCTGTGTCCTTCTGCCTTCAGGCGGGAAACCAGCCGGATAAAGCGCAGCGGGTCTTTCGGCTCTTCCAGCCTTCCCGCGAAAATGAGATCGCATGACGCGGCCTGCCTTCCGTCCGCCGTCCCCGCATTCGTGGTATCCGCCGCCATCCTGCGTATCCGCGCCCCGTCCAGCGGATTTCCAATCGTCAGCAGACAGTCCCGATACAGACCCGCAAATACCATGCCCTGAAACATTCTCCCGGAAACCGCGAGGAGCAGGTCGATCCTCGCGCGGCAGGCGGCATAGGCCAGGCTCCGCAGGTTCCATGAACGGGTCCACGGAGGGTCGTTATGCAGATGCGACAGGAGACGGAACCGGCCCTTCACCGCGGCACACAGGACGCTGGCGGAGAAATCATGCGCGTGCACGACGTCGGGATCATATGTCCTGACCGCTTTACGCACCTGACTTACGCTGAAGCGCGGCAGCAGCCGGAAGGGAATCCCCTCTTTTTCCAACACCTGCCGGATGGGGCCTTCTCCCGCCACATAGATGAAATCAAACCGATCTGACAGATTCCGCATGATCGTAAGGATCACGTTCTCCGCCCCGGAATACACGGAGGATTTCAGGACATGAAGGATCAACGGCTTCCGCCGGTCCTTATCCCCGGACATGGGGAATTCCTGCCTCTTCCGCCGGCAGACCTGCCGGATTATCTTCGAAAATGTATTCCTCTCTCATCTTATCGGCCACCTTTTCCATCCGGTACCCGAGGGCCTTTTTATAATGGCGTTCCACCGCTTCGGAAGAACGCGAAAGCCCTTCCGGCGGCTTTTCCTTCCTGCCGGCGCCGCGATCCAAACCGGCCGCACGGCGAATGCACTCCGCGATGGAGGCGGGCCGTTTCGGGTTGAAAAGAAGTTCCTTCTCTCCCACAAGTTCCCGGTTCCCCCTGATATCGGAACAGATAACGGGAGTTTTGGTCGCCGCCGCTTCCAGCAGCGCCGCCGGCAGACCTTCCTGCAGAGACGGAAAGACGAACAGATCCGCGGCATGGCAAAGTTCGGAAATGTCCTCCCGATATCCGGGAAATATTACTTTATCCTCTAACTTCAGTCTCTTTGCCAGCCGTTTCAGTTCCCCCTCCAACTCCCCTTTCCCGCAGATAACGTATGTGATCCGGGAAGCGTCCAGCTGCCCGAGAGCCTTAATCACCGCGGCATGGTTCTTTCGCCTGCTCAGTTCCCCGACCGACAGCAGCAGCGTCTCATCCTTCCGGATTCCCAGTTCCCCGCGGATTTCCTCCCGTCCGTCGTTCCCCGGCCGAAACTTCTCCAGATCGATTCCGGCTCCGGGCAGGCGGACGATCCGCCCCGCTTTCAGCCATTTTTTCGCGAATCGGTAATCTTCCCCGTTGACCGTGTTCAGAACGTCCGTCCAGCGGGCGCAGACCCATTCTACGGGGAAATAGAGCAGCCAGTTCTTAAGCGGGGCTCCCCGATAAAAATGGAACCCGTGGGCGGTGTAGATCACCCGGGTTCCTTGTTTTCGTTTCTTCTTAAATGCCAGGCGGGTCATGGCGGCGCAGATCGGAGAATTGCAGTGGACCAGCGCAAATCCTTCTCCTGCCAGAGCCTGAAGCTGCCGGTACGACCGCACCTGTTTCGGAATGTTCCTAATCTTTCTGCTGAAATCGATCTGCACGGCGCGGCAGCCCAGCGCCTCCATCTCCTCCTTAAACCTCAAAAGTTTCGGGAGGGGGCTGGAGTCCTCCGCGGCGTCAAAATTAGCGGCCAGCGTAACCTCATAACCTTCTTCCAGAAGGAGTTTTATGTTATTGCGGTTAAAGTTATCCAGCATCGATGCAACGGAAGCGGTCATCAGCGCCTTTTTCATCCGTTATGAACCCTCTCGCCCCTGTCCGGCTCCGTCCTTCTGAGCCCTTCGCCCTGCGGGAGCAGTGTCACGGTCTTGCATACCCGGTAGGTGTTCCTCCCCGCATCGTCCTTCCCGATCTCCAGAAGCGAATAGTGATCCGCTGCCGGCGGTTCAGACAGTATCTCCTCCCCCCGGTTGAGAATCCACACGCCGATGTCTTCCTTTGTCAGGATTCCCAAAGGCAGCACGTTATCCTCGCCCCACAGCCTCCTGTGCGTCTTCGCAAGCCTGCTGGAAAAGCGGATTTTCTCGACCCCGTCCAGCAGATATTCCAGCGGACCGCAGACACGGTACCGGTTCCCCTCCGCCGATTCCCGCAGCACATAAGAAACATGTACTACATGATCCGGCCCTGAGATTCTCTCCAGAAACCGGGCATCTCTCTCCATCAGAGGGAACATAGACAGGTACCCGGCCGCGATCAGACGGGATATGGACGGAATCTTTTCCAGCCTTCGGAACAGGGGTTCTGTTTCCACACAGGTGAGAAACACACATCCCCGGAACAGAAGTTCGGGTACGATGACGCTCTGCTGCCTGCGGTGCAGGTTCCGTTCATTGGTAATAACAAATGCATCTTCATACAGGTACGGCGGCACGGTTCTCCGGATCTCTTTCACCAGTGCCTCCTCGCTTCCGTACCAGGTCTTTAACTTATACCAAAGCACCCGTTCCTTCTCCTCTTCTGTCGCTGCTGCCAGCCGTCAAAACGCTCTTACCTATGCGGTCTTCCCCTCACGCCAGCTTCCTGACGCTCCCGGAGGGCATTTCCAACAGGATCTCCCGCTCAAAGATATGCACGGTGATTCGCACCGCGTTTCCCTTTACCTGACGGATAACGGCCACATTGCCCTCAAAGGCCCCTTCGACGACCGCTACGCTGTCGCCTCCCTTCAATTTTTCAGACGGCGCACCGGCAGGACGGTTCCCGCCCGCCGGAATTACATATTCGCGGGGGCAGTCAATCCGGGCCTCGACTTTCCCGTAGCGCATCTCTCTGCGGATGTCGTCATTCAGAATGATCCCAAGCCGCACAATCTTCTCCTGCCCCGCGATCTGCAGCCGCACCAGCGCGTACCTTTTCCGGAACTGGTAGGACTGGATGCGGCCGGAACAATTCATAAGCGGCCCGGCGAGGTATGAAACATGATCCTTCCCGTCCGTCGCCACATAGGTGAGCCGGACTATATGGTCAGAATCCATCATTTCCAGAAGAAATGCGGCCTCGCCCTCGGAGAGAGGGGCAAACTCATACGCGCCGCTGGCAATGATCTTCGCCATAGCCGGGACGGTCTTCAGATGTTCAAACAAACAGCCGATGTCGTCGGATGAGATGAAAATGTAGCCGGGAAACAGGCGCAGGATGTGGATCTGGTTCTCCTGCCGTCTGTCACGGAGCTGCTCGAAGTAGGCTACGAAACATTCCCCGTAACTGCTTTTCGGCAGCTGCAGGCGGAGCATCTCCACCAGCCGCTCTTCCCTTCCCGTATAGGTCTGAATCGCATACCACATCATTCCTGACGCCGCCTCCTCTGCCTGCCCCTTATGACTGCCATGCTGCAAGGGTACATGCCTGCCAGCCGGCGGGATCCCTTCGCGCACGATTTCTTTTCGCGTAATTCTTTTCGGATGATTCTTTTTCACGCGATTCCTTTTCATACAATCCCTTTCGCCCCGAAACCCGCCCTGACCGGTTCCCGGTGAAAGCACAGGCTCCGCCATTCTGTCCTGCCACCTGCCATGTCTGGCTTTCGGTGAAAGCACAGGCTCCGCCATGCCGTCCCGCCACCTGCCATGTCTGGCTTTCGGCGAAAGCACAGGCTTCGCCATGCCGTCCCGTCCCTATGGTCAGCCCGGATACACATACCACTTGTCTGTGCGCAGCGAGGCCGCTGAAACCGACCCGCTCCGCATACACTGTGGCCGTTATAACCCCCTTCAGAGGAACCGCCTCCTCAAGGCTCACGGTTCCAATCAGGGTTTTGCAATCTGATACAACAATTTTTCGGCAAAGACCGGCAAATGGAAGTATAATAGGAATCACGAACCACTTGCCCGGGTCTGATCTGCCGTCAGACACACCCGTCTCCGGCGGCAGGATGTCGTAGAGTAGCCAGCTCTGCGATTAAATCATGGAATTCCCCTGTTTTTCCAGCAAAGT
>CAYYHX010000010.1:0-2797 GCA_964471835.1 uncultured Hungatella sp.
CGGTTCTTCTTCCGGATCCGGCGACGTCTCCTTCAGCTATGAGAACAGCGAATCCGATTCCGGCACGGCTGCCGCGCCGGCTGCGGTTCCCCTGCTTCCTGTTGTGCCAGGCCCCGAGATACGCGCGTCGATGCCGGATTATGTGGAAGTAGGCAGCTGGAACCAGACAGCAGACGGCAACTGGACGTTTACGGATGAGAATGGCGAAGCCTGCAAGAACAGCTGGGCGCCGCTGTATAATCCGTATGCGAACGTAAATGCCGGTGCATCAATCTATGACTGGTTCCGTTTTGACGCGGCAGGAAATATGATTACAGGCTGGTTTGTCGATCCAGCGGACGGATGTACATATTATATGGATCCTCTTTCTAACGGAACGAAGGGCAGAATGATGACCGGCTGGGTTTTGATCGACGGGAAGTATTATTATTTTAACCCGGTTTCGGATGGGAAGAAGGGACGGATGTATAAGAATGAGATGACGCCGGACGGATATTTCGTGGGTTCGGATGGCGTATGGGTTCCGTAAAAAGACGGAAATAGGGAAGAATGGTTTCTTTTCAGGCGGAAAATCCATGTGATTTTCCGCCTGTTTTCGTACGCCCGGCGGCTGAACCCAGGCGTTTTCCGGTACTGCAAAGGAAGAAGGCATTGACTTTGCGTATAAAAAGCGGTAAAAGTAAAAGGAAAACGGGAAAATGAAAAAATGAAAAGGTGAATAGCATGTATCAGATCGATTTTGGCAAACCGGGGCATATCCATTTTATCGGAATCGGCGGCATCAGCATGAGCGGTCTGGCGGAGATCCTGATGGGGGAGGGATTTGCGGTGTCCGGTTCCGACCGGTTCCGCTCGGATCTGACGGCCAGGCTTGAAAAGAAGGGCGCCCGGATCGCATACGGGCAGACGGCCGCTAATATCACGGAGGGAATCGATGCGGTGGTGTATACCGCGGCGGTTCATCCGGACAATCCGGAATTCGCGGCGGCCCGAAAGAAGGGACTGCCGATGTTAAGCAGGGCGGAACTTCTGGGGCAGATGATGCGGCAGTACCGCTATGCCATCGGAATCGCGGGGACGCATGGCAAGACGACGACGACCTCCATGGTGACGGAGATCCTGATGGCGGCGGATATGGACCCAACGGTAACGGTCGGCGGCATCCTTGGTTCGATTGGTGGGAATATCCGGATAGGCGGTTCCGAACTGTTTGTGACGGAAGCCTGCGAGTATACGAACAGTTTCCTGTCATTCTGTCCGAATATGGAGATTATCTTGAATATCGAGGAGGATCATCTGGATTTCTTTAAGGATATCGAGGATATCCGCCATTCCTTCCGGCGGTTTGCGGAGCTGGTGCCGGCCGGGGGCGTGGTGGTGGCCAGCGCAGATATTGACCGGGTCGGCGAGATCGTGGAGGGGCTTCCCTGCCGGGTGGTTACGTTCGGCAGATCGGCGGACGCGCAATATAGGGCGGAGGATATTTCCTATGACGGTTATGGCAGGGCCTGTTTTGACGCGGTGTGGACGCAAAAGGAAGCCGGCGACGGGGCGGAAGGCCGGATGCGGATTGTCCTTAGTGTGCCGGGCGAGCACAATGTCTACAACGCGCTGGCGGCTATCGCGCTGTGCCGGGAACTCTCCGCAGGCACGGCGGCGATTCAGAAAGGTCTGGCGGGGTTTACGGGCGCCAATCGGCGTTTCGAAAAGAAAGGGGAGATCCGCGGGGTTACGATCATTGATGATTACGCGCATCATCCGCGGGAGATCGAGGCCACGCTTCAGGCGGCGAAGAAGTATCCGCACAGGAAGCTGTGGTGCGTGTTTCAGCCGCATACCTACACGAGGACGAAGGCGTTCCTGGACGCGTTCGCGCAGGCGCTGGCGGCGGCGGATGAGGTGATCCTGGCGGACATCTACGCGGCCCGCGAGACCGACTCGCTGGGTGTCAGTTCGGGTGATATCGCGGAACGGATCGAAGCGCTGGGAACTCCGGCGCATTATCTCGGTTCCTTTGAACAGATCGAAAAATTTATTTTGGAAAATTGTGTCAACGGCGATTTGTTGATAACTATGGGCGCCGGAGATATCGTAAAAGTAGGCGAAGCCTTGCTTGCAATGTAACTTATCCACAAATCCACATAGTTTTCAACAGGATGTGTGAGGAAAACTATGTGGATGTTTTTATTTCCATCAGCAAGCGGTTCACGATCCGGAAAAAGCTGTAAGAAACAGATATTTCTATGGAGTCTGATAAATTTTCCTGCTCATGCTGACCGGTTATCCACATAATTCACATTGTCCACACCAAGGTAAATGGGAAAAGCGGGCCTATTTTCTTTTTGGGAAATATATGGTATGCTAAGAAAAGAGAAGAAGGACGGGTGGGCGGATGTCATGGAGAGAGACCTGCAGATAAGGGCCACGCTGGTGGCGGATGAGTTTATAGACCGTTATATGCCTGACGCGAACGGGGAGTATGTGAAGGTATATCTGTACCTGCTGCGGCATTATGATCATGTTGTGACGGTGACGGAGGCGGCGGACGCGTTAAACGACACGGAGTCGGATATCCGGCGGGCGCTTGCTTACTGGGAGAAGGTAGGCGTCCTGGAAGCATCCGGCGTCCGGCAGGAGGCGGCTGCCCGCGCCGGCCGGGGAAGCGCGGGAGCGGCTGCGCGGGAGAGCGCCGCGGGCAGGCGGGAAGGGCTGCCTGCGGAGGAAGATGACAGGGTTCTGCGGGGAGGACTGTCTGCATGGGAAGACGGAGAGGTTCCGCAGGGAAGACCTGCGGCAC
>CAYYHX010000010.1:2897-24412 GCA_964471835.1 uncultured Hungatella sp.
GGAGGACTGTCTGCATGGGAAGACGGAGAGGTTCCGCAGGGAAGACCTGCGGCACGGGGAGATGGCACCGGACAGAAGGAGAGCGGGCAGTCCGCATCAGCGGCCGCATACGACAGCAGGGCTGGCGCTGCGGAGGATACGGTTGTTTCCGTGACGGAGAACGGGCGGGCCGGCGCCGCGGAGGGGAGCGGGCAGCCGGACGCGAGGATTCCGGCTCCGAGGCCGTCGTACACGCCGGAGCAGGTGAAAAAGCTGTCGGAGGACGAGGAGGAGTTTACGCAGCTGCTCTATGTGGCACAGAAGTATCTGAACAGGGTGTTTACGTACACGGAATGCGAGGTGTTTGCCTATCTCTATGACAGCCTGCGGCTGCCCGCGGAGCTGCTGGAGTATCTGGTGGAATACTGCGTTACGAGAGGACATAACAGCATCCGCTATCTGGAGACGGTAGGGCTTAACTGGCATGAAAAGGGAATCAATACGGTAGAACGCGCCAAGCAGTACACGGCTGCCTATTCGAATGAGGTGTTTGCGGTCATGCGGGCGTTCGGTTTGAGCGACCGGCAGCCGGGCAGTTCCGAGATGGAGATGATCCAGAGGTGGTTCCAGGAATGGGGATTTAAGAAAGGTATGGTCCTGGAAGCCTGCGCCCGGACGCTTTCGGCGACGAATAAGCCGAGTTTTGCCTATGCGGACCGGATCTTGATGGAGTGGAAGAAAGCGGGCGCGCAGACGATGGAAGACGTGTACAGGCTCGATGAGGCCAGACAAAGGGCCAGAAGCGAGAAGGCCGCGGGAGGGAACGGGCGGCAATCCGCAGCAGGAGGAGTCGCGGGTCCGGAAGACAGGCAGGCGCGGGAAGGAATGTCCGCGGCAGGTCAGGGATCGCGGGAAGGAATGTCCGCGGCAGGTCAGGGATCGCGGGAAGGAGTGACCGCGGCAGGTCAGGGATCGCGGGAAGGAGCATCCGCGGCAGGCCGGGCTTCCCGGGGAGGGGCGTCCGCGAACGGTCGCGGCGCATCCCGCGGGGGTTCCCAGGGCGCGCGGAACCGTTTCCATAATTTTGAGCAGAGGGATACGGATTATGACGCAATCGTGCTTCGGCAGGTAAGGGAGCGTCTGGGAAAGCAGTAGAACCGGAAGGAGGCCGCAGGGAAAGGCCATGCCGTTAAGCAATTCGCAGTATCAGGCGATCATGAGGATCTATAATGAACGGCAGTACGAGGATAAGCACGCCCAGGATCTGCGCCGGGCGGAGGTCTATGCGCATGTGCCGCGGGTGAAGGAGCTGGAGGATGCGATTGCCTCCTGCGCGGCCTCCTGTGCGCGGCTTCTGCTGGAAGGGGAGGAGCAGGGCAGGCAGGAGAAGAAGGCCGCGCTGGCCGCGCTGCGCCGGGAGAAGGCGGAACTTCTGCGGGAGTACGGCTATGAACCGGATTATATGGAGATGCGCTACCATTGTCCGGACTGCCGGGACACCGGATATGCGGACGGGAAGAAGTGTCACTGTTTCCTGAAGGAACAGACGAAACTCCTGTATGCGCAGTCCAATATCGAGGAGATCCTGAAGCGGGAGAATTTCGGGACATTTTCTTTTGACGTCTATGACAGCCGGGAGATTATTCCGGAACTGGAGATGACGGTAGCGGAGTATATGCGGCAGGTCTTGGGATGGTGCCGTGAGTATGTCGCGAATTTTGCCTCAAAAGGCGGGAACCTGCTTTTCACCGGAGGCACCGGTGTGGGGAAGACATTCCTCACCAACTGCATTGCGAAGGAACTGATTGATGGCGGGCAGTCGGTGATCTGCCTGTCGGCGAATGATCTGGTGGATGTCTTCTCAGGCGGCAAGATCCATGCCGACTCGGAGGAGGAACTGCGGGATATGTACCGGTACGTGCTGGACTGCGATCTGCTGATCATCGACGATCTGGGGACGGAGCTGAATAATTCGTTCGTTTCGTCGCAGCTGTTCTACTGTCTGAATGAACGGCTTCTGCGTGGAAAAGGGACGGTTATTTCCACGAATTTGTCGGTATCGACGCTGCGGGACACGTATTCGGACCGGGTTTCGTCGCGGATCACGAGCGCTTATACTATCATCCCGCTTTACGGAGAGGATCTCCGCACGCGGCGGCAAGGGAAAAGCTGCCGCCCATCTTGACAGAGCAGGCGGCGGAATGGTATAAAAGATAGCGTCGGACCTGGTGTTGAGCTGCATAGTCGGAGGAAAACATGATATACGAGGAGAAGACCATTGAGACGATTCCGGTAGGCCCGCTGGGCCTGGTCCCGCTTCGGAGTATCAGGGAGCTGGGAGAGAAAGTGAACGACTATCTGGTTGCCTGGAGGCATGACCGCGAGAGCGAGCACAAGTCAACGATCGCTTTCGCCGGATATCAGAGGGACTCCTACATCATCGAGAGCCGGACGCCGCGCTTCGGAACCGGCGAGGCGAAGGGGACGATTGAGGAGTCCGTCCGCGGCGACGATCTGTATATCATGGTGGATGTCTGCAACTACAGTCTGACGTATTCCCTGTGCGGGCAGACGAACCATATGTCCCCGGATGATCATTTTCAGGATCTGAAGAGAGTCATCGCGGCAGCCGCGGGCAAGGCCCGCCGGATCAATGTGATCATGCCGTTCCTGTACGAAGGGCGTCAGCACAGGCGCTCCGGGCGCGAATCCCTGGACTGTGCGCTGGCACTGCAGGAACTGGCCAACATGGGTGTAGAGAATATCATTACGTTCGACGCGCACGATCCGCGGGTGCAGAACGCGATTCCAGAGATCGGCTTTGAGACCGTGCAGCCGATCTATCAGTTTATCAAATATCTTCTGAAAGCGGAGACGGATCTGAAGATCGACAGCGACCACATGATGGTGATCAGCCCGGATGAGGGCGGCATGTCCCGGGCCGTGTATTTTGCCAATGTGCTGGGGCTGGATATGGGGATGTTCTACAAGCGCCGGGATTACACGCGTATCGTGAACGGCCGGAACCCGATTGTTGCGCATGAATTTCTGGGTTCCGATGTGGAAGGCAAGGACGTCCTGATTATCGACGATATGATTTCCTCCGGTGAGAGTATGCTGGATGTGGCGAAGGAGCTAAAGCGGCGGAAGGCCCGGAAGGTGTTTGTCTGCGCGACGTTCGGGCTGTTTACGAACGGCCTGGCGCAGTTTGACAAGTATTATGAGGACGGCCTGATTGACCGGATCCTGACGACGAATCTGGTGTACCAGACGCCGACGCTTCTCTCGAAACCGTATTATATTAACGTGGATATGAGCAAATACATTGCGCTGATCATCGACAATCTGAATCATGACGATTCTTTAAGCGAACTGCTGAACCCGACGAAGCGGATCAACCGTCTGCTGGCGGCGTACCGCGAGAAGAACGGATAAGCGCAGAGGAAGCGCGGAAGCTGTGCCTGCCTGCCGTCTGCAGGGCCGGCAGGTGAGCGGGGATGCGGTCAGCGCGGTCAGTCTTTCGTGGAACGCGGCAGCGTGAAGATGAATTCGCTTCCGACGCCCTCGGTGCTGATGACGTCGATGGTTTCCCCGTGGTTCTGGATGATTTCTTTTACGATGGACAGGCCGAGTCCTGTCCCTTTTTTGTCCCGGCCGCGGGAGAGGTCGGTCTTGTAGAAGCGCTCCCAGATCTTCTTCTGGCTGTCGCGGGGGATGCCGATGCCGGTGTCCTTCACGGAGACGAAGACTTTCTCATAGCGTGTGGAAGTCTGGATGAAGATGGTGGAGCCGTTGTGACTGAATTTGATCGCGTTGTCGATCAGGTTATAGAGAACCTGCTGGATCTCGCCCATGTCCGCATAGACAGAAGTGGAGGGTTCGGAAAAGGTCAGATCCAGAATGATGTCTTTGGCGTCGCAGGTTCCCTCGAAGCTGGCCGCCGTATCTTTGATGACCCGGTTGACGTCGAAGTTCGTCCGGTTGAGGCGGCCCTTGGCGTCGAGAGAATTCAGGGTCAGGAGCCCCTGGGTCAGCTTGTTCAGCCGTTCTGTCTCGGAGATGACCAGCCGGAGGTATTTGTCCTGCAGTTCCGGCGGGATCGTGCCGTCCAGGATCGCTTCCAGATAGCCCTTGATGGAAGTCAGAGGCGAGCGAAAATCGTGGGATACGTTGGCGATGAAATTCTTCTGGTATTCATCGCTTTTTTCCAGTTTCTCGGACATGTAATTCAGCGTGTCGGCCAGGTATCCGACTTCATCCTGGGTGTTGAGAACAACGCGGTGGTGCAGATGGCCTTCCGCGTATTCCCTGGCCGCGTCGGTGATCTTGCGCAGCGGGAAATACACCGTGACCGTAAAGATCAGCAGGATGATCAATGACAGCCCGAGCAGGATGCAGAACGTCACATACAGGACATTCAATATCTGATCGCGGATGCCGGCCAGCTCGCTGACGGGAAGATGGATCAGGACATAGCCATGCGTGGCGTAGTTGCCGGTGATGGGGGCGCAGACGCTCAGGACATCGCCGGCAAAGCTGTTATGGTAATTACCCACGGCATAGCCGCGGGTTCCGGTGAAGGTCGGGTCGAAATCCTCGATCACCGTGTCGGTGCGGGCGCCGCGGACGCTGTCCTCGACGACAGTACCCCGCGTATCTACGATCCAGATTTCGGTATGGAGATAGGAGGATACGGTATCAAGCAGGGCGCGGGTGTCTTCCTCAGACTGCGTAGTTCCGCGGTAGAAGTCGGAATAGCGGGAGGCCAGCATGCTGGCCGCGTCGTATAAATTGTCGGCCCGGGTGGACAGGAGGATCCGGTACATCCACTCGGAGGACACGGTGGCGATAACGAGGAAACCGAGGACGCCGAACACGAGGTATCCGAGTATGAATTTGTAGTAGAGGGAATGTCTCCGCTTCACCGTTTTACCTCAAATTTGTAGCCGATGCCCCAGACGGTGGTAATGGCCCAGTTCTCGGTGTCTTTGATCTTCTCGCGCATACGCTTGATATGGACGTCCACCGTGCGGGTGCCGCCGATGTATTCGTAGCCCCAGATATGGTCAAGAAGCTGTTCGCGGGTAAAGACCTGGTTCGGCGACGACGCCAGGAAATACAGCAGTTCCAGTTCCTTGGGCGGCATATCGATAGATTGCCCCTGGTAAATGACGGAGTAGTTGGTCAGGTTGACGATCAGTCCCGGGTATTCAACATATTCGCCCTGCTGGTCCGTGCCGGGCGCGGGTGCGGCAGAAGGCACCGCCTGAGAGCGGCGCAGAACCGCCTTAACGCGCGCGACGAGTTCCTTGGAGTCGAATGGTTTGATCATGTAATCGTCCGCGCCCAGTTCCAGCCCCAGCACTTTGTCGAAGATTTCACCTTTGGCGGACAGCATAATGATGGGAACCTGGGAAAAAGTCCGCAGCTCGCGGCAGACCTGATAGCCGTCGATGCCGGGCAGCATCAGATCCAGGAGGACGATGTTGGGGCGAAAGGAAGGGAAGGTGCGCAGGGCCTCCTCGCCGTCCGAGACGATCTTTGTTTCGTAGCATTCTTTGGTCAGGTAAAGGGAAATCAGTTCCGCAATATTGGCGTCATCATCGACGATCAGGACTCTCTGTTTTCCAGCCATGGGCTATTCTCTCCTTTCTATGCCCGTCTTGGTAAATGCCGGTTCTTATTAAAGGTTTCTATTAATAAAGATAAATGTCGGTCTTTGCTGCATCTTTGAGAATACATTTCCCGATGTTTCTATCGTTCAAATTAAAACGGGCGAAGCGAAGCCGGGAGCGAATACTCTGCCCCTACTTAAACATCACGATCGTCACGCCGGTATCGCCTTCGCCGTATTCGCCCAGGCGGAATTCCCGGACGTAATTCAAACGCTTGAGCCGTTTGTGGACGGCGTTTCGCAGCGCGCCGGTGCCGCGCCCGTGGACGATGCGCACCTGCGGCAGATGGGCCAGGTAGGCGTCATCCAGATATTTGTCGAGCAGAGGGATCGCCTCGTCGGTGGTCTTGCCGATCAGGTTGATCTCCGGCGAGACGGTGAGAGACTTGGCCATGCCGATGCTGCCGGCCCCGGTGCCGCGGGAGCCGCCGCTCTGGCTAAAACCGCCCTGACCGGAACCGCTCGGTCTGGAAGTCCCGCCGCGGATATCGGCCGTGCCGCCCGCGCCGTCCGGGCCGGTGATCGTGGCTTCCTCGATCCGCTCCAGATCTTTGATATTCACCTGCGAGCGCAGGATGCCCATCTGGACGAACAGGTCGCCCTTGGCGTTGGGCAGCGTGCTGACCGTACCGTTCAGGTTAAGCGGCAGCACCCGGACTGCGTCACCGATATGGAGCGCCTTGGGGGATATGGTCTGCTTCGGACCTTTGGCCTTGACGGCCAGCTTCCCGTCTACTTTGTCCATCTGTTCGCGGAGTTTCGTGCGCTCGGCTTCCAGTTCCCTGCCGGTTTCGGGGGAAGGGGCCAGTTTGTTGATATTCCGGATGGCCTGGTCGGCGGTTTCCTTGGCTTCCTGCAGGATGCGCCGGGCCTCCTCGTTGGCCTGCCGCAGTAGCTTTTCCTTCCGCTCGTCAAGGCGCTCCTCCTTCTGGGAGAGGCGCTCCCGCAGGCGCGCGGCCTCTTCCTTATATGCCTTTGCCTCGGCCTTCTCCTTCTCGATGAGGACGCGGCTCTCTTCCAGGCTGGCGAGCATATCCTCAAAGGCTTCGTCATTGCTTTCCAGATGGGTCCGGGCGTCCTCGATGATGAAATCGGGCAGCCCCAGCTTCTTCGAGATCGCGAACGCGTTGCTCTTGCCGGGGATTCCGATCAGCAGCCGGTAGGTGGGCTGCAGGTTCTCCACGCTGAATTCACAGCAGGCGTTCTCGACGCCGGGAGTCGTCAGCGCATAGACTTTCAGCTCGCTGTAATGGGTCGTGGCCATCGTGCGGCATTTCATGTTGTGGAGGAAGGTCAGGATGGCGATGGCAAGCGCCGCTCCTTCCGTCGGATCGGTCCCCGCGCCCAGCTCGTCAAAGAGGCAGAGAGAGTTGGAATCCGCTTTGTCCAGAATGGAGACAATGTTCTTCATGTGGGCGGAAAAGGTACTCAGGCTCTGTTCGATGCTCTGCTCGTCGCCGATGTCCGCGAATACCTCGTCGAAAACCGCCAGCTCCGAGCCGTTAAAGGCCGGGATATGCAGTCCTGCCTGTCCCATGAGAGTGAGCAGGCCGACGGTCTTAAGCGACACGGTTTTGCCGCCGGTATTGGGGCCGGTGACGACCAGAAGGTCGAATTCGCGGCCCAGATGGATATTGATCGGCACCACTTTCGCCGGATCCAGAAGCGGGTGCCGCCCCTCCTTGATGTTCAGCCAGCCGTCCTTGTTGAATTTCGGCTCGCTGCCCTGATAGCGGCGGGAGAGCGCCGCCTTGGCGAAAATGAAATCCAGCCGCGTCAGGACATTCTGGTTGACGCGGATTTCTTCCATATAAGGGGCCGTCTGATTGCTTAACTCCGCCAGAACCGCCTCGATCTCTTTCTTCTCCTCGATCTCCAGTTCCCGCATCTGGTTGTTCAGCTGTACGACAGCCATCGGTTCGATGAAAATGGTCGAGCCGGTCGAAGACTGGTCGTGGATCATGCCCGGGACCTGGCTCTTGTGTTCGGCCTTCACCGGCAGGCAGTAGCGGCCGTCCCGCATGGTGACGACGGCGTCCTGCAGATAGGTGCGGTTCTGGTTCAGGAGCGCGTTCAGCTGGCTGTGGACTTTTTCGGAAACGGACCGCATCGAGCGGCGCACCCTCCGGAGACCGGGGCTCGCGTCGTCGCTGATCTCCTCTTCGGAAAGGATGCAGCGCTTGATCTCATTGTTGAGCGGTGTGAGCGGATCGAGCGAGCGGAACAGTTCCTCTAAGGAATCGTCCGGGATCTGGTCATTCTCCTCGTGGCAGCCGTAGGATCTGGCGCGGTCCGCGATGGTCAGGATGGCGCTGACGGACAGAAGTTCAGTGATAGAGAGGGAGCTGCCGATCTCTAAGCGCTTTAAGGAAGCGCCCACGTCCTTAAGGCCGGTGAAGGAGAGGCCGCCTTTCAGCCGGATCCGGGTCAGGGCGTCGGATGTTTCGGCCTGGGCTCGGGTGATGTCCGCAAGATCCGTGAGGGGAACCAGGGCCAGGCACTGAGCGCGGCCTAAGGGGGAGCCGGCGCAGTCGGCCAGCTGGGCGATGATTTTGTCGTATTCCAGAGTTTTTAATACTTTTTCATTCATATCCGGTGATCCTTGTTCGGCATCGCAGAGGGAATGCCCTGTAATGCCCTCTATCTGTGAGGCACCTCATGTACGGCTGTCTTTCGCTTTTTCTGTGATTCTATCACATTTGACAGATAGCTGCCGTATTATTCGTGTATATAATATGGGATGGGTAGCTGCATTTCTTATGAGTATTCCCGTATGACGGGCCTCAAATCTTCTTTCATGAGTATATCATATCTGGCAGGCTTCTGTCTTTTATTTTTCTTACAATTTATGTAACAGTTCAGACGGCGGGAGAACCGGCGCCAAAACAGGCGTTAAGCTCGCTTATAAGCACATTTTGGCACCGGTTCTCACATCGGATAAACATCCGATGGCAGAAAACTGTTTGAAGTTGACACGCGGAAATTTCGATGCGGAACAGGGTTTTGCTTGCATAAATCCGCGGCAGAAATTATAATAGAGGCAGATTTTCTGAAAGGAGCGCAGGCATGCCGGATAACAATGACTCCTCCCGGGAGACGGAAGGGAAACGCCCGTTTATACGTGAAAAAGTGGCGAAGCCGCCGAGGACGAAGCGGCAGATGGTATTTCGCGTCTTTGGCTATGTGATTCTTGCGGTTATTGCGGGGATCGCGGCGGGGACCACCTTTGCCGTGGCGGGTCCGCTTGCAGAGCGTTATCTGATGCCGACGGCTGCCCCCACTGCGGCTCCGACGGTGACGATCCCGACGGATATGGATACGGCCGGCTCGCCGATGAAGCCTTCCGGGACGGCGGGTTCACCGACAACCCCTTCCGGGCCGGAATCTTCCGGGGCGGCACTTTCCGGTACCGATCCGGCGAAGGAATCCATCGAGGCAGAATTCTCCGGGACAGGATCCGCGGCGTCAGGGTCTTCCGCAGCGGAGTCGGAGACATCTAAGTCCTCCGCGACAGGGTCTGCGGTGACGGAGACTCAGACGTCGGGGACTTCCGGAGCGGAATCGGAGACGATGGGATCCTCCGCGACGGGGTCTCAGATGACGGGGACTTCCGGAGCGGAATCGGAGACGACGGAATCTTCCGCGACGGGATCCGCGGTGACGGGGTCTCAGGCGGCAGGGTCTCCCGCAGCGGAGCCGGAGACGACGGGGACTTCCGGGACAGAATCCGCGGTGACGGGGTCTCAGGCGACGGGGACTTCCGGAGCGGAATCGGAGACGATGGAAGCTTCCGCAGCAGAGTCCGCAGCGAAGGATTCTCTGGCAGCGGAATCTTCGGAGACAGAAGAAGAGTCGGGGACAGAGACGGAGCCGATCGAAGATATTATCAATGAGGTAATCGGGAAGTACAGCTACACGGCTGACGACCTGAACGCAATCTATGCCTCTCTGCGCAGCGTGGTGGCTGCGGCGAATAATGGGATCGTGGTGGTTCATTCGGTGCGGCAGGAGCTGGACTGGTTTGACAATCCGGTCGAGACGGCCGGCCTCTATGCCGGGGCGGTGATCGCCGCTACGGAGCAGGAGATGATGATTCTGACGCAGGCCGCGGCTATCGAGAATGCGGACGCCCTGCGGGTTACATTTGCGGACGGCATGGAGGCAGACTGCACGGTGCGGCAGATCGACGGGGCGGCCGGGATGGCGGTGGTCAGCGTGGAGATGGCGGCGCTGGAAGATTCGACGAGGGAGCTGGTCGCGGCGATTCCGCTGGGGAATTCCTATCTCGCGAGGCAGGGCGATGTGGTGATCGCGGTGGGAGCACCCGCGGGGGCGGTGCGTTCCAGCGCATACGGATTCATTTCCAATATCGTGCGGAATGTCCAGGTGCCGGACGGTGTGACGCGCCTTCTGTGCGCGGATGTGACGGCGGATGCGTCGGCGGGGACCTTTTTGCTGAATACGGCGGGGGAGATCATCGGCTGGGTGACAGACGCTTACGGGAACGAAAGCGGCATTGCGGTGGCGATGTCCATTTCCGATTATAAGACGATGCTGGAGAAGATGTCCAACGGGCTTCCGGTTCCGTATCTGGGGACCCAGGTCCAGGAGGTCAGCGAAGCGATGAAGGAGAGCGGGGTTCCTGCCGGGATCTATGTCTCGGAATGCAGTGCCGGGGGACCTGCCTACAACTCGGGTATCCTAAACGGCGATATCATCGTGCGGATCGGCGAGACGGATGTGGAGAAGATCGGCGAGTACCAGTCACAGGTGTTTGGCCTGAATGTGGGAGAACCGGTGACGGTTGTCGTGCAGCGTAAGGGAGCGGAGGAATATGTTGAACAGGAATACCAGGTGAATGTGGGAGCCAGGTAATATGCCTGGCATTCCGTGAGAGGCAAGGACACGCAGGGGACGGATATCCGGTTATGAGAGAAAAGACGTGTGGAGGATAAGTATCCGGCCGTGAGAGGAACAGGAGGGCGGGAAACGGACATGAAATATATCGAGTCGCTCAAGGAGGGCATGCGTATCTCGGAGGTTTATCTGTGCAAGAGCAGGCAGATCGCCCAGACCAAGGCCGGCAAGGACTACGGCAATCTGGTTCTGCAGGACAAAACCGGTACGATTGATTCCAAGATCTGGGATCTGGCGTCGCCGGGAGTGGGGGAGTTTGAAGTGCTGGATTACGTTCGCGTGGATGCGGATGTGACGGTGTTTATGGGAAGCAACCAGCTGAATATCCGGCGGATCCGGCGGGCGGACAGCCGGGAATATGACCCCGCGGACTATCTGCCCGTCAGCGGCAAGGATATCGGCCGCATGTATGCGCAGATGCAGGAGTATGTCCGAAGCATGAAGAATCCGTTTCTGAACCGGCTGGCAGGGTCTTTTTTCCTGGACGATCCGGATTTCGCGAAGGCATTTCAGTTCCACAGCGCGGCCAAGAGCGTCCATCACGGATTCGTGGGCGGTCTTCTGGAGCATACGCTGAGCGTGACGGACATCTGCAGTTATCTGGCGGGGCATTATCCGGAGCTGAACCGGGATCTGCTGGTCTGTGCGGCCATGTTTCACGATATCGGGAAACTGCGCGAGTTGTCAGCCTTGCCGGAGAATGACTATACGGACGAGGGGCAGCTTCTGGGGCATATCGTCATCGGCGCGGAGATGGTGCGGGAAAGGAGCCTTACGATCGAGGATTTCCCGGAGAAACTCAGGACGGAACTTCTGCACTGTATCCTGGCCCATCATGGGGAACTGGAATTCGGCTCACCCAAGAAACCGGCGCTTTTGGAGGCGCTGGCGCTCAGCTTTGCCGATAATATGGACGCCAAGATGGAGACGATGATCGAGGCGATCCAGAGCGGCGGCTGCAATAAGGGGTGGCTGGGATATAACCGTTTCCTGGAGACAAATTTGCGGCGGACGTCGGAGTAAGCGCCGGAAAAGTGGCCGGAAAAACCGGGTAATTGCCGGAAAAATCGGGTAAGCGCCGGAAAAGTGGCCGGAGTCTGCGAATCTGCGGCGGCCCCGGCGCCCCGGTACGGGCTGAAGCGCAGAACGCGCGGAATATGCAAAACGAGCTGCCTGCACGGGTTACGGTGCGTGACAGCTCATTTTGTTTCCATAATGAGAGGTTAAAGGTATGTTTATGTAAAAAGCAGCGTGGCTTGAGTTGTTAGTCGAGGCCGCGTTGGTATGCGCCATCCAAATCGGCCTCATTTCCGAGGTCCTGTCAGGCGGCCTGCCGTGTAAACCGGATCGCAGATGGCAGCAGGCCGACCGTGTAATCTTTCTCTGGAATGATCTTATCATAACAGGTAAATGTGAAGAGACTTTGTTTTTTCCATGAAAGAAGTCTAAAAAATCTTACGAAAAGCGAAATTTAGTAGAAAGAAAATCGCAGAAAGGGCGAAAAGAAAACGCAGAGGCAGGAAAAAGCAAGTGCAGGGAGAAGCGGCAACAGGGGAAAAAGTGGCGGGAAAACGCGGCAGGGAAAACAGCAGGAAAAAGGAACAGCAGGAAAAGGCAGCAAGGAAAAGAAAAAGCGGCGAGAAGAAGCAGAGAAGCGGCAACAGAAAAGCAGTGCAGCAGCAGGGGAAAATGGCAATGCTTGAAATGAAAGTTGGAAAACAGGAGCAGGAAAAGATGAGCGTGGGAAAAGATGAGAAAAAGGAGCGGAGGAAGAACGACCGATTCACGGTGACAATCGAGGATCTGGCGGAGGACGGTTCCGGCATCGGGAGGCAGGACGGATATATCTGGTTTATCAAGGACACGGTGATCGGCGACGTGGTCGAGGCGAAGGTGATGAAGGCGAAGAAGTCATACGGTTTCGCGCGGCTGGAACGGGTGATACAGCCGTCTGCGAAGCGCGTCGTGCCGCCCTGTCCGGTGGCGAGGCAGTGCGGCGGGTGCCAGCTGCAGGCGATGTCGTATGAGGAAGGTCTGCGCTTTAAGGAACGGAAAGTATGGGAGAGCCTGCGGCGGATCGGGGGATTCGACGGCCTCCGGTACGTGACGGAAGGATCTGCGGAAGCGGCGGACATTTCCTTCTATCCGATCCTGGGCATGGAGAATCCATGGCGGTTCCGCAACAAGGCGCAGATCCCTTTTGGCTCCGGCAAAAACGGCGAGATCCTAACCGGTTTCTACGCGGGCCGGACGCATACGTTGATTCCGCACGATGACTGCCTGCTGGGTGTGGAGGAAAACCGGCAGATCCTTTCGATTATCAAGCGGTATATGAGAGAGAACGGGGTGCTTCCCTACGAGGAAGAGGCACATCGCGGCCTCGTGCGCCACGCGCTGATCCGCAAGGGGTTCCGGACCGGCGAACTGATGGTGTGCCTGGTGATCAACGGGCGCCGGCTGCCGGCGGCGGAAAGACTGGCCGCGGCATTGTGCCAGCTTGAGGGCATGGCAAGCATTTCTTACTGTATCAATACGGAGCGGACGAATGTGGTTCTGGGGCGGGAAATCGTCCATCTCTACGGTCCCGGCTACATCACGGACCGTATCGGCGGTGTGAAGTTCCGCATCTCCCCACAGTCCTTCTGCCAGGTGAATCCGGCGCAGACCGAGAAACTCTACGGTACGGTGCTGGAATATGCGGGGCTGACCGGAACGGAAACGGTGTGGGACCTTTACTGCGGGATCGGGACAATCTCCCTTTTTCTCGCCCGGAAAGCGGGGAAGGTTTATGGCGTGGAGGTGGTTCCTGAGGCGGTGGCGGACGCCCGCATGAACGCCCGGTTAAATGGGCTGGCCAACGTGGAATTCTATGAGGGCGAGGCGGAGGAGGTGCTGCCGCGGCTGTACGGGCAGGGGCAGGTCTGTGCGGATGTGATCGTCGTGGACCCGCCGCGCAAGGGCTGCGGCGCGGCCTGCCTGGAGACGATTGGGAAGATGGAGCCCGCGCGCGTGGTGTATGTGAGCTGTGATCCGGCGACGCTGGCGCGGGATCTGAAGTACCTGTGTGAGAACGGATATGAGCTTAAGAAGGTTCAGTGCTGTGACATGTTCGGCTGGTCCGGTCATGTCGAAACTTGCTGCTTATTGATCCGGGAAAAGAGCCATTCCCGCCCGGTTTGAGATCAATTTCACAGCGGCAAAATTATTCTAATGTCAGATGGGAAAATACTTGACAGAAGCGGGAAGAGCAACTATATAATATCCATATTAACATACTTAACAGGTGGGTAAATATTAGGCAGGAGGCGTCCATTATGAATGTGATTTTTATATCCCCCCATTTTCCGCGCCATTTCTACCAGTTCTGCGCGCGCCTTAAGGAGCGGGGCGTGACGGTTCTGGGGATTGGCGACTGTCCCTGGGAGGGGATCGGAGCGGACTGTCAGAACGCGCTGACCGATTACCGCTTTGTGGGGAGCCTTAAGGATTACGAGGCAGTCTACCGTGCGGCGGCGGAGTACATCTTCCGCTGGGGGCGTATCGATTTCGTGGAAAGCGAGAATGAATACTGGCTGGAACTGGACGCCAGGCTGCGCACGGATTTCAATATCGCCAGCGGACCGAAGCTGGCAGATATGGCGGACATGAACCGCAAATCCCGCATGAAGGCCGCCTACCGGCGGGCCGGTATCCCGACGGCCCGGTGGACGCTGCCCGCTTCCCGGGAGGAAGCATTGAAGTTCGCGGAACTTGCGGGCTGGCCGGTCATCGTCAAGCCGGATCAGGGTGTAGGCGCGTCCGGCACATACAGGCTCCATGACGCGGCGGAACTGACGGATTTCTGGGAGAAGCGTGATCCGTCGGTCGTCTTGATCGAGGAGGAATGTGTTCCCGGACATGTGGAGACCTTTGACGGCATCACCGACAGCCGGAAAAATGTCCTTTTCGCCGCCAGCCAGTGCCTGCCCGTCAGCCTGATGGATGCGGTGAATTCCGGCAGCGATGTGGTCAGTTACTGCCAGGCTCCGCCCGACGATCTGCGGGAGGCCGGGACACGGCTGCTCCAGGAATTCGACACCCGGAACAAATTTTTCCATTTTGAATTTTTCCGGCTGGATGAGGACTGTGAGGGGCTGGGGCGGCGCGGAGATATCGTGGGTCTGGAGGTCAATATGCGCGCTCCCGGCGGGCGTATCCCGGACAAGATGAATTACGCCTACGATACGGACGTGTATACGATCTGGGCCGACAGCCTCATCTATGACCGCTGTTTTATGAACAGCAGCTTTAAGCATTATATCACCCATGCAGGGCGGAAAAATTCTCTCCGCTACGTCCACAGCCCGGAGGAGATCCGGGAACGCCTGGGCGGACAGATCATTGAGGAAATGGACGTGGACCCGGTTCTGGCGCCGGAGATGGGGAATCATGCGTATCTTCTGCGGGCGGATACGCCGGAAGAGAGGGACGCACAGGTCCGGTATATTTTGGAGAAAGAGGATCGTTCCGGCACGTTCTCCTGAAATCAGGATGACGGGAGGGCCGCCGTCGAATTCTTGCCGGGCCGGCTGAAATTTTCCGAGGATTGCTGAAAATAGCCCGAAAATGGTTGAAGATGGCGGGAAATGGCTCTGAAGATTGCCGGAAGTGCCTGCCTCCGATGAATTGAGGTGAATATTATGTTCCATGTGGAAAATGAATCCGTGCGCGCCCTGCTGCTTGACGGCGTGTTCGGACTGGAAAAAGAAAGCCTGCGGGTGACGCCGGAGGGGCATATGGCCCACACGCCCAACCCGTTTCCCGGCAGCGAACACATTGTACGCGACTTCTGTGAGAACCAGACGGAGATCAATACCCCGGCACTGCCTTCCGCCGAAGAAGCGGTCGCGAGCCTTTACGGATATACCAGGCGGATCCAGCGGACGCTGGCGTCGCTTGCGGAGAAGGAACTTCTGTGGCCATTTTCCAATCCGCCCTATATCCACAACGAGGCGGACATCCCGGTGGCGCAGTTTGCGGGCGGCCGGGCCGGCAAGACGACATACCGGGAGTATCTTTCTGACCGCTACGGCCGCTACAAGATGACCCTGTCCGGCATCCATGTGAATTATTCCTTCTCGGAAAGGCTGCTGCGGACGGACTTCGCGTTGAGCGGGGAGAGCGATTATCAGGAATACAAGAACCGCCTTTATGTGACGCTTGCGGAGCGGGCCGCGGCATACGGCTGGATCATGGTGGCGGTTACGGCGGCCAGCCCGCTGATGGATTCCAGTTTCGTGGAGAAGGGACACTATGACGTTACCACATTCAACGGCATGGCTTCCACCCGCTGCAGCGAACTCGGCTACTGGAACTATTTTACTCCTATTTTCGATTATACCGATATCCGGGCCTATGCGGACAGCATCCGCAGATACGTCGATGAGGGGCTTCTGGCGGCTCCCACGGAACTCTATTACCCGATCCGCCTGAAGCCCAGGGGAAAGAATAATCTGGAGCGTCTGAGAAACGAGGGCGTGGACCACATCGAACTGCGGATGGTGGACCTGAATCCGCTGGAACCGGCGGGAATCAATCTGAAGGACCTGAAATTTGCCCAGCTCCTGCTGGTCTGGCTGGCCGGTTCGCCCCGGCAGCCTTTCGATAGGAAGGATCAGGTGCAGGCGGCCCAGAATTTCAAGAACGCCGCCCATTATGACTTAAAGACCGTCAAGATCGTGGTGCCGGACGGCGAGGTATATTCCGTGGCCGAGGCCGGACACAATGTGATCGGATTCATGCGCGATTTCTACCGGGGATTCCCGGAAGATGTCGTGGAGATTCTGGATTTTGAAGAAGAAAAATTCAGCGATCCGGACAAACGCTATGCCTGGCAGATCCGCCGCCTGTTCGCCGACGGTTATGTGCAGAAAGGACTGGCGCTGGCACGGTTGCGGCAGGAGGAGGCGTGCAGGGAAGACCGGGCGGGGCAGGAAGACGGCAGTATGGCGGAAGGGCTGCGGCAGGAGGACCGCGCAGAGGAGGACCGCCCCCATGTGTGAACTGTTCGGACTCAGCGGGAAGAATTCCCTGCCGGTTACAGGGATGCTGCGGGAATTTTTCAGCCACAGCCCCCGCCATCCCCACGGCTGGGGCATGGCCGTATTCTATGAAAATGCGGTCAGCCTGGAGAAAGAACCTGTCATGGCGGACAGCAGCGCTTATCTGCGGGAGCGGCTGCGCCACGGGGTAGAAGCCCGCAATATGCTGGCGCATATCCGCTGGGCCACCCGGGGCAGCATGGATTATGAAAACTGCCATCCCTTCGTGATGCGCGACAACCGGAACAGGGCCTGGACGCTGATTCACAACGGAACCATTTTCGACTGTCCGGAACTGAATGAATATGTTCATGTTCAGGAGGGGCTGACCGACAGCGAGCGGATCCTCTGCCGTATCGTCGATCTGGTCAGTCAGAAACAGAGGGAAATGGGCCGCAGTCTGGCGCCGGAAGAACGTTTCCGCCTGCTGGATGAGATGGTCTGCCGAATCTCGCCCCGTAATAAGCTGAATCTGCTGCTCTATGATGGGGAGCTGCTCTATGCCCACACCAATTATGCCGATTCCCTTTATACCAGAAGGATCGGGGATTCGGCCGTCTTCGCGACGGTTCCGCTCGACCGGGAAAGTTGGGAGCCGGTGCCGTTTACCACGCTGCTGGCTTACCGGGACGGCAGGGAGGTATTCCGCGGCACCTGCCACGGGCAGGAATACCGGGATAATCCGAACGACATGCGGCTGCTTTTTATGGATTATTCGGAATTGTAGCAGCTGGCGGAGTACTCCTTCAAAAAGAGGTTCTCTGCCTTTCCTTCAGCGCCAGATAAAAGAAGACGAGGGTACACCCCATATAGGGAGCGATCCAAATGGATGCCAGGCCGCAGCTTAAGACACCGAGCAGGTTAATGCCAAAGAAGCTCAGGCAGAGAACAAGGTATCTGCAGCGGTTCCCTTTCATCATCCGGAAGCTCTCTCTGAAAGCTTCAAAGATTCCTTTCTCTGTGTCTTCTATCAGGATCAGATAGAACTGACTGAAAGTCAGCGCCGCGTAAGCAAACACAACAAGAAGGATTGCACAATAGAAAATCAGGAAAAATGCGGCGAACCTGCTTTCGCCTGTCAGGGCAGCCGCGGCGGTCAGGACACAGATGGGAATCATTGCGGCGCCTGTCAGAAGCGCAAACAGCAGGGAGATGAGGATGAATTTCCATGGTTTGTGTGTAAAGCCCCAAAAGAGAGAACGGATCCTTGCTTTCCGGCCGGCGGCGATATCCAGAAGGATCCGCCCGTAACCCGCGCCTGCGAGAAACAGGATGATGATGTATACAAAACACAGAATGCCAAGAACCAGAGCCGCGATAACCATTCCGGGCCGCAGCGGCTGGGTACCCTTCCAGAATATTCTGCCGGCGCCGAAATGAGCGCCGTGCATGGCATAGAAATCCCTTCCGAGCGTAAAGAACAGAATGGCCTGCATAGCGGCCGCAAACAGAAAAATGATTCCCATAATGATCAAAATTGCGCCGGTTACGGTTACCCAGTTGCCTTTGAGGGCGCGGCGCGCATACATCTTCAGATCGGAACGTCTGATATCCATTCCCGAGACCTCCTTACCAGAATCTGAAATATCTGCTGAATCCGAATGAACCGATATAAAGATACTGCAGGATCGCGATGCCGGCCATGATGCTGAGAACCATACCGACAGCGCCGCAGATGAGGCCGGCTTTCGCGTGCGTATCAAAATCCGCCTCCACTCTGGACAGACACGCCAGAGCCACGGCCAGGCTTCCCAGAACCATGCCTCCGAAACAACAGCAGGAGACGACGATGGAGATGATGCCGATGATCATCGAAGCCAGTGCCATAGCGTTCTCATTCGTCTGCTGAGTCGTCTGTTCATTCATATAGATCCCCTTCTTTCAAAACGTGTCTGAACTTCCCGAGATTCAAGAGTAAGGTTCCCTGCAAGGCGATTATAATATAGAAATCCGTGTTTGTAAAGAGGGACGGAGGGCAAACAGAACGATTGCTAGCACTCACTTGAAATGAGTGCTAAAAATCTATTGACAAATTCGGTAAATAGTATTACACTTGTTTTTGAAAAGAAGATGGATCTGCGTTCCGGACTGATATTCTGGCTGGGCAGCCGATGTGGTCGGGCAGCCGATGCGGTCGGGCAGCCGATGTGGTCGGGCAGCCGATGTGGTATGCAGGCGGTATGCGCATGCAGGAGTATCGGGTTGAGAGGCTTATACCGGAGAATCCTATGTCGGAGAATTGTTACGAAAGACAGGCGGCAGGTGTATGCCGGAGAACCGGTACGTCAGCGAGAAACTCGCATGGCGGGTCAGATCCGGGCAGATCATAAGAGAAGAAAGAAGGAGCGATGCAACATGGCGACGAAAAAAGGAAGCTTATCCATAAGCAGCGAAAACATTTTCCCGGTAATCAAGAAGTGGCTGTATTCCGATCACGACATCTTCTACCGGGAGCTGATCAGCAACGGCTGTGACGCGATCACGAAGCTGAAGAAGCTGGAACTGATGGGCGAGTATGAGAAGCCGGAGGATCTGGAGTACAAGATCCAGATCACGGTGAATCCCACGGACAAGACGATCGCCGTTTCCGATAACGGCCTGGGCATGACGGAGGCGGAGGTTGACGAGTATATCAACCAGATCGCTTTCTCCGGCGCGCAGGATTTCCTGGAGAAGTACAAGGACAAGGCGAATGAGGACCAGATCATCGGACATTTCGGACTGGGCTTTTATTCCGCGTTCATGGTGGCTGACAAGGTGATGATCGATTCCCTGTCCTATCAGAAGGACGCGGTTCCGGTTCACTGGGAGTCTGACGGCGGCACGGAGTTTGAGATGGGGGAGGGAAGCCGGGAAGAAGTCGGAACGACCGTAACCCTGTATCTGAATGACGACAGCAAAGAGTTTGCCAATGAATACCGGGCGCGTGAGGTCATCGAGAAGTATTGCGGCTTCATGCCGGTACCCATTTTCCTGACAAATGCGGCGGCGGAACCGCAGTATGAGACGATCGAGAAGGACGAGCTGACCGAGAAGGATACGATTGTCGAGACGGTCGTCGAGGAGGCGAAGACCGAGGAGAAGGAGAATGAGAACGGCGAGAAGGAGGTCGTGGAGGTCTCTCCGGCGAAGGAGAAGTATAAGATCCTGAAGCGTCCGGTGCCGGTCAACGATGTGGATCCGCTGTGGAACAAGCATCCGAACGAGTGTACCGACGAGCAGTATAAGGAATTCTACCGCAAGGTCTTCCTGGATTACAAGGAGCCGCTGTTCTGGATCCATCTGAACATGGACTATCCGTTTAACTTGAAGGGCATCCTGTATTTCCCGAAGATCAATACCGAGTATGACAGCATCGAGGGTACAATCAAGCTGTACAACAACCAGGTGTTTGTCGCGGATAATATTAAGGAAGTGATCCCGGAGTTCCTGATGCTCCTTAAGGGCGTCATCGACTGCCCGGATCTGCCGTTGAACGTGTCCCGGAGCGCGCTGCAGAATGACGGTTTCGTGAAGAAGATCTCGGACTATATCACGAAGAAGGTGGCCGATAAGCTGACCGGCATGTGCAAGACGGATCGCGAGAATTATGAGAAATACTGGGACGACATCAGCCCCTTCATCAAATTCGGCTGTCTGAAAGATGATAAGTTCGAGGAAAAGATGAAGGACTATATCATTTTCAAGAACCTGGACGGCAAGTATCTGACGCTGCAGGACTGCCTGGACGGCGCGAAAGAGAAGCATGAGAACATCATCTATTATGTAACCGACGAGAAGGAGCAGAGCCAGTACATCAATATGTTTAAGAAGGAAGGCCTGGACGCGGTTATCCTGAAACATACGATTGACAGTCCCTTCATCAACCAGCTGGAGCAGAAGCATGAGGGCTTAAAGTTCTTGCGCATCGACGCCGACGTCAGTTCGACGTTCAAGGAAGAGGTGAAGGAGGAGGACGCGGAGAGCTTCAAGGCTGACAGCGGGAAGCTGACGGAGATCTTTAAGAAGGCGATCGGCAATGACAAGCTGGAGATCAAGGTGGAGAAGCTGAAGGATGACCAGCTGGCTTCGATGATCACGCTGTCTGAGGAGAACCGCCGGATGCAGGACATGATGCGCATGTACGGGATGAACGGTATGGATCCGGATATGTTCGGAGGTATGGGCGAGACGCTGATCCTGAACGCCAACCACAAGCTCGTCCAGTATGTCCTGTCCCATGAGGAGGGCGAGCTGACGGAGAAGATTTGCAATCAGCTCTATGACATGGCGTCGTTAAGCCACGGCAGCCTGTCGCCGGAGCGCATGACGGAGTTTGTGGCCCGCAGCAACGAGATTATGCTGCAGCTGGCGGAGTGAGCGGTGCGCGCGTGGTGTAAGCGGGATTCCATTTCCGGGGTTGTTTCATGAAAAATTAATAAAAACTAAGAAATCTAACTTTCATCGAGGGTTTTGGATGGGATACAAAATGATCCAAAACCCTTGGTTTTTCCCTTTATAAAGGTATGCCGTCTTTATAGTATAGGTATGCGCTGCCTATACGGAGGGGGAAGATATTATGCGGCAGCACCTGTAAGAAGAAAGTGACGGCCACGGATATTGAGGTATGGGAGTACGGCTTTTCAAAAGCCGTATGGAATCTGTACCCGGACAGTAGGAAAAACATGGGGCGGGGACTGGGAGGATGTTTTGCTCGCTTTTTATGGAAGTATTCATAAAAGCGGCGCTTTCTTCGTATGGGAAACATAGAATGTGTGGAATGGGCATTGCGAAATCTATCATGAAACAACCCTGATACTGGAGAAATAAAGCTATACACGATTTTCAAAATATGATATACTGGCAAAGAAGGCACCGGTCACGAA
>CAYYHX010000011.1:0-22935 GCA_964471835.1 uncultured Hungatella sp.
TGCGGCCCTCCTTGGGGCGGTGCCGCCGAAGACTCCGGAACCATCCCGGGGGCGGCCTCCGCAGCTGCCTCGGGGGCGGTCTCCAAAGCTGCCTCGGGGGCGGCTTCCGCAGCTGCTCCGGGGCCGGCCTCCGCAGCTGCCTCGGGGGCGGTTTCCGCAGCTGCTCCAGGGCCGGTCTCCGCAGCTGCCTCGGGGGCGGCCTCCGGG
Source organism: uncultured Hungatella sp. (assembly GCA_964471835.1). Lineage (GTDB taxonomy): Bacteria > Bacillota > Clostridia > Lachnospirales > Lachnospiraceae > UBA3402. Next base: position 208 of record CAYYHX010000011.1, read on the forward strand.
TTTCCTTCCGCTGCACTTTCAGGAACGGTTTCCTGGGAGTTTTCGGGAAGAGTATCCGGAACGGATTCCGCCATAGGCTCCGGAACAGTCTCCGCCGCAGGTTCCGAAACGATCTCCGCCGCAGAATCCGGGACGGTCTCCGCCGCAGATTCCGGAACGGTCTCCGCCACAGAATCGATCGTAAGGGCATTGACCTGGAGGGAAGGAAGCTCCGCTCTCGTTCCGTCTCCCATGAGATAGCGGTGTACGCCGTCAAAGATTCCTCTTACCGTCACGATATCCCCCTGTCCCGGAACAGCGGAAAGCAGGGCGCTGTCGAGTTCGCACACCATCCGTTTGGAATCATCCTGATCGACGGCGATCAGAAGCTGGAGCGTCCTGCTGTCCAGTCCGACCGACTGGATCACACGCCCCGTATAAGACATCGTCCGGTTCTCATATTGCCCTGAGGAACGGAGCAGTTCACCGTAAGAGGCAGCCGCCGTCTCCCCTGTTCCGGCAGTTTCTATCCTCTCCGTCCCCGTCGCGGGCTTCGACGCCTCCCGGACAGACAATTCCATCTCCCTAAGCGATTCTTCCATGGCCGCCTGCCGGGACTCGCTCAGTCTTTCCATCTCCGCAAGCCTGGCCTCCAGCGATTCCACCGTCGCCTCAAACGCCTCCGGATCCAGTCCGTCTTCTCCGGATCCCTCCGCGGCTGCGGATGATGGTTTCGCCGTGGTCCCTTCCCCGATCTGTTTCACGGTCGTCTCCGTTGATCCGGAAGAACAGCCGGAAACAGCCGCCGCCAAACATAACGCCAGCACAAAAAAACAGCCCCGCATCTTTTCCGCCTCCCTTATAGTAAGTCAAAATCCTGCCTGTCCTGTTAATGATGCAAGTCCCGGTATTCCTTTTTCCAGACCTCCACCTGCTGTCTGGCCCCTTCCCTACGCCGGATCGGATCCCCGGCAAACATCGCTTCCAGTTTCCTTATCTCTTCCGACTGATCCGCCGCCTCGCCAATCGCGGCAAAGTCCCCGTCCCAGGCCGCTTTCCTCTCCTCCGTAACCATCGGCTGATAGCGTTCCTGCATGGAAATGGAAGGATCCATCCGCGTCAGATGGTACATTCTCTCCAGAACCGCGATGTCTTTCAGCTTCTCATACGCATTCCCGTAAGCGTCCATCGCCTGATCAAACTGAAAGATCCTGGCGTAACAGGCTCCGAGATTGTTCCATACCCGGCCAAGAAACGCGTCGTCCGCTTTCCGGGTCAGATAAGATTCCAGGATTTTCTCATATCCGGCGATGGCCTTCCCATACTGCTTAAAACCGAACAGATAATCCGCTTTCTGTTTCGCGTATTCCAGCGGCGGAAGCTTCCGCAGGGCCGTCACCTTCTGCCGCAGCCGGTTGATCTCCGCCGTAGTATAGTAATCGCACTCCTGCAGGAACAGGAACAGCAGCTCATCCTGGTTCTCCCCGCTCTTCATGAAACGCTCCATCTTCAGGGCCGTAAAGCCCATCCCCAGCTCATCGCGGATAAAATCCACCAGATTCTGGTCGATGAAGCCGTCCAGAGCCAGCAGCGGATGATTGTAGATCGCATAGCAAAGCTCCTGGGACGTATAGACATGGATCCCCAGGTTCTCGATGAAGAACGGATGGCTGACATTTTCCCTTCTGCAGAAAAGGACGCTCATAGCATTACCTCTTGCCGAACAACCGCGCCGGACGACGGATAGAACTCGCCGAAGCCTAAGTCCTTCACCGTCACGGCCATGGTACGTTCATCTAAAAATGACATCTGAAGCTGGATCCGCAGGCTCTTGTCGTTCCGTTCCGGAAAGCCCTCCAGCGTCATCTTCACGGCCTTCCTCCGCTTGGGATCCGCCGCCGAAATCATAAATTCCAGATACTGCTGGTTGTCCAGGATGAGTTCCAGCGTAGTTCTGGCTTCATACCAGTTATCGCCGGCCGCCGCCAGGACCAGCTGGTCTTCCTGGTCCCGGTGCATGACCTTCAGCGACACTGTCGTGTCCAGCCGGCCGTCACAGATAAGCACGTACGGATAGGATGTCTTATCCCGCTCCATATCCGCCGCCTTGTACGCGGCTCCCTGTACGAAAAGCGCCGTATCCACATAGACCTTTCTTCTTGCGCACACCAGCTTCATGAAGTCCGCCGCCCAGTCCTGCGTCTCGAAGCCTTTGCCCGTCAGGAAGATTGAGGAAAATAATTTCTTCTGCAGAAATCTCTCGCCGCAGGAGCAGAGGATCTTATCCGCCAGCTTCACGCCGGACGGGGTACTCAGGATATCCAGGTTGAATCCCTCGTCCAGTTCTTCCCGGTCCGCCACCACCGTCACCTTGCGCATACCGCGCTGAACCTTCATCTCGTAGTAGCAGAGAAAATCATCCGACAAGTCGAACATCCCCACCTGATTGTTCCAGATCTCCCGCTTCTGGCTCAGCACATAGTAGAGAAAACTCTCCGTATGGCTGATAATGCGGATGCGCTCCCGGGGGATCTTTAAGCGGTCGGAGCAGTAGACAAGCATGTCCATCAGTCCCGCGCTGATCTTCGGAACCGTGATGACCAGCCTGGCAATGCGTGCGCTGTCGTAGACCGGCGGGGCCTGGTCCGCATCTTCCGGGCCGCCGCTTCCCGCGTCCCGGCCGGCCTTCTCCTGCACCGCGGCCGGCATTCCAGTCCCGACACGTCCGGCAGGTGTTTCGGTTCCGACACTTCCGGACGCGTCCCCGCCGGCCTGCCTCTCTCCGGCCGTTCCCGTGCCAACATCCCCGCCGGCCTGCCCCTCAGCCTGTCCTTCCCCGGCAGCTTCCGCAATCCCTGCATTCTCCGCAGCCTCCGCCCGGTCGGCCTCCCGCACCGCCTCCGCCAGCACGCGCTCTAAGAATTTCTGCATCAGGTCGATCCCCTCGTACCGCACGCCGCCGATCGTGGCCGTCCCCTCCCTGCTCAGAAGCTTCAGGAGCTTGTCCACGATGACGCCGCCCCCCTCCAGGGCGCAGGCATACGCCTCCTCGCCGATCAGCCAGGCATCCCCGTCCTTCTTTCTGCAGACCACCGTCGGATAGTCCCGTACCTCCCCCGCTCCCGCGCAGCACACCTGCGTATAGGTATCGCACAGATCGAGGCCGATCAACCGTTTCTCCATAACATTCCGTTCCCTTCCGCTCCCTGATCCGCGGCTACATCAGCCCGAACAGCCCCTCGGCCACCGCGGTTTTCTTCACATATTCCTCCATCGCGCCCTTCAGGCCGGCCTCATCCCTCTGATTCAGATACACGCCCATCTCGTTCAGCAGACGGAAACGGCTGTCTTCCCCCTCCGATACACTCCGGTCACAGACGAGGCTTCCCTCCGCCTTAAGCACCGGCGCGTCCTCCTCGTACTCGTAGATCCGGTACTCCATGGTTTCCCCTTCAAACAGCACCTTCTGCTTGACGAAAATACCCTGGTACATCCGTTTCATATCTTCGCCGCAGAACCGCTCCTCCTGAGGACGGATGCGCACCTGCAGATCCACGCGGGAGTCCTTGCGGCTGATATACTGGAGAATCACCTTATCCGTAATATCCCCGGGAATGCGCACATGGGCCGCCAGCGGTTTGAAATGCGCGAACACCATCCCTTCCGACAGCAGGATATCCACGGCCGTCTGGCAGAGTTCCTTCTGCCTTTCTTCCAGATGCCCGAGTCCCGCGTAATATTTCGTCAGCGCCAGCAGATAGATCGTAGAGAACTTCTCCTTCTCGGGCGCTCCCCGAAAGAGGTCCTCCAGATAGCGGAACACATCCTCCCCGGCCGGCTTCCCCTCCATGAAATATTCCGCGCTCTTCATCGTATAATAAGCCCTCACGACGCTCTCCGCGGTTTTCTTCCTCTCCTTATAGAGGGCAAATACCCGGTCGATCCGCTCCGTCTGATCCGTAAACAGCATCTGGGCAAGCAGACGTTCCTCCAGATCATAGGTTTCCACCTGCTCCTCCACGCCCCGCAGCAGGAGCCGGTACATCTGATCCGTCGAGCCGTTGTAATGTTCGCACAGATAATCGAGGACTACGCTGTCCGCCTCCCCCTCCTCAAACGCCCGGTAGGCCAGCTTAAGGAGCATCTCATCCTCATCGAACAGTTCATCCAGAATCATCCGGCTGCACAGGCAGCCCAGTTTCCCGGCAGGCACCCCGCAGAAATACCTGCGGATCATGCCGTATGCCTCCCGGAAATACCCGCAGCCGATCAGCGCCTGGCACATCTCGCCCCGCTGCTGATTGGTCAAAACCTCCTTATTCGCCGAGAACAGCGGCTTCCTGCTGACCTGTTCCGGATCCCCGGCCCCTTCAGACTGCTTCTTCAGGTAATAGCGTATGATCCTGCCGGTCAATTTCCTCATATAGAGCGGATGAAGTTTCAGCCGGGTCATGGCACGGTCCATAACCTGGATATCCTCCTCCGCGGGATCCTCTTTCTCCCCCGCTTCCCGGCAGGCTCCCAGCAGAAGCATCGCGTGTTCCGGATACGCCTCGAAACACCGTTTCTGCAGTTCGGGCCGCTCCATCACCGGCGTCTCCTCATGCTCCACGTCCGCATAGCGGTTCCCGTAGGCGTCCTCAAAAAGCAGCCTGCTTCCCTCAAAATAAACCGGCACATACGCCACGCCGCCGCGGATCGGATAGACGCCCTCGTCCGTCAGCTCCTCATAGCAGACCACGACATTGCGCATCCGCCGGTCCGCGCAGGCGATGCGGCAGGAATTCAGGATCGACGGCAGGATTCTCGCCACCGGCTGGTCCACCATATCCGGATAGATCATGGCGTCATAGATCACGGCCAGGTTCCGGTCGATCCGCGCTTTCAGAACCTGTTCCGCCGCAAATGCGCCCATCGCCTTCTGATAATCCTGGTAGAGCCTGGACTCCTTGTCCATATAGCGGATCATATTAGCATAGAGTACCGCCCGGCTGTCCTCGTCCAGATTATGGTCGTAGGAAAAATACCGCAGCACCTCCTCCGGCATCAGTTTCCCGTAATCCTCCGGAAGCGAGTACAGAAAATATTCATACAGCCTGGTCAGGCTGATCTTCTCCGCAAGCGCCTTCTCATACCATGGAAAATCCTTCTCCTGCCGGCAGTCTCCCCGGATCATCTGGCTGCAGACAGCCGCCAGAACCTCCTTGGCAGGCAAGGTATCATAGACCGCTTTCAGCATCCGGCACTGCTGCGGCTGGTAATGCCGGCTCATGACCGCAAGCGTGGCCGTCTTCACCGCCAGCTCCTGCCTTACAAGGCCGCGCTTCGCGCCGAAATACAGCACCTGCGTCTCGAAGGAACCGATGCCCAGCAGAAGCTGCGGCGCGTCATTTAAGAGCGCCAGGGCCTGCGTATAGAGAAACGGGCTGTGGCAGCCCCTCCCGTAAAGCACCTGCATCCGCACCAGGACGTCCGCCGGATTCTCAAAACAGTATTGATCCTCGCAACGGGAAAACACGTAGAACAGAAGGTATTCCCCCCGGCCGTCCTCCATGTATTTGCGCGCTAAGCGCCCCAGGGACTCCCACCGTTCCGGATCCGGCTCCAGCCGCAGGGCCACGTACTGATAGAGACAATACAGATCCGGGCGCTGCAGGCGGTTCCGGATGATCTCATCCCCGCACTCCGCCAGCGCCGCCCCGGCCTCCTCCTTCCGCTCCGCCAGGAGGTTCAGCTCCGCCAGCAGAAGCGACATCTTCGCGGACGGGCCGCAGGCCGACCGCAGCTGTTCCGCCTCCTTCAGCATCTGGCTGATCAAAGAATCGGCATCACCCGCATTGTTCTCATAATCCAACCGCAGTTCCAGATAATTCCTCAGCTCCCTGCTTCCCGGACGCGGCCTGCTCCCTTCCCTCTCCCTGTCCCGGCGCGCCTCGATCTCGACGGCAACAGAGCCGCCCGGCGTCTCAAACGTGATGCTTCCGAGGTTCCGTCCGGCGTGAAGTTCGCCCGGAACCAGTTCAAACGGGAACGCGAGCGTCCCTCCCGTAAAGTCTTCATTTGTAAAATGATTCCCGCCGATACGAATAAAACTCCCGTCCGTCCGCACCTGCACGGACAGATAACCCCAGCCGCTGCGCCGCAGTTCGATCGTATCCCGCACATTCTCCCGGACGGCGGAATACGCGCGGTGCGTCTCATCAACCTGAAGCTCCACCGGCTTCTTAAGCCCCAGGCCGATCATAAACTGTTCCGCCTGGCAGTAACGGTTCCCGCGGCCCAGAAGCCCGTCGTAAAGGCAGCGAACCTTGCTGTCCTGCATAAACGGCACGCCGGCAAAGTCCCGGTATTCGAAGATCTGCACCGCCGTCTCGTAATCTTTCCTTGCTAAGGCGGCGAAATCCCCCGGCTCTTTCAGGCTCCTAAGCGCCCGGGCGGAGACGCCGACCTGGACGTCAAACGAATACGGAATCTCTCTCTCCCCGCCGTTCGTAACCAGATAAAAACTCCCCTCGATCACGTCGCCATATTCCAAATATTCACAGTCAATCTCATACATGACGTGGTTCCTGAGCCCCCCGAAAGAGGAGGTCAGGACCCGGACCCTGGGATTCGAAGAATAAGCAAGACCCTTGATGTGCAGTCCGTTCTGACTGGTGATATACAGTTCTTTTTTCTCAAGTCCGCCCGCCTCGATCCCGACATGCTCCAGCCTATCCGGCTGGACCGCCAGCTGCGGAACTTCCATGTCGATGATGCCCCTTGCAAGGCGGTTGATCCTTTCTCTCATGCGTTCTCCACCCGTTTTCCGTGTTAATGGGCCGTTCTGTCCTCTATCTTAACACATTTCCCCTTGATTTGCTATCCTAAAATTGGTATGATAGGGTAGAAATGTAAGAAAACGGTGACAGTCTGAACTGTTACAGAAAATGGGAGGAGGACGCTCTCATGCTGTCAGAACCGAAGACGCTTTTCAAGCTGATGAACCTTTATATGCTGAAGCAGGCGAATTTCCCCCTGACCAACGCGCAGCTGACAGACTTTTTCCTGGAACACGAGTACACGACCTATTTTACGCTGCAGGAGACCTTGAACGAACTTCTGGAAGCCGGCCTGATCAAGACCCATGCGAACCATAACTCGACGCGCTACGAGATCACGCGGGAGGGAGCGGAGACGCTGGAATTCTTCGGGAAGAACATTTCCCAGGCAATCATCGCCGATATGGATCAGTATCTGAAGGACAACCGGATCCGCATCCGCAGCGACGCCGGGGTGCTCGCGGATTACTACAAGTCAACAAGCCAGGATTTCGTGGTGCATCTGGAGATCCGGGAAGGGAAGATGACACTGCTGGACCTGAGTCTGTCGGTGCCGGCCCGGGAACAGGCGGAAGCCATGTGCGCGCAGTGGCAGGAGAAGAGTCCGGAAGTCTATTCCTATCTGATGAAAACTTTGATGAACGGAGGATGAACGTATGGCGAGGAAGAAGGAACAGGATCCGGTGGTAAACTGGATCGAGACGGAAAAGAAGAAACTGAAGAAACGGATGATCAAGAAAACGGTGAAGATCGTGCTGACGGCGGTCCTGCCCGGCCTGATCGCGTTCCTGGCGACGGCGACGGCGCGGACCTTCCTGCGGATGATCCTCCGGAAAGCCGGGCAGGGAGCAGCGGCGAAGGACGCGGAAGCGGCGGAAGGTACCGAAACGAAGGAAGGCGCGGTCGCGGCGGATAATGCAGAAACGAAGAATGACGCGGTTGCGACCGAAGGAGCAAAAACGAAAAAGAGCTCTAACGCAGCGGATAGTGCAGATGCGGAAATAGGTGCTGGCACGGCGGATGACGCGGATGAGAAAATAGGTTCTGACACGGCGGATGGCGCGGATGAGAAAATAGGTTCTGACACGGTGGATGGCGCGAATGAGAAAATAGGCGCGGTCGCGGTCGAAGAAGCGAAAACAAAAAAAGGCTCTAACGCGGCGGAACACACGGAAACGAAAAAGAGCCGCAGGGCGGCTGGAAGAAGAAAGAAGGACGCAAAGACAGCTGAAAAACCGGAAGCCAAAAAGAACCGCAGGACAGCCGGAATCGCGAAGAAGAACACGAAAGCAGCCGAAAGCGCAGAGGCAAAGAAAAACCGCAAAATAGCTGGAATCGCGAAGAAGAACGCAAAAGCAACGGAGAGCGCAGAGCCAAAGAAAAACCGCAAGACAACTGGAAGCACGATGAAAACGACAGGAGTTGCTGCAGCAACAGAAGCTGGCATGGCAGCCAAGAGAACGGCGGCGATAGAAGCCCACTCGGCAGCCGAGAGCACGGCGGCGGCAGAAACCCGCCCCGCAGCCAAGAGGGAGCCAGTGACTCTGGAGCGCAGCAGACCGGAATTTGTGAAGCCGGAACCCTTAAACAAATGAACATAAATAAAGAGAATGGCGGCGGCAGTTTCCGGATGCCGCCGCCGGATCTCTCCATCAGATATTTTATTGCTGCCTGAGCAAATCCCTGTATTTCTGCCATTCCGCCTCCGGGATCTCCAGTACGGACATGGCATCGTCCGCCGAGAGGGACATTTTCTTCATAAGGTTTTTGATGGAAGCAAGATAGGTTGACTCCATGCCCTTCTCTTCGCCTAGCTTTATGCCTTTTTCCAATCCCCTGGCTTCTATGCCGTCGCTCAGGTTACACATGGTTGACATCTCCTCTCTCATCGGCACTGTCATCGGAATGCCGTAGTCGGACTGCAGTATCCTTTCCTTCTCCGCTTCGGTTAAATCGTTGCTGAGAAGCACTTCCAGCATCCGCAGTACGCCTCCGTAGTTCTCATCCTCCGGGCTGCCGAGGCACAGCATGACGACGGACAGCAGATCGTAATTCCTGGCCGGCTCTGCCGCGTTCCCTACAAGGTGTTCTTCCGTCAGGCGGTAACGGGTGACGGTATTCGCACGTTTCTTCGGCGGATCCATACAAATCCAAATGGAGTATACCTTCTTTATCCTCTCGTAATGCTGGCCGGTAAACTCCCTGCCGTACTGTGCCGAAATCATCCGGCTGCAATAGTAGACGGCCCGTTTGAGCAGCGGGTATCCCGGATGAAAAACGTTCTGCGCCTCCACGTTGATAATCAGGGCAACCCATTCGTCCGCATCGGGGACGAGGGCGCGGAACCGGATGTCATAGGTTACAGTCCCCTCGCGGACGGCCTTGTCCTCCGTGTTCATGCCGGTAATCATGGAGCCTTCTCCGTCCGGGTGTACCGGAATGTCCGCCACCTGCGGCTGGCCTTCGATGTACCGCTCCGCGATGTCGGCGGCATCGCAGTTTTTGTATTCTTCCAGGCAGCCCTTCATGATCCTGGCCAGGATCGCCTTTTCCGACAGCAGACGTTTGCAGGCGGCGTCATACCTCGCCTTGACGTCTGTGACATTAAGGCCCTGGAAAACTGTCGTTTCTCCGTCCATCGGTCCTCACCCCCCCATGACAACAGTTTACCATAACGGGCAGCTGCGTGCAACAGGTTTGTAAACGCTGGCGCGGTTCTGCATAAAAGGGAATGGGTATGCCACGATGATACTGGCGAAAGTCAGCCTGTTTTCCGTCTTTACCCGCCCCCCTCCGTGTCTCTCCATGTCCACGTCCGTGTTCAGCCTATCCCCATCCCGCATCCGTCCTCGTCCTCCCGCCGGTGTCCGGCGCTCACTTCCGGAAGCGGTTGACCTCCTCCACGAGAAGCCGGATATTCTCCAGCAGGGAATCGAACATCCCGTACTTGTAGAGATTGACGACGAGAATCCCGATGGGGACGGCAAGGATCATGCCGGAGATTCCCTTGACTTTGAAGCCGATGTACAGAAGGAACAGCGAGGCAAGCGGCGAGACACCCATGGAATCGCCGACGATCTTGGGCTGGATGATCTGCCGGATCACCTGTGTCGCCAGATAAAGCACGATCAGCCCGAGGGCAAACGGCCATTCGCCGGTAAGCAGCTTGATGAGCGCCCAGGGGAACAGGACGGTTCCGGTTCCCAGGACGGGCAGGAAGTCCAGAAGCGCGACCAGGATGGCCAGGATGCCGCTGTAGCGGACGCCGAGGAGCAGAAATCCGACGGCGAGAACCACGGCTATGACGAACATGATGCGCAGCTGAGCCATGAAATAGCCGCCGATCAGCTTCAGCAAATCATTTTTCAGATAGTGAAAATAGTCCCACACCCCTGCCGGTACGATGCGGCGCAGCACGGCGAAGATCTGGTCGCGCTGCACGATAAAAAAGTAGGACGACATGATCGTGGCGATGGAATAAACCAGGAACGTCGGCAAGGCGCTGGCGACACTGCCGGCCGCGGTAAAGGTGGGGTAAACAATCCCCTGGAGGAGCCGCGCGATGGCGCTGTCCAGGTTTTCATTCAGCTGCGCGACCCAGTCCTGCGCGCTCTGCGGAAGGATCTCCAGAATACGCGTCAGTCCGGAAACCGCCGCGAAAAGGTCTTCTTTCAAGGATTCTACCATGCTGGGAAGATCGCGGAGCAGCCCGGAGATCTCTATCATGATACGGGAACCCAGCAGATAGATCGCACCAAGTACCAGCGCCAGCACCAGCACCACGATGAACACCGAGCTGTGGCGCCGCCCGATTTTCAGGTGCTTCTCCAGAAAACGCACAAGCGGGTTAGCGATCAGCGCGATGATCCAGCCGATCACAAACGGCATAAAGAATTTAAGGAGCCTGAGGCCTAACAGACACACCAGAAGAATCCCGCTTACCGGGATCAGGATATTCAGAAGGATCTTCAAGATCCGTCCGCTGCCCTCACTCATTTCTTTCACCTGCTTTCCAGTAATTTGCTTAAAATGATCCGGCGGTTTCTCCCAGATACGTTTCCAGGAAAGCGTAAAATGCCTCCATCTCCGCATCGGTACCGACCGTTACGCGCAGAAAATCACCCGACCGCGGGCCGGGGAAATACCGCACGTAGATCTGCCGTGCGCGAAGCGCCTCGTAGAGTTCCTTCGCCGGGACCCGCTCATGGCGAATGAACAGGAAATTCGCCTGCGAATCCGGAAAGGTGAAACCCAGGCCGGCGAGACGCTCTTTCGCGCGCTCGCGGGTCGCCGTGATCTTCCCCAGCGTTTCCCTGTAATACGCCTCGTCCTTCAACGCGGCCTCGCCCGCGAGGATCGACGGCAGATTCATCGTGTAGGAATTGTATGAATATTTCACATTCTGCATCGCCCGGATCAGCTCCGGAGCGCCCAGCGCAAACCCGATCCGCATCCCCGCCATGGAGCGGGATTTGGAAAATGTCTGCACCACCAGCAGATTTTCATAGCGGCCGAGCAGCGCCCTCGCGGACGTCCCGCCGAAATCGATATAGGCTTCGTCCACGATGACCACGACGTCCCGGTTGTGCCGAAGGATCTCCTCTACCTGCGCAAGCGGCAGGAAACACCCGGTAGGCGCATTGGGATTCGGGAAAATGACGCCGCCGTTTTCCCGGTCGTAATCCCGCGGGTCAATCGTGAAATCCTCCCGCAGCGGACAGGTTTCATACGGAATCCCGAACAGCCGCGCCCATACCGGATAGAAGGAGTACGTCAGATCCGGGAAAAGAACCGGCCGGCCGGAATTGAAAAAAGTCAGAAACGCCATCCCCAGCACGTCATCGGAGCCGACGCCCGTAAACACCTGCCCGGGAGCCACCCCGTAATACTCCGCCAGCGCGCGCACGAGTCCCGACGCCGCCGGATCCGGATACCTGCGCAGCTCCCCGGCGGACAGGCCGGCAAGCGCTTCCTGCACGGCAGGAGACGGCGGGTAAGGGTTCTCATTCGTATTCAGCTTGATCAGGCCGCTTCCCCGGGGCTGCTCGCCGGGAATATAAGGCGTAACCCGGCGGATGTTCCGCTCCCACGGGCGGGAAAACTCCGGTTCGATGTTGTCCGGCGCGCCGCCTCCGGTGCCGCCCGCTCCCGCTTCAATGCGGTCCGGCGCATCGCTTTCGATGCCGCCCATGTTCATGATGAATCGGCCAGAACCTTCCGGCTCGGAGCGGTCCGGCACACCGCCTCCGGTGTTGCCCGTGTCCGCGATAAATCGAGCGGTACCTCCCGGCTCAAGGCAGTCTGGCACACCGCCTCCGGTGCCGCCCGTGTCCACGATAAATCGGGCGGTACCTCCCGGCTCGGAGCGGTTCGGCGCATCACTTTCGATGCCGCCCGTGTCCATGACAACCCGACCAGAACCTTCCTGCTCGGGGCGGTCCGGCACATCGCTTTCGATGCCACCCGTGTTCATAATGAACCGGCCAGAACCTTCCTGCTCGGGGCGGTCTGCCCCCGATTCAAGACAGCCCGCTCCCGCCTCAAGGCGGCCCGCCCCGTCTTCCGCGGCTCTCACAGTCCGTACTCCTTCGCCACCGCCGCAAACGCCGGCAGGGACCTCTCGATCTGCTCATAGGAAACGCAGTAGGAGATCCGCACATAGCCAGGGCAGGCGAAGGACGAGCCCGGCACCACCAGGATATTATGCTTCTTGCAGGCGGCGCAGAACGCCTTCTCGTCCGGCTCCGGCGACTTGACAAACAGGTAAAACGCCCCCTGCGGCTTGATGCAGGTAAATCCGTATTCCAGAAGCGCCGCATACAGGCGGTTCCGGTTCCGGTCATAGGCCGCCACATCGGTACGGGCGTCCAGGCAGCGCTTCACCACCCGCTGCATCAGCGAAGGCGCATTGACGCAGCCCAGCACCCGGTTGGCGATGGTCGCCGCGGCGAACACCTCCGCGCTGTCCGCGAGAGCGTCGGGTATCACCAGGTACCCGATCCGCTCGCCGGGCAGGGACAGGGACTTGCTGTAAGAATAGCACACCACCGTGTTGGCGTAATAAGGCGTCACATAAGGCACCTCGACGCCGTCATAGGCCAGCTCTCGGTAGGGCTCGTCAGAAACCAGCACGATCTGCGTACCGAACTCCTGCTGCTTCTCCGTCAGGATCCCCGCGATCCGCCTAAGCGTCGCGTCGGAATAGACCACGCCGGTCGGGTTGTTGGGCGTATTGATGATGACAGCCTTCGTCTTCCGGTTCACCAGTCCCTCAAACGCCCCCATATTCGGCTGGAAATCCTCCGTATTGGGCGGAACGACCGCCAGCGTCCCGTCGTAATTGCGCACATAGTTGCCGTATTCCAGGAAATACGGCGCAAATGCGATCACCTCGTCGCCGGGATTCAGGATCGTCTTGAACAGCACGTTCATGCCGCTGGCAGCCCCCACAGTCATCAGGATATTGTCCTGATGGAACGCCGTACCGAAACGGCTGTTCAAAGACTGCGCAACCGCCGCGCGGACGTCCTCGTAGCCGGCATTGCTCATGTACCCGTGGACAAATGTGGTCTCCTCCTCGTCCAGAACCGCCCGGATCGCCGCGTCCACCTCCGGAGGGGCCGGGACGTTGGGATTGCCCAGACTGAAATCGTAGACATTTTCCCGCCCGTAAATTTTCGCCAGCCGGTTGCCCTCCTCGAACATCTCGCGGATCGCAGAATTATTCTGCACAAGCGGTTTCATTTTCTCTGCAATCATAATGGAAATTCCTCCTTATCTTTCTCGGTTTCTATACCCTGTCACCTTTACCATGTAACATCTGCTTTATAATCTTTACTTTATAACCTCTGCTTTATAATCTCTACATTATAGCCTCTGCTTTATAATCTCTACATTATAGCCTCTGCTTTATAATCTTTACTTTATAACCTCTGCTTTATATCTCTACCCTATAACCTCTACCCTGACCGGTAGCAATACAGGGCCGCCAGCCCCGTCACCGCAAAGTAAAACCAGGTCGTCGGATTGCTGAACCAGGTCGTGAAAAACGAAAGCGCCAGATAGAAAGCAAACTGCGCATAGAACAGAAACCCGATCGGGTTCCTCATCCGCTCCAGGCGCCTGTCCAGCCAGGCCGCCGCCGCCCCCAGGGCGCAGGAGAAAAGCGCCACCCCCGCCGCGCCAAAATCATAATACGCGTCGTAGAACAGCGTCAGCGTGGTCAGCTCCTCCTTGTCGATGTAGATCGGGAAACTGACCAGGTACGGGAAGAAGAACTTCAAACCCGTCAGCGTCCACAGCGGGAACAGCATTTTCAACCCGTATGTATGCGCCGGGAGCGCCTCAACCAGACAGTTGAAATTCTCGTAATTATTGGCGATATAGATATACGGCTGGGAAATGAAAATCGGCGTCGCCGGATTCTTCATCTCGAAAATGCCGTTCAGATACGCGACGTCATGGCTCCGGGCAATGGTCAGAAGCACATAGAGCGGAAGCATCACCGCAACCAGGACGAGTATAGTCCGCAGGCGCAGCCTTCGGGTGTAAGCAATGCCGGTAAACAGCGCCGTCGCCACCGCAAAGATCAGCTGGAGCCGGGACACGCACAGGATCGGAATCGCCAGACAGACCGCCGCCATCCCGACGACCGCCGCGTTGCGCCAGGGCCGCCTGGAACCGCCCTGCAGGAAGAAAAGCACCGCCATGGACGGGACCAGGACGCAGGACACCGTAAAATAATGCACACCCGTCACATGGAACGTCGAATAGGCGTGAGGCACGCCGCGCAAAAACAGGGGAACAAATCCGAGATACACGGCTTCGAACAGGAACGAGGCCAGCGAAACCGCCGTCACGGCGACGATGCTGTAAAACAGCGGGCGCACGAAACCTTTCCCGCCGCGCGGCCTTCGGTCGGCTGACGCAGCTTCTCTTCCACCGCGCCATTCCGGTACGGCTCCGGCATCCTCCAGCCCCAGCCGCGTCCCGGCCAACACAGCAGCCTTCCTTCCTCCGCGCCATCCCGGCACGGCCACGGCATCCTCCAGCCACAGCCGCGTCCCAGCCGACGCTGTCTCTCCTTCCACGCGCCATTTCCCGGAGTTTACCTTCTCCCCGCGGCGCCGCCCCCCGGTCACGGCGCCATTCGCCGAACCGCCGGCCAGCCCGAAACTGCACCAGAACCCGGCGAACGCCAGAAAAAAACAGAACCACGTCATGCCGGCCCAGTCTGTCTGCAGATTGCTCAGCTGTAAGCAGGCCACGCCCTGTCCCCCGACCCAGAAAGCGGAAAAAAGGCCCCGCAGGTGCAGGATGTTGCCCGTCCGGCGGTACTCACGGCAATAAAGATAGACCGCGGCCAGCATAAGCGACGCCCCGGACAGGTACGGCTGCCCCAGGCGGGCCGCCAGGTATCCGGCTGCATAACAGACACAGTAAACAACCATATTCTTATTCTCCCAGGCCGTCCTTCACCGCCTGTACCATCGCCTGCAGAGCTTCCTCCTCATCTTCTCCCTCGCATACGAACTCGATCTCGTCCCCGTATTTGACACCGGCCCCCAGAACGCTCAGCACGCTCTTGGCATTCGCCGAGCCTCCTTCTGTCATAAAAGAAATCCGCGACTTATAACAAAGCGCTTTATTGCAAAGGATGCCTGCCGGCCGCAGATGCAGGCCGATCAGGTTCCTGATCAATACCTTTTCCCTAACCATTCTTTTCCCACTGCTTTCTGACAACCTCACCGCGGTGACGGCGCTTCTCCTCCGCCGATGCCGCCTGTCCTTCTCCCATCGAATCCCTTCCCTGATCCCCGCGGGGACTCCCCCTTCCAGAGATTCTGTTACCTTTGCCGAGGGCTCTTTTCAAAGAGATCAACGGCTTCTAAGAAGTTTCACCTCTCCGGAAATCCCCGAACCCTATGCTTTTCTCTTACATCAGAAACCCGCTTCCCTTTTCTGGGAAACTCCGACACCCCGCAGGGATTCCTTCCTCATGAGGAAATCTCCGCCCCCGCGGGGACTCCCCCTTCCTAAGAATCTCCGGCTCCCGCAGGATTTGGATTCCCTCTCTTATGAAGAAGTCTCCGCTCCCGCAGGCGTCCCCTCAGGATTGTCCCCTTCCGAAGAAGTCTCCGCCCCCGCAGGACTTCCTTCTCCCGAAGAAGTCTCTGTTTCCGCAGGATACGCTCCTTCCGGGAAAATTCTGGCGCCCACCGGGCTCCCACTTGTCTCCGTACTTACGCTCTCCCCCGCGCTTTCGCTCTGGGAAGGCGCCGCGGGTCCGGCGGGGAGCTCCTCACCCATGGACTCCCCTGCCGAAGCGGGGCCAAGAGGGGCGGTACTTTCCGGCTCCGTCTGAACCGTCGTATCGCGAACTGTAACAAGTACCTCCGAGACACCCATCAGCTCAAATCCATCCTCAAGCTCCACCGTCGGCCTGAGCGAACGCGCACCCGGTTCCATCCTGCTCACATCGATCCTCACACGGATCCGATCCGCGTCCAACTCATCCAAATCCTCGGCCAGGCCGCGGATCTGCAGCACCAGCGAAGGCGCGCTGGGAATATACTCATACCCGTTCCTCTGTCCGGTCAGATCAATCGACCCCACATCATACTCAAAAATTCTGGTCTCAAGCTGCTCCACACGGAGAGTTACCATCGCCATCGCCGGCTGGTCATCCACGACGGAAACCCCTTCCGGCAGAAAGCCGGTCAGATCGATCTCACTCACCACGTCGCCCGAAGCAGAATTCAGATCCAGGGACGGATCCGATATCTCCAGCGTATTCAGACCGGCAAGCGCAGAGCGCAGCCCCACCACAGTGATTGAGTCGATATCGCTTTCCACGCCCCGGAACCGGTAGCCGTCCGCCGCCGTCCCGGTAACCTTATAGTCGATGGCCAGCTCCTTCACCAGCAGCATGGTTACATTGTAAGATGCCTGCGCGGTATCCAGCGTGATCTTCTCGCTCTGCTTCATCTGGTTGCCGTTGGCGTCATAGAAGCAGACAGGAGCCTCGCCGCTCAGATCGGCATCCGCGTCCTCCACGCTGATCTCCACACCGAGGGAGCTGATCTGACCGACCGCGGATTCCGCCCCGGTTACAGACACATAAGGCGGAGTCAGAACCGTTTCGCCCGTCTCATATCCCTCGGCCGGCGTCCCTTCGATATGAACCTCCAGGACAAATGTCTTCGTCTGGATCGGCTCCGTCTGGACCCTGACCACAGGGGGATTCGCGGATACGGAACCGGACTGGACAAGCGACCGCGCCAAAAAGGATGTGATCTCCGTCTGTACCGGAATCGCGCCGGTCACATCATAAAGCTGGGCCAGATCCGCATAGGCCGCGAAATCATTGGCGGATACCCTCGACTCATCCCTCACATGGATCTTATAGCTAACCGTCACGGAACCCCGGCTCATAGATTCATACGTCAGCCCGGCATCCTTTAGGACCGATTCATTCGTGAATTCCACCGGCACCGTCTGGGTGACCGTCACCAGCGGATTCGAAACATTGACCATGATCAGCCAGGTGAATACGGCCAGGACGACAGACAGGATCTTAAGGCCCAGATTATTCGTCAGCATCCGCTTCAGTTTTTCCTTCATCCTTCTGCCTTCCCTTCCATATTCTGAACCGCTTTCCCTGGCCGGAGCCACCCTCGATGTACGCCCTCAGCGCCTTGCGCAGCTCCTCCGGGCCGGAAACCCTGGTCAGTTTCCCGCCTTCCGCCAGCGAGATGTGTCCCGTCTCCTCCGATACGACAATCGTCAGGCTGTCCGTCACCTCACTGATGCCCACGGCAGCCCTGTGCCTGGTTCCAAGCGCCTTGCTGATATCACTGTTATCGGATAATGGCAGATAACAGGTAGCGGCTGTCACCCGGTTGCCCCGTATCACCACCGCTCCGTCATGAAGCGGCGTGTTATGTTCGAAAATGTTGATCAGGAGCTGGCTGGTCACCAAGCCGTCGATCTCGATGCCGGTACCCTCGATATCCTTTAGGGACGTCTCCCTCTCGATCACCATCAGCGCGCCGGTCCTGGCCTTGGCCAGTTCCACCGACGCCCGGACCAGTTCATTTACCGTCTTCTCGGAAAAACCGGACTCCGACGCACGGTCGGATTCAAACGGCAGGAGGCTTGTCAGCAGGTTCCGGCTCCCCAGCTGTTCCAGCGCCCGCCTAAGTTCCGGCTGGAAAATGATAATCAGGGCCGTCGCCGCCACAAAGGCCACATTTTCCATGATCCACAGGATCGTGTACAGCTTCAGGACCCAGGCGATCAGTACAAAGACAAGAATCACCACAAGTCCCCGCAGAAGCGTCCATGCCCGTGTATTTTTGATCCAGACCAGAATCTCATAGATCAGGAAGGCGATGATGATGATCTCCAGAATATTTGTTTTGGTGATCTGCGGCAGAAAAGAAAGCCAGTCATATAACGTATTCAGCACCTGCGCCACGCTCTCACCATCCTTTCCTTATATACATACAAAATCCGTACTTGTTATCCGCATCCGGCGCGCCCTATCTCTCCCCGCGGCAAACTGCCCTGTCCGTCTCCACGCCGACTCCGACCCGGCCCGTCTCTCCCCACATTGAACCGCCCTGCTTGCCTCCGCATCTGGCGCGCCCTATCTCTCCCCGCGGCGCCTGGCGCTGAATTTCTGCACCTTCACATCGGGCGGGGTGACGGCGATCTTGGGAACCGCCTTTACATAATAGTAATAATCATCGTCCTCAAACTGCACATACTCCGTCCGCGAATAGTCCACGGCAAACACGAAGAAATGGTACACCGCCGCCAAGGCGACGGACAGGATCATGCCCGCCAGAAGCTGACCCATGGGAACCGACACGTCGTACAGGAAATCACCGATAAAGACAGCCGCAACCTGCGTAAGGGCGCCCGCTGCGATGGCGATAGCCCAGGAATAATCCACCGAAAGCCTGCGGATCAGGTAGACGACAACGATCCCCGCCGCACATGTAACCATCATGACCAGCATCAGCCGGTTGGAAAACAGGGTACGCACGATCTGCGTCAGTTGTTCCGCCATCCCAAGCGTCGATTCCCCGCTTAAAGTCCCCATATTCTGACGGATATAATGCATTACATAGAACAGCCCCACACCGCAGCAGACCGTAGCAGCCGACGACAGCCCGCAGGACAGTCCTACGAGGATCGGAATCGCGTACGGGATCTTCAGATAGAAGAAGATCGGCGTCAGAAGCAGCAGATAACTGTCCCCCGGATGCAGCCCGAAATACAGGATCAGGATAAATAACAGGAGAACGGCGAGGATCAGCGTCATCTCTAAGGAAATGCTGCTCACATGCGCCAGCAGGAGAGCGCCTGCCAGGAAAACCATGGCTCCATACGGCAGCACGCTGCAGATCAGAGCCAGAACCACTTCCACCAGGATATGATTCAACGCCGCTCTGGCGCCCAGGTTCGAATTCAGCAGATGGAACGCGGCAAATCCGAATACGAAGCGGAACAGCGGATTGAGGAATACGTCAAACTTAGCATAAATGCTTCTCAGTTTTTCACGGAATACCCATAACTCAATCACGGCCTGTGAACCTCCTTGCCCTGTTCCCTCGCCTTGTCCTGGAAATCATACCGTTTCTGAAGACGTTTCAGCCGCGCAAGATATACCTTCATGCCGCGGGCGGCGTAGCGGTAGCGCCGGTACGCCGCGATATACGCGATGACCAGATACAGCGCCAGCCCGAGCAGATACCATGCGCCGCAGTCTGCGAGAGGAGAAACGATATCCTCCAGCGTCACGACCGACAGGATATCCTCGAGCCTGCAGTAAACCGCCAGAGCCAGGCCCACGATCCAGCAGAACGTATAGCCCAGAAATGCGCGCAGCAGGCTCTTGCCGATATAATCCGTTCTATAATACCGCTTTACCAGCGCGAGATTGTCCGCTTCCTCTTTCTCCAGGATCGCGATGCTGGTCATCAGTTTGACTTTTTCTTCATTCAGCATATCCGATTCTCCCGCATGCCGAAAACCCTGCCTAAAACATATCAATTCATTTCAGTATACCATAGTTTTTGAATCTTGGCGATAGGGTAGTCATAAAAATCACTTAAATTTACATATAAATTTTCCTTACATTTCTTTACGTCTTTTCCTTATTCCGTCTTCTCACTTTTCCGCGTTGTTTTTCTCTTTTCCATCTTCTCATTCTTCTTATTTTTCTGCGACGCTTTTACCCTTTCTGTTTTCTCATTTTCCTGCGACGCTTTCATCTTTTCTGTTTTCTCATTTTCCTGTGGCGCTTTCACCTTTTCTGTTTTCTCATTTTCCTGCGACGCTTTCACCTTTTCCGTTTTCTCATTCCCTCGCTTTGTTTTTCTCTTTTCCGCCTTCTCATTCCCCTGCGACGCTCTCATCTTTTCCGCCTTCTCATTCCCCTGCGACGCTCTCACCTTTTCCGCCTTCTCATTCCCCTGCGACGATCTCACCTTTTCCGCCTTCTCATTTCCTTGCAATGTTTTTCTCTTTTTCGTTTTCTCATTCCCCTGCAATGCTTTCCTCTTTTTCGTTTTCTCATTCCCCTGCGCCGTTTTCTTCTTTTTCGTCTTATCAGGCGGTATCACGCCGATCTGGATAAAGACAGGATAAAGATAACTGGCCCCGAAGGTTCCCAGCTTCTTCGGGCCGCTGATCGGCAGATCCTCGCGCAGCAGCTTCATTACCATATCAAACGCGAGATTCACAGTGGAACGTGTGATGGATTTGTCCTTGCGGCTGACGAACATTTCATAACCGCGAATGGAATAAGAAAATTGCAAGTTTTTAGAGGTTACAAATGGTACATCCTGGTAGAGAAGCAGCGTGTCCCAGAGAAGAGTCCCCGTTTCAGAATCCATCTTCTCCGGGTCCGCCGGACCCTCGCGGCTCCCGCCTGCCAGCTCCCTCGCGATGGCATCCCTCAGCTGCTCCGCGGCCCGCTGCCTCTGCTCCTCGATTCCAAGATTCCGCTGCAGCAGGTTCCCCTCCTGATTCAGCCGCGCACAGGCATCATCCTCCTGATCCGGCTTTACACAGGAATTATCCTCCTGATCCGGAGGCTCACCGGAGCTGTCTTCACTCTCCTCTTTACACTGAACTATCTCTATACGCTTATCCATCTCAATTCCTCCAAACCGTCGGGCCGCTTCGCTGGGCCGCTTTTCCCCACCCCGGACGCCGCACCGCTTTTCCCCCTACCCCAGACGCTGCACCGCCTCTCCCTATACTGCCGAACGCTTCCCCTACGGCTTCCGAACCGCTTCTTCTCCGGTCGCCGAACCGCTCCCCCTACGGCTTCCGAACCGCTATACGCTGATCTCCGCCTTCATGCCAAGGACATCGCGGTTCGCCTCCAGGACAGGTCTCACGATCTCATCCAGAAATTCCTCCACCTGCTCCGGCGCCCGTCCGATATACCGCGACGGCTCCATCGTTTTCTTCAGTTCTTCCATCGAAAGCCCGAACGCCGGATCCGCGGCGATCAGTTCCAGAAGATTGTTCTCAAGCCCCTTCTCCTTCACATTGCGGCCGGCCTCCATAGACAGCTGCCGGATCCGCTCATGCAGCTCCTGCCGGTCGCCGCCGGCCTTCACCGCGTCCATCATGATATTCTCGGTCGCCATGAACGGCAGTTCCGCCATGAAATGCTTCTCGATGACTTTCGGGTACACCACGAGGCCGTCCACGACATTCAGATACAGATCCAGAATGCCGTCCACCGCCAGGAATCCTTCGGGAATGCTTAAACGCTTGTTGGCGGAATCGTCCAGCGTGCGTTCGAACCACTGGGTAGAAGCCACGATCATCGGATTCATCACGTCGCTGATCACATAGTCGGCGAGAGACGCGATGCGCTCGCTGCGCATGGGATTGCGTTTATAAGCCATCGCAGAAGAACCGATCTGGTTCTTCTCAAACGGCTCCTCCACCTCTTTCAGATGCTGCAGGAGGCGGATATCATTGGAAAATTTATGCGCGCTGACGGCGATCTGGGCCAGCACATTCAGCACGCGGGTGTCAATCTTGCGGGAATACGTCTGGCCGGACACCGGATAGCAGCCGTCAAACCCCATCTTCTGCGCGATCATCTCGTCGGCCCTGCGGCATTTGTCATGGTCGCCGTCAAACAGCTCCAGAAAACTGGCCTGGGTGCCGGTCGTACCCTTGGAGCCCAGCAGTTTCATGTGCTTCAGGACATGATCCAGATCCTCCAGGTCCAGGCACAGGTCATGCAGCCACAGCGTCGCGCGCTTGCCGACGGTGGTCGGCTGGGCGGGCTGAAAATGGGTAAATGCCAGCGTGGGCTGGTTCTTGTACCGCTCCGCGAAGCCGGCCAGTTCCGCCATCACGTTCAGGAGCTTTTTGCGGACAAGGCCAAGCGCCTCCCTCATGAGAATGAGGTCGGTATTGTCGCCGACGTAACAGGAAGTGGCGCCGAGATGGATGATCCCCCTGGCCTTCGGGCATTGCTGGCCGTAGGCGTAGACGTGGGACATGACGTCGTGGCGGACGAGATGCTCCCGTTCCTTTGCCACCTCATAATTGATGTCATCCTGATGCGCCCGCATCTCGTCGATCTGCTCCTGAGTGATCGGGAGGCCGAGTTCTTTCTCCGTCTCGGCAAGGGCGATCCAGAGCCGCCGCCAGGTACGGAATTTCTTGTCCGGCGAAAAAATGTACTGCATCTCGGGGCTGGCGTAGCGCTCGGAAAGCGGGCTTTGATATCTATCATTCATCGGAATCCCTCCGTCAGATTCTATTGCATCATGCTAATTGCGACTATAACATTTTATTTCCTACTTCAAATACTCCCCGCGTATGTCTTCCCGCGGCGGCGCGATGGGATAATCGCCGTCAAAGCAGGCGGAACAGATCGGAA
>CAYYHX010000011.1:23035-24341 GCA_964471835.1 uncultured Hungatella sp.
TCCCGCGGCGGCGCGATGGGATAATCGCCGTCAAAGCAGGCGGAACAGATCGGAAGTCCCGCGGCCAGTTCCTTCAGCCGTCCGGTACGCAGGTACGCCAAGGAATCCGCGCCGATCTGGGAGCGGATCTCCTCGACCGTCCTGCCGTGGGCGATCAGCTGTTCCTCGGACGGAATGTCGGTGCCGAAATAGCAGGGATGCAGGAAAGGAGGCGCGCTGACCCGTACATGAACTTCCCTCGCGCCGGCCTCCCGCAGCATCCGCACGATCTGGTCGCTCGTGGTGCCGCGGACGATGGAATCATCGATCATAATGACACGTTTCCCGTCAACGGCTTCTCGCAGAACATTCAGCTTGACGCGGACGGCGGAGACACGGTTGCTCTGCTTGGGCTGGATAAAGGTACGGCCTACATAAGTATTTTTCACAAACGCGGTCCCGTAGGGAATCCCGGATTCCATGGCATATCCCAAAGCGGCGGCGTTGCCCGATTCGGGGACGCCCACGACCAGATCCGCCTCCACGGGCGAATCCTTCGCCAGACAGCGGCCGGCGTAGATCCGGGAATGGTAGACGCTGACGCCGTCGAAGGCGGTGTCCGGCCTGGCGAAATAAATATATTCGAAGACACATCGGGCCTGCCTGCCCGCGTCCGGGAAGCACATGCTGCGGTCAGACTCGATGCCGTCCCTCGTGATCGTCACAACCTCGCCCGGCTCCACATCCCGGATGAACTCCGCCCCGATGGTCGCCAGCGCGCAGGTTTCCGAAGCCAGGATATAGGCATTGTCCTTCCTGCCGATGCAGAGCGGCCTGAACCCGAAGGGATCCCGCGCCCCGATCATCTTGCGCGGACTCATGATCACCAGCGAATACGCGCCCGAGAGCTTCTTCATGGCCTTCACCACCGCCTCCTGGACGTTCTTCGAACCGACCCGCGCGCGGGCGATCAGATAGGCGATCACCTCAGAATCGATGGTTGTCTGGAAAATGGCCCCGTCATACGCCAGTTCGCGCCGGAGTTCGGGCGCATTGAGCAGATTGCCGTTATGGGCCAGGGCCAGAGTCCCCTTGATATAGTTCAGAACCAGCGGCTGCGCATTTTCACGGCTGCTGCTGCCGGCCGTGGAATAGCGCACATGGCCCACGCCAATGTCGCCGTGAAGGGCCTCCAGCGTCTCCGGCCGAAAGACCTCGTTGCACAGCCCCATGCCCTTGTGGACGCGGACCGCCCCCTTGGGGCCGCCGGTATCGCTGACCGCGATGCCGCAGCTCTCCTGCCCCCGGTGCTGGAGGGCAAATAAAC
>CAYYHX010000012.1:0-1954 GCA_964471835.1 uncultured Hungatella sp.
TGTAGGCTTTCTCCAGAATCTGCTTCTCGTTGGCAAACTTCAGAAGGTGGTAGGCTTCATAAAATTTATAATAACCCGAATCCAGGAAATACTCCTCACGCTGTGGCTTGCTGTAGTAGCTGTCGGCCATCATCAGATACCAGTACACATCCTTCTCCACCATATCCTGCGGCGTATTGAACGAATACTGGCTTTTCCCGATGTATTTGATGATCGACGCGCTCACGCCGGACTCTTCCCGAACCTCGCGCAGCGCCGTCTCCTTATATTCTTCACCCGCTTCTACAGTCCCTTTCGGCAGCACCCAACCCTCGTATTTGTTTCTGTAATTCTTATACAAAACAAGAATCTTACCTCGAAATATCACCACACCGCCACAGCTCGTTGCTTCAATCATTGCAATCCCTCCTGTCCGGCACGGGAGACCCGCGCCGCTGGTGTGTCTGTGAGTCTGGAAAAAGTATAACGCATCCACACGGGGATTGCAAGTCATCTGCTGAAATAAGTGTCAAATATCTTCCGGGCCGCCGGAGCCGCCGCGCTGCCGCCGGAACCTCCTTCTTCCACGATGACGCTGACAGCCAGCCGCGGATCTTCAGCCGGCGCGAAGCCGATGAACCAGGCGTGGGTATCCCGCCCGGCTTCAAACTCGGCCGATCCGGTCTTGCCCGCGGCCGTGTAGAAATCGCTTTTCAGGGCGGATGCGGTGCCGCTTTCGACGACCTCCGTCATCATTTCCGTCAGGATCCGGGCTTCATCGGCGCTCATCAGGCTGCCGTAAGCCGCCGGAGAGAAACTCCGTATCCGGTCGCCGCCCGCATTTTCGATATGGTCAATGAAATACGGTTTCATCAGCGTTCCGCCGTTCGCGACAGCGGCGGCCAGAAGCGCGTTGTGAAGCGGCGTGACCTGGGTGCGGCCCTGGCCGATCGAAGTCTGCAGCCTTTCCCAGAGATCCGCGTCTTCTCCCATGGCAAAGGAACTGCCTGTGCAGGGCAGGGCCATCGGTATGTCCGCGTTGAACAGCAGCTGCTCCGCGGTCTCTCTCAGCTTTCCGGCGTCCAGCTGCGTCCCCAGATAGGCGAACGCGCCGTTGCAGGAGTTGGCGAACGCCTCTTTCAGCGTCTGCGTGCCGTGGGCGCTGCCGTGATAGCATCGGATCTCGTATTCTCCCTCCTCATAGCTGCCGTCACATTCAAAAGTGAAATCATCGTAATCATCGGGATGTTCGCGGATATATTCCAGAAGCATCACCGTCTTAAATGTAGAACCGGGCGGATACAGCCCCTGCGCCGCGCGGTTTAACAGCTGTCCCGAAGTGTTGCCGGGCGACACCAGGCTGTCCCATTCCCCGGCCAGATTGTTCGGGTCATATCCGGGTTTGGAAACCATCGCCAGCACCTTCCCGGTGTCCGGCTCCAGGACGACCACGGCCCCGCGCCGGTCCCCCAGCGCGTCGAAGGCCGCCTGCTGAAGCGCGGAGTCCAGCGTCGTAACCACCGTGTCGCCCCTGTTTTTCTCCCCCATCAGCTCCCGCAGCGTGTGCTCGACCGGGTTCACATGGGAACTGAGCAGATAGAAATTAGCCAGATCCTCCAGTCCAGTCCGCCCCATCGTGGAATACCCGACCACATGAGCGTACAGGGAACCGCACGGATAACTTCGCGTCTCGCTGCCGTCCTCGCCGACCACGGTTTCCGCAAGGACCTGTCCGTCTCCGGAGACAATCCGTCCGCGCACGACCCGCTCGGCGAAACCGTCCAGCCGGGCATTGTAGCTGTTATTGATCGTGTCCTCACGGCGCACCGCAAGGAACCAGCCCTCGTAAACGATCAGGCAGGCGAAAACCGCCGTCACACAGTAGACGAGACGCAGCGCGCTCTTATCGGCGCGGGCTCCGGAACGCTCGGTTCCGGAATGTTCGGCTCTGGAATGTTCGGTTCCGGAATGTTCC
>CAYYHX010000012.1:2054-24179 GCA_964471835.1 uncultured Hungatella sp.
ATGTTCGGCTCTGGAATGTTCGGTTCCGGAATGTTCCATTTTTGCAGCGTTGAGCAGCCTGCCGGCCTGCCGGTTTTCCCGCCTGCCGTCTGTCAAGCCGGCAGCAGCCGCTTCGGCTGTCGCTCCGTCTGGTGTCCGGTCGGCTGGCCTCTCTGACAGCCAGTCCCCCGCTCTGTCCGGCCTCCGGTCGGCTGGCCTCTCTGACAGCCAGTCCCCCGCTCCGCCCGGTCTCCGGTCGGCTGGCCTCTCTGGCAGCCAGTCCCCTGCCCTGTCCGGCCTCCGGTCGGCTGGCCTCTCTGCAGACGCGGAAAGCCCCGAGGATACTTTCTTGTGGGGTTTCGCAGATGCTTCCGGATGAATCTCAGCGGCCGTTCCCGCGCACCCCTCCGCAGATGCTTCCGCGGGAGCCGTCCTCTGCGCCATCCCGTACAGCCCCTGTATGATGCCAAACAGCAGAAACGTACTCAGAACCGAACTGCCTCCGTAACTGACGAGCGGCAGCGTGACGCCGGTAGAAGGAATAAAGCGAACCGAGCCTCCCACAGTCAGGAACACCTGGACGATATAAACGGTACCGAGCCCGAACGCCGTCAACTTATAGAAAGGATCCTCCATCCGCCCCGCGATCAGCACAAACTGCAGGAAGCATCCCAGACAGATCAGAAGAACGCAAATGGCGAACAGCGCACCCATTTCCTCGGAGATGGCTGAGAAAATAAAATCCTTCTCCACAACCGGAATCTTCCAAGGCATCCCCTCGTAAAGCCCCATCCCGAACCAGCTTCCGGTGCCGATGGCAAACAGCGACTGTGTGATCTGATAGCCCTTATCATCGATGTCCGACCACGGATCGCGCCAGGCCAGCACACGGCTCCGCACATGGGGAAAGAGCCGGTAGGCCGCGACCGCCGCCAGACCGCCGCTTGCGAGTCCTGCTCCCAGCCATCGAAAGTCGGAAGTCGCCACATAAAGCATAAAAAGGTAAGTGAGGAAGAAGATCAGCGCGCTCCCGAGATCCCTTGACAGGACGAGAACCAGTACATGCAGGGCGGCAAATGCGGTCGTGACCGCGATCTGCCTGAAGTCCGTAGAACGGCAAAGCATACCGGCCACAAAAAGCACGAACAGAATCTTTACGAATTCGGAAGGCTGAACCGAGATTTCACCGAAACTTAACGACAGCTGGGCGCCGAAACTGGTATTGCCGGCAATGCAGACCACCCCCAAGAGAAGGAGTCCGAAGATTCCGTAGAACCATGGAATCCGTTTCAGAAAACGCGCCTTCCGGATGATCAAGGGAATGACCCAAGTGACTGCGGCCGATACCGCCACGATGAGGAACTGGCGCACGGCCCGCTCAAAATTCAGCCGCGTCAGCATGATAAATCCGACGCACAGAAGCATACACATATTATTGACCAGAAGCTTCGACGAATCCGGATATAAGATTCTGTAAATGGAAATGAATCCCAGGAAGAATGCCACCTGCAGCAGATAAAAGACAAGCATGGCCGGTTTCAAGGTATTCAGGCAGAGAATGCTGTATGCAACCAGATGCATAAAGAGCATCAGCAGGATCTGCCTCGTGCAAATCTTCTCCTGCCTCTGCTCATCCACGCTGAAATAGCGGAAATTCAACCAGGTATAAAAGGCCATGACAAAGAAAAACAGGTAACGCGTCCACGACACGTATACATGCAGGATATTCTGGATCGCCTCCCGGTTAAATTCCGATACGTCGATCATCTGTCAGACACTTCCTTTTCTCTGTTCTTAGTTCTTAATATTATCGGCCTGTGGATGCAGTTTATTCTCCGGCTTTCGGATTCGATTTATTGCTTGCAAACGCAATTTGTTTTTCGTTTTTCGGATTCGATTTACACTCTGGCTTGCGGACGCAATTTATTCTTCTGTTTGCGTATTTAATTTATTTCCGGCTTGCAGATATGGTTTATTCTTCAGTTTGTGGATACGATTATGCCTCGTGTTTCAATGTTTCATTTTATTAAAAATATCACCTAGCACCAAGCGTCAGCATTATTTTTCATCATTCTACGCCCCGTTTCATATGTCCCCTTGTATAATTCTTCAGGAATGTATCTGACTGCTCTTTTCGCGCACTACTGCCCTGACGCCAAAACGCATCCCTGTAAGCGCCGATGATCTCCGACAT
This sequence comes from uncultured Hungatella sp., assembly GCA_964471835.1. Lineage (GTDB taxonomy): Bacteria > Bacillota > Clostridia > Lachnospirales > Lachnospiraceae > UBA3402. The sequence continues at coordinate 4,228 of CAYYHX010000012.1, forward strand.
CTCCCGCGGCGTTTCATGCAGGAACTGCAGCCGAAGCGCGGCCGGACGCAGCCGGAACACCGGTTCCTCCAGCCCCAGAAGCGACAATGGCAGCGGATTATAGATGGTATTATAACAGAACGCACAATGATTATACACGGGAAGTTCCCTGCCAGTGCGGTCCTTAAGAGCCAGAAAACCCGGTTTGGAATCGCACCCGGATACGGTGCGGCGGACGCATTGCGCCGTCGTCATGACCGGAAGATACCCGTAGGCAACCAACTCAAAGCCGGGCATCCGGGCGCCGCAAACGGCTTCCGCCCGGGTGAAAGCCTCTGTCAGCTCACCCATTTCCCGCGCATTCAGTTCCAGCGGATACGTCAGTCTCTCGAACCCCATCCGGATCAAAGACTCCCCTGCCAGATGATTGAACACATAGAGCGAATGATCCGCGTAAACCGGCGGCCTCGGCGCCTGCGCCATCTCCGCATACAGTTCCTTCAGAAGATCCGGCTCTTCCAGAGAACGAACCAGAAAACCGTCGAAACCGGCCTGGCATAATTCCTGTTTCCACCGCTGAAAAAAGGCAATCGCTTCCGTCCGGCAGACAGCCGGCAGCGCAAGAACGCAGCGCTTTCCGGCCTGATGGCAGTGCTCCGCAGCTTCTTTCCATGCCGGCGGCTCGATCCCGTCTGATTCGATTTGGACCTCGACAATTCCGCTCTCCCCGACCGCCTGCGCAAGCTGCGCCGCATCGGATACCAATGCATGGAAACATAAAGCCAACGCATCATTTTCAAAAGAAGCCGCGTCCATCTTCTCTGCCACATGTCGTTCGGATAAATGCTGCCCGTCCGGTGTGTCTGACATGGCAGAATCCTCCTGTCCGGCCGGATGGCGATTGGGGAGCAGAGATCCGGCCTGTCCGATCCCGGCCGGATGGCGATTTTGCAGCAGAAGTCCAGCCTGTTCGGTCCCGGTCTGTCGGCGATTTGACAGCTGAGGTTCAGCCTGTTCAGTCCCGGCCTGACGGCGATTTGGCAACAGAAGTCCAGCATGTTCAGTCTCGGCCTGACGGCGATTTTGTAGCAGAGATCCAGCCTGTTCGGTCTCGGCCGGATGATGATTTGGCAGCAGAAGTCCAGTATGCTCGGTTCCGGCCTGATGGCGATCTGGCAGCAGAAATCCGGTCTGTCCCGTCTGCCGACAATTTGATTTCAGAGGCCCTGCCTGCCGGCGATATGGCAGCAGACGCACCTCGGTGAGTTTCGCAAGCCCGTCCCGCCGCAGTTCATTAACCGCCTGCACCGGCACGAATCCATTTCCCTCGATCCGGATATCCAGCCCGGTAAATTCAAACGGCGTGCCTCCGGTCTTTCGCAGCTGCTTCTCCAACTGCCGTGCCGTCACCGGCTGACTCCTGGCCGGCTGGACGAGCGCACCCTCGGCCTCTGCCATACTTTCCACGATATTGGTTTTCCCTTCTTCGGAGGCAAACGCACTCCTTCCGTCACGCCCGCAGGACGGATCCGGCCACAGGCGCAGCCGCAGCGACCTGCCGACTTCCGCCGTCAGCTCACCGCAAACCGGCTCCTTTATCTCTGCTTCCACATACATTCTGTCCAGACGTTGAAGCAGTTCCTGATCCGTCTGACGAAAGTCCGGCTTTTCATGCAGCGCCAGCATATCCTTCCCGTTATGCCTGCGGTAATATCCCTCCGTCAGGCCACCGCGGTCAAACAGGTCCGTCAGCAGTTTCCGATCCGCATCGTCCACCCGGTAACCGGCACGGCCCAACTGCAGATAGCGGTCCAGATACTTCCGATAAACGCTGACCACCCCCGCTGTATAGCGGGGGCCTTTCATCCGGCCCTCGATCTTCAGGGAGTACACGCCGCTCTCCAGAATGTCCGGAAGAATGTCCAGCGTACACAGATCCTTCATACTCAACGGGCAGCGCTCGCCACCGCGGTTATAAAACCGCTCTGATGCTTTCCCGCCGTCCTGACGAGATGGCTGCCAGTCCTTCACATCATAGGGAAGCCGGCAGGGCTGAGCGCAGCGTCCGCGATTGCCGCTGCGTCCCCCGATCAGGCTGCTTAACAGGCACTGGCCGGAATAGCAGTAACACAGCGCCCCGTGGATGAAACTCTCGATCTCGATATCCACATTTTCATGGATGTCCCGCAGTTCCCGCAGGGACAGTTCCCTCGCGGCTATCACACGGACCGCGCCCATTTCCTTTACGATCCGCGCTCCCCTGACGCCGGTGACTGTCATCTGGGTGCTGGCATGGACCGGCAGTTCCGGAAACCATTCCCGTACGGCGGACATTACGCCCGGATCCTGCACGATAACCGCATCAATCCCCCTCTCATAGCAGGGCAGAAGATACTCGTACAGGCCGTCCAGTTCCTTCTCCTTCACCAAAGTATTTACCGTCAGGTACAGAGACGCTCCATGGAGATGAGCATAATCGATCGCTTCCAGCAATCGTTCCTCATCCGGATTGTCCGCATAGGCCCTTGCTCCGAAGCGGCGTCCGCCGATGTACACGGCATCCGCTCCGGCGGCTATGGCCGCCTTCATGCTCTCGAAGGAACCCGCCGGCGCCAGCAGTTCGGCCGTTTTCGGATGGCGCCGGCTTTTTCCGTCCTTTCCTGTCGGTAAATCCCTGCCCCGCATCGCTCCTCCTCTGCGTTCTCATTCTATCCGCCGTCAGCATTCCGAAAAGAACATCCCGCAAGCACGGCTCTCGCGGGATTCCTTTCGCATCATCTGCGGTTATGGTTCAGATTACGGAAACCATCTTTCTGGTTCTGAGATGAAGTCGCGCGAAGGGCGCGCAATTTCAAAAGCTCCTCCCTGTCTGCCTGTTCCTTGGCCCGCAGCTCCTCGAGTTCCGCCCGAACCGCCGCAAGTTCACGCTGCGACGCCTCCAGCTGCGTTATCTCTTCCGGCTCCATCGGGACGCCCGTCCCGTTCCCACGCGTCGTTTCCTGTTTCGTCTGCACGAACTCCTGCCTCTGCCGTAATGCGGACTCCTGCGATGTCCATCCCTGCGCTGCCTGCACAGGCTCCCGCTGCGTCCGCTCCGACGCTGCCTGCGGAAACTCCCGATTGGCCTGCCCGGATTCCAGTTTCGCCTGCTCCAATTCCTGTTTTGCCTGCTCCGCGCGTTCCAAGTCCAGCTTTGCCTGTTCCGCCTCTCGCTTCGCCGTCTCCAGTTCCCGTTTCGCCTGCTCCGCGCGTTCCAAGTCCTGCCTGGCCTGCTCCGCCTCTCGCTTCGCCGTCTCCAGTTCCTGCCTGGCCTGCTCCGCCTCCCGTTTCGCTGACTCCAATTCCTGTTTCGCCTGCTCTGCGCGTTCCAGTTCCTGTCTTGCCTGCTCCGTCTCCCGCTTCGCCGATTCCAGCTCCCTCTCCCTCTGTTCGAGGCTGATCTGGGTCGTCACCAGCTCATGCTTCAAGCTGTAAGTCTCTTTCTCCATCTCTTCGCAGTTACGGTTGCTTTTTGCAACCTTCGCCATCGCCTTAAAATAATCATCCGCGATGTTGAGCGCTACCATCACAGCCTGATATTCCTGGCTCTGCCGTAAGAAACGATCCTGCTTCTTCAGTTCGTTCATCTTTCCTGTAATATATCCGGCGACTTTCTGGAGATATTCCTGATCCTCGGCTCCGCCCAATGTATAGATCTTACCGTCGATCAAGACTTCCGCGTAATTCTTATCATTCATGACCTGTCCGCCCCCCTATATAGAAAATATTCCGCATCCGGCAGCGACTGCCCGCAGTCCCCATATCCAGCCCGCATGATTTCCAACCTGCAAGTTCTCCAGCCTGCAAGTTCTCCAGTCTGCAAGATCTCCAGCCTGCAAGGCATCGTAAGGCATCCCCCCCGCAGGTTTCAAACACGCATCGCTTCTGCAAGTATAACACAGATGCCAGTGCATTTTCCACTGTGAAAATGCAATTTACTGCCTAAAAGAGTAAAGTCTGCAATACCGGTATCCCGCCCCAACATCACCCCGTCGCGATCTCATCGATCCTGCGCAGTTCCTCCTCCGTAAACGACGTATTCCGCACCGCGCGGATATTATCCAGGATCTGCGCCGGCTTCGATGCTCCCGCCAGGACGCTGGTCACGGCTCCATCCCGCAAGATCCACGCCAGTGACATCTCCGCCAGTGTCTGTCCCCGCCGGGCCGCCAGTTCATTTAACTGCCGGATCTGCGCCAACCGCTCGCCGGTCAGGGCGCTCTCCTTCAGGAACCGCCCGTCCGTACGCACGCGGCTGTCCGCCGGAATCCCCTGCAGATAACGATCCGTGAGCATTCCCTGAGCCAGCGGGCTGAAACAGATGAGACCCTTCCCCAACCTGCGGGATGTCTCCTTCAGGCCGTTCTTTTCGACGGTACGGTTAAAAATGTTGTAACTGTTCTGATTGATGACAAACGGGCAGCGCAGATCCGCCAGGATCGCCGCCGCGCGCTCAAGCGTCGGCCCGTCATAATTGGACAGGCCCGCATAAAGAGCCTTGCCGCTCTTTACCGCCTGGTCGAGCGCTCCCATGGTTTCCTCCAGAGGAGTTTCCGGATCCATCCGGTGATGATAAAAAATGTCTACGTATTCCAGTCCCATCCGCTTCAGGCTCTGATCCAGGCTCGCCAGCAGATATTTGCGGCTGCCGAAATCGCCGTAAGGTCCCGGCCACATCTCATAACCGGCTTTGGTGCTGATGATCAGTTCGTCCCGGTACGGTCCCAGATCCTCTTTCAGAATCCGTCCGAAATTGCGTTCCGCGCTGCCCGGCGCCGGCCCGTAATTGTTGGCCAGATCGAAATGGGTGATCCCGTTGTCGAATGCCGTAAAACACAGCTGCCGCATCGTTTCATAGGACGCGGTGTCGCCAAAATTGTGCCACAGCCCCAACGATACCGCCGGAAGCTTCAGCCCGCTCTCGCCGCAGCGGTTATACCGCATGGATTCGTAACGCCTGTCCGACGCCTGATACATCCTGTTCCCTCCTGCCTCGGTTTCCCAGCCTTCCATTTTCGAATTCGGCAAGGACGCCGGTGTCTGTCCTTATACCTGTCTTTATACCTGTCTTTGTACCTGCCTTCACACCAGCCCGAGCCCCAGGTGCCGGTAGGCATTCTCCGTGGCCACCCGTCCCCTGGGCGTGCGGTTGATAAGGCCGTTCATCAGAAGATACGGCTCGTACACGTCCTCCAATGTCCCCGCATCCTCGCCCAGAGCCGCCGCCAGCGTGTCCAGACCGACCGGCCCGCCGGAGAACTTCTCGATGATCGTCGTCAGGATCGCCCGGTCGTTGTTGTCCAGGCCCAGCCGGTCCACATCCAGCATGTCCAGCGCAAAATCGGCGACTTCCTTCGTGATCACGCCGTCATACTTCACCTGCGCGAAATCCCGCACCCGTTTCAAGAGGCGGTTAGCGAGACGCGGCGTGCCGCGGGAACGGCGCGCCAGCTCCATGGCCCCCTCCTCCTCGATCGTCACATCCAGCACCTTCGCCGAACGGAGGATGATTGTCTTCAGTTCTCCCGGCGTGTAGAATTCCAGCTTCTGCACCACGCCGAACCGGTCCCGCAGCGGCGCCGTCAGAAGGCCGGCCCGCGTGGTCGCCCCTACCAGCGTAAAATGCGGCAGTTCCAGGCGAATCGACCGCGCCGAGGATTCCTTTCCCAGCATGATGTCGATGGCGTAATCTTCCATCGCCGGATAGAGAACCTCCTCCACCTGCCGGTTCAGCCGATGGATCTCATCCACGAACAGGACGTCGCCTTCCTGCAGCCCGTTCAGAATCGCCGCCATCTCGCCCGGTTTCTCGATCGCCGGTCCGGACGTCACCTTCATATTGACGCCCATTTCATTGGCAATGATACCGGCCAGCGTCGTCTTGCCCAGTCCCGGCGGCCCGTAGAACAGCACATGGTCGAGGCTGTCCCCGCGGGATCTGGCAGCGTCGATATAGACTTTCAGCATGGATTTCAGCCGTTCCTGGCCGATGTAATCCTCCAGATGCTGCGGACGCAGGGTCGATTCCACCTTCTCATCCTCTGCTGTCAGTTCTGTGTTAATCGTTCTTCGCTCCATCATACCCGACAGACCGCCTTCTCCTTATCGCGTGATTCTGTAATACAATGTACCTGCCTCCGGCAGCTTTTCCCGCTTCTCTGTATGCCGGTGATGCGCCAGTCATCGACAATATTTTCGTTTTTCCGTATTCCGGCAATGCGTCCGCCTCCGGCAGACTTTCCCGTTTCCCATATGCCGCCGATTTGCCGGTTATCGACAATTATTTCCGTTTCCTCGCATAGCGCCGCAGTTACAGCATGTACCGGAGCGACGCTTTCAGAATCTGTTCCGACGTCATCGCGTCCGCGTCCCCGACGCTGCGTACCGCCCTCGCCGCTTCCATGGGCGAATACCCCAGCGCCACCAGCGCGTCAACCGCTTCCCGGGCCGCCTCGCCCATTCCGACCGCTCCTGTCGACGTGCGGCCAGACGTGCCATCCGCCTCCGCCCCGTCCGTTACGGCGTCCGCCATCGACGGCAGCACATCCTCCATGGACACCTTCTCCTTCAGATCCAGGATCACCCGCTGTGCCGTCTTTAATCCGATCCCCGGCGCCCTCGCAATCGCCTTCGCGTCCCCGGTAACGATCGCCAGCCGCAGGTCATTCGGGCTCATCGCCGCCAGAAGCGCCAGCGCACCCTTCGGCCCGATCCCGCTGACGCCAAGAAGCTGTTTGAAGATCCTCAGATCCTCGCGGCTGGCGAAACCGTACAGGGTCATCGCATCCTCCTGCACCCGCAGATAGGTATAGATCCGCACCTCACTGCCCCGCGGCGGCAGCGTCTCCAGAAGGGAGAGCGGCACATGGATATTGTAACCCACATTTCCGGCCTCGACCACGACCACATCTTCCTCAGTCTCGATCAGCGGTCCTCTGATATATGAAATCATCCGATTCCCTTCCCGGCTCCTCTGATATATGAAATCATCCGATACCCTTCCCGGCTCCCCCGAATCGAGCAGGAGGCGGTGATTATACGCCGTCCTCTCACATCTCCGGCCCTGTCTGTTCGCCTCAGACCGGGTCAAACCATCGCTGTTATTCTACCATACGCATAAATTGAATGCAAGCAAAAGCAGGCAAAAGGACGAATTTCACCATTTTGCGTATTTTCAAACAGCAGAATTTCCGCTATAATGGAGACGGTCGGATCCGGACATTTATACGCGAACAGTTATATGCGTACATTTATTCGTGTACATTTATTCGCGTACATTTATTCGCGTACATTTATTCGAGCACATTTATACATGAAAAATCAGACACGAAAATTTTTACGCAAAAAGTTTTACACGGAAATTTCTATACAAAAACAATTAGGAGGATTTTATCTATGATAATGATGACGCCGCCCATGGGCTGGAATTCCTGGAACACCTTCGGAAATGATATCAGCGAGCAGCTGATCTTCGAAACCGCCGACGCCATGGTTCGGGAGGGGCTTCCGGAAAAAGGCTACAACTACCTTGTGATCGACGACTGCTGGTCCTTAAAGGAACGCGACAGCAGGGACCGCCTTGTGCCGGATCCGGCCAAATTCCCCCACGGCATGAAGGCCGTCGCGGACTATGTCCACGCAAGGGGCCTCAAGTTCGGCATGTATTCCTGCGCCGGCAACCTGACCTGCGCCGGCTATCCCGGCAGCTTCGAACACGAATTCATCGACGCGGAGACATTTGCCTCCTGGGACGTCGATTTCCTCAAATACGACTACTGCTATCACAGTCCCATCATCGCCGGCAGATACCTCTACGGCCGCATGGGGCTGGCACTCGACAACTGCGGCCGCGACATCCTGCTTGCCGCCTGCTCCTGGGGTACGGATGAGACACAGGAATGGATCAAGACCACCGGCGCGTCGATGTGGCGTTCCACCGGCGACATCTTCGACAGCTGGGAATCCGTGAAAGATCTGGTCAGGCAGCAGGAACGGATGCACCCTTACAACGGCGCGGGCTGCTTCAACGACATGGATATGCTGGTCGTGGGCATGTACGGCAGGGGAAATGTTGGGCTTGCCGGGTGCAGCGATACCCAGTACCGGACCCATTTCTCGATCTGGGCCTTCCTGGGATCGCCGCTGATGATCGGCTGTGACGTGCGCAATATGAACGAAACCACGAAGCAAATCCTGACCAATGAAGAACTGATCCGCATCAACCAGGATCCGGCCTGCCGCCAGCCGTTCCGCCTGACCGGCATCTGGTGCGGCGACGACGTCCTGATCTATGCCAGGCATCTGGCGAACGGAGATCTGGCCATCGGGCTTTTTAACTTAGGCGGCACCTCCGTTTCCGCGCGTTTCAATCTGGATGAGATCGGCCTGCCCCACAGCACCGGGCGGACCCTTTCCATGACCGAACTCTGGAACGGCGAAACCGTGACGGTCACAAATTCCACCTTTATCCGCAATCTGGCTCCGTACGACTGCGCCGTTTACCGCGCAAAGGTAGTCAGGAGCATGTGAGAACCGCGGCAGGCACCGGCAGCATTCACAGGAGGATGGTTCCATTTCGATGATTACCGTACAAAAGGATCTCACCCTGCCGGACACCTATCCGCTCAAACGGCTGGGGCGCAGGGAAGAACTGCTGTTTTTTGATATCGAGACGACCGGATTGTCCGGCGGCCGCTCGCAGATTTACCTGATCGGCTGCACCTTTTTCCGCGCCGGCGGATGGCGGCTGATCCAGTGGTTTGCCGATACGTCCGGCGACGAACCGGCGGTTCTGACCGCATTTTTCGAATTCCTGAAACAATTTACGGCCATCGTCCACTTTAACGGGGACGGCTTCGACATTCCATTCCTCTTAAAGCGGTGTCGCGCGTGGGGGCTTGCGTATGATTTCTCCGCGGTCCGCAGCATCGACATCTACCGGAGGATCCGGCCGTACCGCCTGCATCTGGGGCTGGACAATCTGAAGCAGAAGTCCATCGAACGCTTTCTTGGCGTTTTCCGCGAAGACAGGTACAGCGGGGGAGAACTGATCGAGGTTTACCGGGATTATCTGATAACCCGTGATAACCGTCTCTACGATATGCTGATGCTGCATAACCGGGAAGATCTGGAAGGTATGCCGCTCATCCTGCCCGTACTGAATTATCCGGATCTGTTTGAACACGAATTTACGCTTCAGAACCAGACCCTCATGCGGCGGCCGGAAACGTCCGGAGGTGCGCCGACGCGGCCGGTCCTGCGGCTGGAAGCCGTCAGCGCTTACGCCGTTCCGGTGGCTGTCTCCTGGACGGTCTCGCCCGGTTCCCGCCCCTGCCGTATCCGGGTATCCGGAAACCGTCTCACCGCGGAACTGGAACTGCTGGAAGGGACGCTGAAACATTTCTACCCGGATTATCAGAACTATTACTACCTTCCGTTTGAAGACACGGCGATCCACAAGAGCGTCGGAGAATACGTCGAACGCTCCGCCCGGAAGAAAGCGACGCCGCAGACCTGCTATACCAGGAAATACGGCATCTTTCTCCCGCAGGCCGGCGGGATCACCGGGGCGGAGTTTCGGGAGGAGTACAGGGACAGGCATTCCTATGTGGAATATCAGGAATCCCTGTTTCAGAATAACGACAATCTGAACCGCTATCTGCACGGAATTCTGTCGCTGTCCGGATAGGTGAATTCCGCCGAGCCGCGGCCATTCCGAGCGACGGACGGCGGAACCCATACTCCAAACATAATCTATACTGGCGCACCCATACATAATAAACTGTAACATTTCAGATGGCTGGAGAACAGAAGTATCAACAGTCATTAAGCTTGCTCCTCAAGGATTCAGTCGATCACGTTCCTTATCCGGTACGGCGTGCGGTAATTCCAGGTCGAGATCTTGATGCCGGTCCTGCGGCTCGACGCATGGACGACCTGCCCGTTGCCGATATAGATTGCCACATGGTTCACCGTGCCGCCGCTGTCGGTGTAGAAGACCAGGTCGCCGGGCCGCATCTGGCTGGAGTTGACCGCCTTGCCGGACTTCGACTGTTCCCGGGACAACCGCGGAAGCGAAATGCCGAAATTCTTCATCACCGACTGCACGAATCCTGAACAGTCGGCACCTTTGGTCAGGCTCGTGCCGCCCCACACATAAGGATTGCCAACATATTTCAGAGCAAAATTCACGATCTTGGCACGGCGGGACGCCTGCTGGTTGGCGAGCTCCTCCAGCGGCGAGAACTTGATGGCCTCATCCAGCGCATAGCGTACCTCCACGTTATTATCACGGGTAGAGATATACGCCGCGTCGCTCTCCTCCATGTCGCCGGTGTCCAGCTCGATCTGTACCCAGCCGTCCAGCTGAGTAAGCACCGGATAGCGTTCTTCCTTCGAGATCTGCGTCCACACGCCGGACTCCGTACTCGGCTCCTTGCGCACATTCAGCCTGTCCGTATTCACGATCGCCATCAGCGTCGCCGTGTTCATCGCCAGATCCGTCGCCTCCTGGCCGGTCGCCACATAATCCGGATTTGCCGACACATACCCCGTGATGGAGCCGGACCGGATCTTGTACCAATCCCCCTCCTGTCCCAGGATATCAGCCGCCGCTTTGCTGGGCAGCTTGCCGATGATGTTGCTGTCTCCTTCGTCCGCCGGCGTCTTGCGCACGTTCAGGTAATCGGTTACTTTGGAGATCAGCAGGTTCTTGTATTTGCTGACGGCCATGGCCTTCAGATCCATCTTCCGCGCCTCATTAAGCGCCGGTTTCACTTCCGCATAATCCGCGGAAATGTATCCGCTGGCGATCTTGATCCATCCGTCAGCCTGGTCTTCGACCACATAACGCTCGCCGTTTAAGGCCTGGCCGACGATATTGTCCTCCTCGGTGGTCGGCGTCCTGCGGATATTCAGGCTGTCGTCCTCGTCGGAAAGTGTGACAATTGCCCGCAGCTGCACCTGTTCCAGCGCGGCTTCCCTTGCCTCGTCGCCTGTCAGCACGAACTGCGTGGAAATGTATCCGTCCACGCCGCCGGAACTGATATGGTACCAGTCGCCCTCCTGACCCAGAATCTCGCAGACACTGTTCGGCTGCATCTTGCCGATGATATCCCCTTCCGGTTCAGGCGTCCTGCGGACATTCAGATAGCCGCCTTCCAGCTGGACCAGCCCCAGATTCGCATAGGCGTCAACCACGTCGCGCCTTGCCTGTTCCTCGGCCGCCCGCGATTCCTCCTCCTGCCGCTGCCGCTCGGCTTCCTCCGACTGGCGGATAGCCTCGGCGTCCGGAGTCGTTTCCAGATTCATCGTCTCGTCCGCTCCCGTAGTCTCTTCCGGCTCTGGGCCGCCTCCGGCTTTCCGGATTACCACGATCAGAACAATCACCAGAAGGATCAGCCCGGCCGCCGCGGCCAGATACAGATAGAACCTGTTATCTCTTCCGCGCCGTTTTCGCGACCGCCCCTGGTTGATCGGATTCCGGATCTGATTATCGTCTTTCTCCGCCATACCGCATTGCACTCCCGTCGTCTGTCCTATTTCCTGCGCCGATTCCAGCCGCGCCGTCTGCCGCCGCGTCAGCAGAACTCCCTCACAGGCTGATCCCCCTCAGCCGCAGATAGGTCTTCACCAGTTCCGCCGCCTGATCCACCTCCAGAGCGGATGCATTGACCGGCAAATCATAGTTCGCCATATCCTCCCACTCCCTGCCGGTATAATATTTATAATAATCGCGGCGCTGCTTGCTGATCCGGTTCACGCGCCGCAGGGCTTCCTTCCGGTCCACCCCGTCCACCTCCATCACGCGCCGGATGCAGGTATCGATATCCGCGTATACGAACAGGCGGATCAGATTCTCGCATTCGGCCGCGCCAAGCACGTAATCGGCGCAGCGGCCCATGATGATGCAGGACTGCGCGGCGGCTACCTTGCGGATGATCTTCGCCTGGAACCGGAACAGGTTCTCCGGGGAAGTCACGTCGTCGTCCACAGACGGTTCCTCCAGGCTCGTATGGAGCCCGCCCACGGCGCGAAAGAACAGGTTTGACCCCGCTCTCTCGTCATTCAGGCGGAACAGATTTTCGCTGACCGCGCTGTCCTCCGAGGCCATCTTCAGGATCGCCTCGTCATAAAACGGGATTCCCAGTTCTTCCGACAGCCGCCGCCCCATGATGCGCCCGCCGCTCCCGTATAACCGGTCAATCGTGATTACATATTTGTCTGCCATCATTCAACCCCTCCTTCTCAGCCTGCACCGCCCCGGCGTCTTGCGGCATCCCGTCCCGCACCCCTGCGCCGGCAACGAAAATCGATTCCAAGATACATGTATTCCGTATTCCGGTCTCATTTTTCTGATTATAACACGTTATACGGGAGAATACAATGTCACATAATCAACGTTATCCTGCAGCTCAGCAGCGATGTAACAGCCTGAACGGTTCCGCTGCCTTTCCTATCTTCTTGCTGCCGCACGGGCATTCTGCATAGATAAGATAGAAGAAATGACGTTTCCCAATTCCTCCTCGATCTTATAGGCAGAAAAAACAGTTTTTTCAAATTCAATTCTGTCTTCACGCTCTAATTCTTCCGGAATCCGCAGTATTTTGCGGTTTTTAATTTTCTCGAAGGCAGCGACGATCTTATCTCTGTCACTCTTTGCCGCAAGATCAGGATCAAACATCCTACAATGGGCCAGTCTGTCTTTATTCACATCCAAAACACCAAGCCCTCTGCCAAACCCTGAAGATTCGATGCTGAAACTTGTGAAAATTGAATTCAGAAGTGCATGGTAGAATTCGACATCTTCACGCCCATCCTTATGCGTCAAACCGATTAGCCGCTGATTTACAAAGGCGGGCGCCTCCTTAAATTTAGCGAAGAAAATTCTTTGATCCGGATTCATTAAGGTAAATAGCTCTGCTATTTCGGTCATCTGCAATTCATACCACTGCATACCGGGACGTTTCAGCACCTGCGGCAATGGTTTGCCGACGCCATTTTTCTGATCGGCAAATTTTTCAATCCAGGCCAAAGCACCGGTATGATTTCTTTGCCTCAATGTTTCGATTTCTACACTGCAGCAAAAAGCATCTCTGTCCGCAGTCGTCACCAGATAATCAACAGAACGGGCATTGATTAAAACTTTTTTCAAATACTGGCTTTCGATATGATGTTCACCGTTTTTCGGGTAAAAGAGGGCATCCCATCCTCGCCTGCTTCCGCGAAAAACACGAAATATGTCATTTATTGGAACGCTGATACCAGAAAACCTTTCAAGCCAATCGATTCGATGAAAGAAAGCGTTATAAGAAATGTTAAATTTTAACAAATCGTTTATTGTTGTATTCTCATATACGGAAACGGAACATACGGATGGATCCAGTTCCTTCTGTAATAAAGCGGAATTCACAAGACTGTCTTCCAGCGTTTTATCAAGTGCTAATTCTTGAAGGGATTTTTTCCAAAGGAAAAATGATGTTTTAGTGGTTGGAGAAGATCCTTTCTTTTTCAAAATAAGAATAGTCGCGACCACATCCGCGTTCCTAAACCATCTCTCTTTTCCACTGATATGAACTTGCAGCAAATCGTATTTTTCATTTAACGCGTCTACAAACCTGTTTCCGGTCTCCGTACCAAGCCATGAATTTGATGTAATGATTCCTAAACGTCCATCCGGTTTTAATAGATCTGCGATTTTGAGCGCAATATAAAAGTATAAATCAGAGCGAGCATCCAAATGGTATTCATCAATCATATCCATAATAACTTCCAAATCATCAGCGGGAAGCTTCTCAAATTCTACAAACGGAAGATTCGATGCGACCGCGCCCATCTCAGGCAGCTGCAGCCTCATGACTTCCCCGTTTTGGGGATCTTTAATCGTTATCTCATCAGATACATTAAGATTTAAGGCATTCCGCTGAAAAATGCGATTCGCTATATTAATGGTTTCTGCAGATGACATAGAAATGTTTGCCACTTGCAGCGGATAACTATATTTGTCAGATGCCCACACGGTTTCAACCGCTGTTTTAGCGTTAAATTTCTCTTTTTTTATCTCAATCGCCGCCTTCGGGATCGTCCCCGTCCCACAGCAGCAATCCATAAAATTGTCCTTCCAATCCAAAACGGTTAAACGCACAAGCAGTCTGGCTAATTCATATGGGGTTGTAAATTGCCCGTTCAACTCGCGCCGGGCAGTGCTAACTGAACCCTCCATGATATTCTGAAGGGCTTCCTGATCCAATTTGGATATGCCATTCTCCCTTAAAAACAAAGAATATTCCATTAAGTCCTGCCATGTCAGGCCAGGCATGATTTCTCCATATTCAACTGGTAAAAAACATTGTAAAAATCACACTTTTCCGTTATTTTTTGAAATATAGAATTTGCAATATCCGGCGTAGTATTGAAATCCAGCCTGTCAACTTCTCCCGCGGCATTTTGCTGCGATTTGATAAGATGCGCAAAAGTGATGCGATTCGTCCAATTCAGCAGAATCGTCTTTGCATATGCGAGATATTGATCTGATTCATCAAATTCATATTCTTTTTTTACCGAATCCCACCAGCTGCCTATGTAAGCAGCAATGACTGAATTCCTGGCCGCAGATAAGCGCAATTCCTCCCCGACTATTTTTTGATTCCTTTGAATTAATGTACTCAAAGTTGTCGTCGAAATAATCTCTCCAATAGATCTTTGACGAAAACTCCCGTTCAAGAAATACGAGTTTATCTCAAGGAGTATGGTTTCCAGCAATTTCTCCCATTCATCACGATAAGTTTCCACATCAGCACGCGTTTTTATAAAAACGGTATCGCTCCACTGTTTTTTCTTTGCAAATTCACCGGCATCTTCCCTGATGTATAAAACGGCATACGTAAAATTCCATATGAGGCAACTGCTAAGACCAAGGGCATCCGCCTTTCGCTGTGCGTCTTTGATAAAAGTTTCGTCCTCAATCGGGACATCAGGCATTTTTAATTCCCAACCCTGTAATATCACGCTCTGCTCCCGGTTCCCATATAAAATAACATCCGGAAACATGGTATTGCGCCGGCCCGTTGAGACGGTACTCTCTCCGCCTGCCTTTTTTATCATCAGATCCCTTACACCAACAAACTCGTTTATTTTTGATATCAGCTCTATCGCCCAGCTTCGCTCATTTCTGCGTACAATAGTCCCCATATTATTTATCCTCAAAGTCTTCAATCAGGTTTGTTTTGCAGATTGACTGACGTGTTTTTTTATCTAACCCGCTCCATGCAAGAAACAAACGTCTTTTCGCTATATCAATATAGTCTATTTTTTCTTTTTTGAATAATGCCGCATCCTCATTTTTCTCTATTCCGATAAAATTGCGTCCTTCCATAAGAGCGGCAACCAAAAACGAACCGCTGCCAAAGGTATTATCCATAACGATATCTCCGGCATTTGTATAAGTTCTGATGAAATATCTGCCAAGCTCAACCGGTTTTTGCGTCGGATGTACCACATCTCCTTCGCACTCGGCAGTCTTTATATAGATAATATCTGTGGGGTACCGTTCGCCGTCACTGTGAACATGAACGGGCTGAAAATCGCCGTAACTTCCGCTTAACTGATTTTTCCTTATACCTTTGTCATAAGGTTCTCCCGGAACCATCTGTGGGTTATATGTCGGCTGTTTTTTATAAAAAACACATACGTCCTCATGCTTGCGCAATGGCTGCTTTTTCGCGTTCAAAAAATTGGTCGGCTTGGATTTTTCCCATATCCATTTATATCTGTATAACTTGGGCTGGCTCAAGATAAGTTTTGCAGTAAAAAGCCCCTGTGATGTTAAAACGATAGCTCCATTGGGTTTAACGACCCTGTTGTACTCTTCCCAAAGCCTATCCAAAGGTATGGAACTGTCCCAGTTGTTCTGTGTCATCCCATAAGGGAGATCACATAAGATCATATCGATCGACTGACCCGGAAGTTGTTTCATGCATTCCAGGCAGTCGGCCTCAAATAATTTATTTACAAAAGGATATATCGGTGAATTGCTGTCAACCATTGCAACATCTCCCGTAATTAAAAATGGCTAATTGTCTAACCCAGTATCCCGCGATCAGTACCCCAGCTCCCGCAGGTACCGTCCCAGGGCGTCCTGCCAGGACGGAAGCCGCTCGAATCCGGCGGCGGCGAGCTTCGACTTGTCCATGCGGCTGTTCGCGGGGCGTCTGGCCTTCGCCGGGTACTGGGCGCTCGTGACCGGGACTACATGGACATCCATGCCGGCCTGGCGGAAGATCTCTGCCGCAAACTCGTACCAGCTGCACAGGCCCTCGTTAGTCGCGTGATAACGGCCGTAGCGATCCGTCCCGATCATATCAACCAGGAGGCGCGCCAGATCGAAGGTGTAGGTAGGCGAACCGATCTGGTCGCAGACCACAGACAGGGTATCGCGGGTCCTGCCCAGGTTCAGCATCGTTTTGACGAAATTCCCGCCGTTGATGCCGAACACCCAGGCGATGCGGACGATAAAATAGCGCTCCAGCCGCTCCACCGCCAGTTCCCCTTCATATTTCGTCTGGCCATAGACATTGAGCGGCTGCCGCTCGTCGTCCGGCTCCCAGGGACGCGTACCCTGGCCGTTAAACACATAATCGGTGCTGATGTACATCAGCTTGCAGCCCAGCTCCCCGCAGACACGCGCGATGTTCGCCGTGCCTTCCGCGTTGACGCGGCGGCAGAGCGCCTCATTGTCCTCGGCCGCGTCCACGGCCGTATAGGCGGCACAGTGGATAACCGCGTCCGGCGCCGCCTCGCGAAGAACCCGCCCGACTGCCGCGGCGTCCGTGATATCCATCTCCTCGATATCCACACCGATCGCGGCATGGCCGCGCTTTTCCAGTTCATTTACCACGTCATGGCCCAGCTGGCCCTTCACGCCTGTAACCAGTACGTTCATTGATCGAAAGACTCCTTTTCTGCTCCGTCTAAACCGGCATCCTTCCGGACATCCGTCCCAATCACACCAAACTCCTTCCACCTTCCGGACGGATGCCCATCACGCCAGCCGGTTCCCGTACATTTTATCAAAATAATTCGCATACTCCCCGGAAATGATATGCTCCCACCACTCGCGGTTGTTCAGGTACCAGTCGATGGTCTGGCGGATGCCGTCGTCAAACGTATAACCCGGTTTCCAGCCCAGCTCCGCTTCGATCTTCGACGGGTCGATCGCATAGCGCCGGTCATGGCCGGGACGGTCGGCGACGAAGCGGATCAGGCTCTCCGGCCTGCCAAGCGCTTTCAGAATCGTCTTCACGACCTCCAGGTTCGTCCGCTCATTGTGGCCGCCCACGTTGTAGACCTCGCCCGCGCGGCCGTGATGGATAATCCGGTCAATCGCGTCACAGTGATCCAGCACATGGAGCCAGTCGCGGACATTTTCCCCCTTACCGTAAATAGGAAGCTCCTCGCCGGCCAGCGCCCTGCTGATGATGAGCGGGATCAGCTTCTCCGGGAACTGGTAAGGCCCGTAATTGTTCGAGCAGCGGGAAATGCTCACCGGCAGGCCGTAAGTCCGGCAGTAGGCCAGCACGAACAGATCCGCGCTCGCCTTCGACGCGCTGTAGGGACTCGACGTATGCAGCGGCGTCTCCTCGGTAAAGAACAGATCCGGCCGGTCAAGCGGCAGATCGCCGTAGACTTCGTCGGTGGACACCTGATGAAAACGCTTCACGCCGAACCGGCGGGCGGCGTCCATGAGAACCCGCGTACCCATGACATTGGTCTGCACGAAGATACCCGGATCAGCAATCGAACGGTCCACATGGCTCTCCGCCGCAAAATTCACGACGATATCGAACCGCTCCCTCTCGAACAGTTCCATGATGAACGGCTCGTCGGCGATATCGCCCCTGACGAAGCGGTAGTTGGGCTTGTCCTCTACCGGCTTCAGGGTCTCCAGATTGCCCGCGTAAGTCAGCAGATCCAGGTTCACAATCCGGTATTCCGGGTACCGGTTCACCATGTATTGCACAAAATTGCCGCCGATGAAGCCGGCGCCCCCCGTCACTAATACCTTCATAAAATGATACAACCTCGCTTTCGACCTTGTTTCATTGTATTCCAGCCTGGCTTTCGACCTTGTTTCATCGTTTGTCAGTCTCGCTCTCGCCCTGATTTGAATTCTTTATCAATGAATTTCCCCGCCAGCACATCAAGCAGATACTGCCCGTACTGGTTCTTCTTCAGCGGTTCGATATTTTCCAGCAGCTGATCCCGCGTAATCCAGTGATTCAGGTATGCGATCTCTTCCGGGCAGCCGATCTTGCGGTGCTGATGGGACTCCATCGTACGGACGAAATTCGTCGCGTCCGCCAGAGACTCGTGCGTCCCCGTATCCAGCCATGTAAAGCCCTGACCCAAGAGTTCCACCTCCAGCTGCCCTTCTTCCAGATAAATGCGGTTCAAATCCGTGATCTCCAGCTCTCCCCGGGCCGACGGCTTCAGGTTCCTCGCATACTCCACGACACGGTTATCGTAGAAATAAAGCCCTGTCACACAGTAGTTGGACTTCGGGTTCTCCGGCTTCTCCTCGATGGAAACCGCATGGCCGCCGGAATCGAATTCCACGATGCCGAAACGCTCCGGATCATCCACATAGTAGCCGAACACCGTGGCCCCGTACTGCCGGTTGGCCGCCTTCAGGAGCCGCTTCTGCAGGCCATGGCCCGCGAAAATGTTGTCGCCCAGGATCATCGCCACATGATCGTCCCCGATGAAATCCGCACCGATGAGGAACGCCTGCGCCAGCCCGTCCGGCGACGGCTGCACCGCGTAGGACAGATGGATGCCGAACTGGTGTCCGTCCCCCAGCAGATGGGAAAACCGCGGCGTGTCGTCCGGCGTGGAAATGATCAGGATGTCGCGGATACCGGCGCTCATCAGCACCGACAGCGGATAATAGATCATCGGCTTATCGTAGATCGGCAGCAGCTGCTTCGATGTGACCGTGGTCAGCGGATAGAGCCTCGTGCCGGAGCCGCCGGCCAGAATGATTCCCTTCATCGTCGATCTCTCCTTTATCATAACGGGTTCTGTCCACAGTCGTCTTTGCATCCTTCCGTACGAACAGAACCCCTCATCATACAGGTCTCTGTACCCTGATGATACATCTGCCTTCATGATAAGGGGTTACGTTACGTAACTGTCAAGAGATATTTTCTCACAGGGCTGCTTATGTGCCGCACCGATTACAATCCGGGGTGCTGAAGACAGATAAAACAGCGGTATCCTGCCCTGCTCACACCAGCCTCCCGAACATCTCCGCCGGCACATACGCCCTTACGCGCACACCTTCTTCTGTATACTCTTCCTCCAGAAGTTCCCCGAAACGCCGGATCTCCTGGATCTTTCCCACATCATGGTACCCGAACACCTTTTCCAGATACACTTTCCGTTCCCGCAGAATCCGTTCCAGTGTTTCCAGAAGTTTCCCGACACCCTCTCCCGTCAGCGCGGAAATCTTTACCTGCCAGTCAGCCTTCAGATCCTTCAGGATCACATCCCGCTCCAGCAGATCCATTTTATTAAACACCGTCACGAACACCTTGTCCGTGACTCCAAGCTGCTCCAGCGTTTCGTACACGACATGCATCTGCATCTCCATCTGCGGATTCGCACAGTCCACCACATGCAAGATGATATCGCAATACTTCGCCTTCTCCAGCGTGCTCTTAAACGCCTCGATCAGATGATGCGGGAGTTTCCGGATAAACCCGACCGTGTCTGTCAGCAGGATCTGCTGTCCGCCCGGCAGCCGCAGATTCCTTGTCGTCGGATCAAGCGTCGCGAACAGTTTATCTTCCGCCAGGATTCCCGCGCCGGTCAGGTAATTCAGCAGCGTCGATTTCCCCGCATTCGTATAGCCGACAATAGCCGCCTGCGTCACATGG
>CAYYHX010000013.1:0-23998 GCA_964471835.1 uncultured Hungatella sp.
GGCGGTCGGTATAACCGCAGTCAAAGGTAACTTTCTGTCCCGCATCAATGAAAATACCGAAAATTCCCGCGGCGCTCCTTCTGTCCACAATCAAAAAGTTATGCGCGCCGTAAAGGGAACGCTTTTCTTCCGTGTGGTTCGGGACATCGGCACAGTTCGCCTCGTAGATCCATCCCCGCTTGTTGATGCCGCGGACATTCTCGCCGAGACCGTAGATACGGTCGGCGTCAGACATCTTGTAAGTGAAAACAGACGGCTTCTCCAGGCGGATACCGTCTTCGGTGAACGCCCCCGCTTCTGCCGGAATCGGAACCACAACGGCATCCGTTTCAACCGGTTCGCCAAATACATATTTTCGAATCATGCCCCGTCTCCAATGTGCTTACCCTAAACTCGTCCAACCCCGCGTTTCCCGCATCCGCGGTGTCACATGCCTCCCCGTCCCGCGCAGTCCAAAACATTTCGAAGGTCAGGCAATATCGCCGAACACCATCTTCAGAAGCATCTCGTATTCCCGGTAAAAAGGGAATTCCCTGAAATCATCAAAACTCTCAAAAACGCTCCTGTAATACCAGGCATGCATGGCTTTCTCTTTCTGCCGGAACTTCTGCCAGACGACGTCGCCCATCGCCAGGTAATCCTCAGCCGTACTCCGCAGATTACTGAGCTTATCCGCGAAGGTGATCCGCTTCTCCTCCCGCGTCGCCGTGCGCAGCCGTTCAACCGTCGCCTGCTTGCGCTCGATCCAGCTCTTTGACTTATCTTCGCTCTCTGCCAGAACCAGATCCGCCACTCTCCGCCCGAACGCCTCAAGCAGCTGTCCGTAGGTGATCCCCGCGTCCTCGATCACATCATGCAGATATGCCGCGGCGATCTCTTCCTGATCCCCGTTCATGACCGCTACGATAGCGGCTACTTCCTTGGGATGAACAATGTAAGGCATATTGCTCCCTTTACGAAGGGTGCCTTCATGCGCTTTCGCGGCAAATTCCGCGGCCTTCTGAACCATAACCGTCCTCCCTTTCCGGGTTATGTCCATCCGGTGTGGGAACAGGCTCCCAAACATGCTTATAAGTCCGCTTAACGCCTGTTTTGTCTTCTGTTCTCCCGCCGTCTGAACTGTTGCTTGAAATTATACCATGCCACCTATATTTTTAGAAGTAGAACTTGTAAGAATTCTGATTTTCTGGTATGCTATGGGTACGGTTTCTCCGCGGTAGCCCGAGGGAAGGGGCTGTGACAGGCTTTCAGGAGTACCGGGTTTCACGTGCAGCACGGATAAACGGAGGAAACTCATGGAACAGCAATACGCACATCGCCGTCCTCCTGCCAGAAGACGGAGCAGTATCTTAGATAAAGAATGGGTTCGGGTTTTACTGTTTTATATCCTGCCCTTTGTCGTCGTCAACCTGATCATTTTCTTCCTGGTGACGACAAAACCAAGTTATGAGGTAGCTGTCGCCAATACGGATGATTACCGGACGACCGACGTCACATTTACGATTACATCGTTCATGCCTCTCCGGAACGTAACGATCACGCTGGACGGAGAACCGCTCGACCTGACGCGGGTTGGCAGGAAGAGTTACCGCTCCACTGTTACCCGCAATGGCGTTCTGGAGATCCACATGGAGAATTTCAACCACATGGCTGTCACCGGCTACGAGGTGATCGATGTTCTGGACAATGAACTCCCGGATGTCACCTCGTATACGCTGACCGACGGTCAGCTGACGCTGTGGCTCAGCGATACCCAGTCCGGCATTGATTACGAGAACCTGTCCGCCGTCACCGGGGACGGCAGGGCAATCGCGCCGCTGTCAGTCGATAAGAATGCGGGGACAGTCGTGTTCCAGATCGATACCACCGGCCTCACTGTGTCAATAAAGGACATGTCCGGCAATGAATACCAGCCGACATTTTCCCTGACGGAGATAACAGAAGAAGCGGACAACGACGCAATCCATCCGGCGGAGTAAAAAGCCTTTTTACAGTCCCATCCCCCTCGCGTACAGCCGGTTCATCTCGCGGCATTTCTCGATAACCGGACGGCTGAATTCGCCCTTCTTCATACGCCATTCCCAGTTGCCGCCCAGCGTGGACGGCGTATTGATGCGGGCCTCCCAGCCCAGCCCCAGATAATCCTGCAGCGGAATCACCGCCAGCCTGGAGACACTCGCCAGCGCCAGACGAATGAAATCCCAATGGATATTCTCCCAGTCCGGGTTCGTTATCCCCATATAGCGGGCCGCGAAATCGCGATCCTTCTGGGGAATCGTCTCGAACCAGCTCTTAATCGTGTCATTGTCATGGGTTCCGGTATAAACCACGCTGTTGGGTGTGTAGAAACAGGGCAGATAACTGCTCTTCTCGCGGGAATCAAAAGCAAACTGCAGCACTTTCATGCCGGGAAATCCGGTTTTCTCCACCATCCGGAGCACTTCCGGCGTCAGATAGCCCAGATCCTCGGCGATGATGTTCAGATCACCCAGTTCCTCCTTCATCTTCCTGAACAGCGCGTACCCGGGGCCGTTTTCCCATTTCCCGTTAACCGCCGTCTCCGCGCCCGCCGGAACCGCATAATACTTCTCGAACCCGCGGAAGTGATCCACGCGCACGACGTCGTACAGGTCAAAGCAGTATTTCATCCGGCGCAGCCACCAGGCATAGCCGGTCTTCTTATGGTAGCTCCAGCGATACAGCGGATTCCCCCACAACTGCCCCGTCGCAGAGAACGCGTCGGGCGGGACTCCCGCCACGGCTTCCGGACGGCACCTCTCATCAAACTGGAACAGCTCCGGATGGCTCCAGCTGTCAGAACTGTCAAATGCCACATAGATCGGGATATCCCCGATCATGCGGATTCCCCGGCTGTGCGCATATTCCTTCAGCGCGCTCCACTGTTTCACGAACATCATCTGCTGGAATTCATAGAAGCGGATCTCATCTTCCAGTTCCCGGCGGTAACGTGCCAGTGCCTCCGGCCTGCGCAGCCTGATATCCTCATCCCACTCGCTCCAGCTTTTCTCCCCGAAAGATCGCTTCACTGCCGCGTAAAAACAATAATCCAGCGTTTCTTCATAGAGATTCTCCGTCAGCGCCTGATCCAGATCCTCACCCGCAGCCAGCATCCGCTTCTTCCAGCGTTCGTACGCCTTCCTTAGAACCGTGAAACGGTTGCTGTAAATGGCTTCGTAATTGATGTATCTCTCGTCATCCCCGAAGTCCGCCTCATCGCACTCAAGCTTTGTCAGCAGGCCGTCAGAAATCAGCTGCTCCAGATCGATAAAGTACGGATTCCCCGCGAAGGCAGAAAACGCCTGATAAGGCGAATCCCCATAGCCGGTCGGTCCCAGCGGCAGGATCTGCCAGTAGTTCTGGCCCGCCGCCTGCAGATCGTCAATAAACTGATACGCCTCTTTTGAAAACGCGCCAATGCCGTACTCTGACGGCAGGCTGGCGATGGGCAGCAAAATTCCGCA
This sequence comes from uncultured Hungatella sp., assembly GCA_964471835.1. Lineage (GTDB taxonomy): Bacteria > Bacillota > Clostridia > Lachnospirales > Lachnospiraceae > UBA3402. The sequence goes on from CAYYHX010000013.1 coordinate 3,483, forward strand.
CTCTCTCATGTCCGGACACTCCCTCTCTCTCACTTCTTTACAAACCGTTTTTCAAGCTCAATGCGCCTGTTTCTTCTCTATCTTAGCAGATATCAGGAATTTCCGCAATCCGGCTTTTTGTTCGTTTCTGCTGCTTATTACGTGTTTATTGTAACCGTTTAGACGGTTGACGGTTCATCTTCCTGTGTGTCTGCTGGCCGCATCAGAAGAATCCGATGTTTCGGCGTTCCCCTTCCTCTTTTTTCTCCTGCGGATCAGCAGAAGGAGCAGCGGCCCGAGAAGCAGCCCAAGTCCCACAACCACTGTGGTCACTTGACGGAGATTCCGGATCCACCAGGGAATTCCCGCCCCTTCCGGCGTTTCCTCCGGCACTTCTTCCTCCGCCGGCACCGGGATAACGATTACTTCCGCATATTCCGATTCCGTCATCGGCTCGGTTTCTTCCAATGTATCCGGTTCTTCCCGCAGATAAACAGCTTCGTAGGCCACCCCCGGCTGTTCGGGAATAACTGCGCGGCCGCCGTAGACCGCCTCGATATCCGCCACGTATTTCTGACCAAACGCCATTGCCTGACGGCAAACCGTTCCGTTTTCATCTGACTGCGGCAGACCGTTCCATTCCGTATAGTCGATCCGGTAATACTCAGGATCCACACCGATCAGCTCCAGAAGCGCGCTCTCATACCCGGCAAACGGCTGCTCTTCTCGTATCTCTACCACATCTCCATCCAGAACAAAACTGCCCGCATCATATCCCCGGACTGTAACCGGAAACGCAAAACCGTCTTCCCAATGCCAGTCGGAAACAAGCGTACGCTCCAGCGGAAGCTGTACCTGCGCACTGCGTCCGCTCTCCTCATCCCGAATAACTGCATCGATGGTACCCGGAACCTCAGCGGCTTTCTCTGTTCCCTCATACAGCACGGATTGACGTACATATTTAACCAGCTCCGGCATCGGAACCGTCACCAGCTGACAGGATTTCAGACGGTACGTTTCTTCCTGCCAGACATAACTGTCCGACGGAAACGGCATCCTGTTCCGTCCGTCATCCGCTGCCGGAACAACATCATAGAGAACCGTAATCTCGCTGCTGCCGGGCGCCGCGCTTACTTTCTCAGCCCTTGCCGTTCCGCTTGCAGCGGCTTGCATCATACAGACCGCCGCTGCCGCGGCCACACAGGACAGAACCGCACGGGGGGCGGGAATCCGCCCGGTTTGTTCTCTTTCTTTTCCGCCCCCTCTTCTCCCGCTGCACATCAGCCGTCCCTCCTCTTTCTGCGTATCTTCAGCCACAGGACCACACAGGCCGTCGCAGAAGACGCCAGCAGCAGAACCGCCGCGAGCATCCTTACATTCCTATCGCCGGTTTCCGGTACCGGAAGATACCTCAGGCTGCCGAGCGGAATATCTGCGTTTCCGATCAGATACACCTGATACTCCGCTTCGACTGTTCCCGGAACCTTTGGAGTCGCTTCCGTTATCTCCGCCTGCAGCGGGCGATCTTCCGGCGCTGCCGGTTTTACCGGCATTACCGGCGTTACCGGCCTTGCCGGCTTCCCGGGCTTATACGGACTATCCGGATACTCAGGCTGTTTCCAGTCCTTCATCGTGATCCCATCGGTTCCATCATCCAAAGGAACCGTAAACAAAATATCCTCTGCGCGGACGTATCCGGCAGGCGCTGCCTCCTCATGCAGAATATAAGTCTTCCCCGCTTCAAGAGTTCCCTCGATCACATGCGCGTCCTCCGTGGAAATCCATTCTTCTATCAGGCGAACCTGATCCTGTGACTGCCCTTCCGGCGCATCGATCTGCTCCAGAATCTGCATCTTTGCCCCCGCAAGCCCGTTTTCTCCATCCACATCTGTCTTCATCACGGAAACACGCGTCGGTTCATCCGTCATCACCACTTCCTTTACGCTGTCATCATCCAGAACGGTAAAGGTGATACTGTCCGCCCGGACATACCCTGGCGGCGGCGCAGATTCCCGGAGCACATAGGCTTTGCCCGATCTCAGCAAAGTCTCCAGGAAATGCGGCTGATCACCGGAGACCCATTCTTCGAGCGGATTCCCTTCCTCATCCAATATCTGCAACTGCGCGCCCGGCAATTCCTTCTGACTGACGGTATCCAGCTTACTGACCGCAATCTGCCGTTCCTTATCATATCCAGTAATTGCCGTCACGGAGCCGTCGCCGTCTGTCTCAAAGGCCATCCTCCCGTTTGCGAATGTGCTTCCGTCATTGAAATACGTCGTTTCTGTCAGCAGATATCGCTTTTGGCTGGAAAATAATTCCTTTTCCGACGCGGGATCCCCCACGGTCAGTTCCGGCTGTTCTTCATCCGGATCATACGATGCCAGCTCCTCACCGTCAGCGTCCCCGGCCAATTCCCGCAGACTCAGATGTACGCGCAGCGGCCTGCGGTCTTCCGCCGGACAGGACCCATTCTTCAGATTCAGCCGCCTCGTCCGCCGTCCCGTGATCTCCCATGCTCCATCGCTGTACAAGGTTTTCTCAGTCAGAGTATAGATCTCTCCGTCAAGGATTCCGTCAGCCGCGGTCAGATCCCGTCCGCCGCCGGAAGCCGTCCATGATACAATTCGCTCCCCCGCCTGATCCGTCACTGTAACCTCGCTCCGCACGGCATACCGTCCGCGGATCGTCGCGGAATACAGATCCCGGAACAGGATAGCCGCCGGCTGGCTGCCGATGGAACTGATCCGCCTTCCATCGGCGGAAACCGTGAATACCACCGGCTCCATCAGCCGGTATCCCTCCGGCACGGATAATTCCGCCAGCAGATAACTCCTGCCGGCAGCCAGTCCTTCCAATACATGCCCTTCCTCCGTTTCTGACGTGATCCAGCTGTCGATCGGTGTATCTGCGTCATAAAGATATCCGCCGGTTTCATTCGTACCTTCAACCATATACACCGCCAGTTCCGCTCCGGATACGAATGCCTCGCCAAAATCCTTTTTCCGTATCGTAATCCGCGTCTTTCTATCCGTGATCTGCTGCTCATATCCGGCAGCCTCTCCCCAGGCATAGGATACTCCTTCTTTGTCCGGAGCAAATTCAAAGGACCAGATCTGCGGATTCAGCGCATAACCTTCGGGAGGAACGACCTCTTTCAAGCGGTAGCAGTACGGAATAATGCTTCCGTCCTTCTGCACATCTCCAACCGGAAGACCGGAAAGTACCGCGGTTCCGCCAGAATCGCTGAAATTTCTCGTAAATATCGGTACCGTCAGATCCGGCTGCCGGTAAGCGGATATCTCAAACACGGCGCCTGTCAGGGATGATCCGGCTGTATCCGTTTTATACACTGTCAGCACGCCTTCCGCCGGAACATCAGAAACCCGGACAATGCGGATCGATCCGCTCCCGTGATAAGTGATCTTCACCGGCTCAAATGCCGTATAGTATCCCGGACTTTCCAGCTCCACCAGCCAGTAATCCCCTTCTGGAAGCCGTTTCAGCCTGTGCGGTCTTCTGTCCCCAATCTCATAACCTTGCGGGATCCTCCCGTTCAGCCAGTCATTCTCCGTATAGATCCCGTCCTGACCACTGACCCACATCGCCGCCAGATAGGACTCTTCACGGATCAGCTCCCCTCCCGGCGCGGCACGGTAGAGCGCCAGCTTTGCGCCGGGAAGCTCCCTGCCGTCCCCTCCGCTAAACGTCTTAGAGATCAGGAGTGCGTTCTCTTCATTACGGATCCGGTAGCGCTGCACATCCGCCAGATCCCGGATCTGCAGAAGCACCGGCTCCGCCGCTGCGTAACCGGCCGGCGGCTCCGTCTCCACCGCCACATAAGCCGCACCCACAGGCAGATAATCAAACCGGCGCATGCCTGTTTCCGTCAGATAAGACGACGCGCGCCCGTTCACCTCCGGCAAGGCATGGTAATCAAACCGGTATTCATAAACCCAGTTGCTCCCATTCCGGCTCTCCCCCTGACCGTATGCCGTGACACGGATATCCTTGCCATCTTCTGTCCGAAGAATCATCTGAACGGCAGTCGGAAAAATCCCTTCCCTGCCCCCGCTTACGGAGGCATCGATCTGCTCATGGCTCACATACGACGCCGTATGGATCTGTCCTTCATGTTCCCATGACACCGCCCGGAGTTTTGTACCATAAAGTTCAAACTGCTTCTCAAAGCCACGGATAAATCCGGTATACCGGTCCCCGTCAACGCTTACAAAACGATCTGCTATTTTCAGGGGATCATACTTCGGGCTGCCATCCTCGTCATAGATAACCTGTCCCCGCACATCCGTGACGGCTTCATAGACGGTAAATTCAGCGCCGTTCACAAGCCGGCTGCCGGTTTTGTCTTCAGCGTATTTCTCAATCTCCACTTTCGTATGATCGTCATACATAATAAATGGCTGCACCTGGCCGGTCTGTCCGACCGTAATTTCCAGCAGCGGGGCATTGACCATTCCCGGCGGCGCTTCATGCTCCTTCAGCAGATATTCCCCCGCCGGTATGCCCTCTATATAAAGCGGAGTCTGTTCCGAATTCCACTCCACAACCGGGATCTCTTCTTCCGCATCCTGACGGCTGTCTGCCGGAAACGCCTCCGATTTTCTGTACAGCGCCAGCCGCGCACCGGGAATCTGTTTCTGGCTGAACACGCCCTTTCCCTCTGTAACAGTGCCTAAGACCGCCGGCTGGTTTCGCCGATCCAGCTTCCGCATATCCAGTACCTTATACGTATAATCGTCCGTCCCATCCGCTTTGCCGATCAGCACTTTCGTTGTCCGGTCTGTCATGGAGGTCTCCTGGATTTCCTCCGTCTCGTCAACAATCACACCGGCCGGGAAACCTTTCAGGTAACCATCGGGCGCAGTCAGCTCTTCCATAATATAGGTTCCCACAGGAACACGGCGCAGCACATCCGCCTGTCCGTCAGTCAGACGGTTCGAAAACGGATCGTCAGGCGAAATATCTCCCGTAACCCAGGTATTCTCCAGAATATAACTCTCTCCGGAACGGTGCAGCACTTTCCCGGTCCTATCATCCGGCGCTCCTGCCTCGCTTCTGTCTTCTCTCATGACATAAGACGCGCTATCGTATCCATCGATCAATGCCGACGGCTTATTCCGCACGATTCTGCCGTCGCGGTCATAAAGCAAGGTATCCGTCTCATAGCTTTCCCCGCTGGGCCGGTAATACTGTACCAGCCCATGCCGCCCGTAGACCGGCAGCATGGTTTTCTCCAATTCCCCTGTGCTGCCGGTAAGGACCGGCTCACCGTTCATATTCTGTCCCTGCCGGTTCTTCATAAGCGAGAACATGCCATGGCTTTGTTCCCCTTGCTCCGGTCTCCATGTTCCCGTCAGGTACTCGTTATCCGGGTTCCCGCCAACCGTAGCTATCCTTGATGTCGCGATCTTCTCCTGCGCCAGCAGGTGTCCGGCATTATCGCGGGTAATTATAACCGGCCATACCAGAATACGAACTGTTCCCGCGTCATCGCCTCCTGCCAGCGCATACGCCATACCGGTATACGGATCCACCAGACTGTCCCTGTTTCCATCTTCATCCAGATGATACAGTGTCACTCCCTCGCTCATACGGATAGATTTATCTGATGTTTTTTCCGGCCTTGCAAACTCTCCTTCCATAACTTTATCCGAGACAGAATAAGAAATCCTCATGAAGTTTCCCCCCGCCAGCTCAAATACCGCCCTGCTCCCGCGAAACGCAAAGATTGACTGGCTTCCGTCTGTCGCCGGAGACGCCTCTTTGTCTTCTTCCAGCTGGCGCACGTCCAGAGCCTCATGGTTCCGGCCGTAAGCGTACCGCACCTCCCTGCCGGCTGCCGTTCTTGTCTGAAACAGTTCCAGGCCGCCCAAGTCATAAAAGAGGATATCCGTGTCCCCCCGCATCACCTTCTCCGCACTCCAGAAATCGGTTCCGGCCAGTGCATCCTCCTCTTTCTTGTTCCTGAATTCCGTTCGGAATCCGGCATGGCCTTGTTTCACGTACATTCTTTTTACATTACCCGTTTCCCTTCGTTCCACCATCAGGCCATGATAGGCCAGATCCTGCCCCCCGCCGGAGGGTGTCAGCTCGATCCCCTCATAGAGAGTCATCAGCGCCCCGGGTACATACCGGTTCCCATCGTCCGCCGTCTCCAACGGCTGCGTGATATAGCCGTATCCGGCAAACAAACCCCCATGATACACGATCCTGACATCCATGCCGGCATCCTTCAGCGCTTTTAGATACTCCAGCGTTCCTTTTTTCCATGCGTAGCCCATATAAACGCCGTTCTGATAAGCATATTCGTAATCCGAACGCCCGCCTATCTCCGCCAGGCTTCCGTCAACGCGGCCGCTGAGCCGGTACGTAACGGTTCGTAATGCAGAGCCTTCCATTCCCGCCCACGCTTCCTTTTGTTTCTCTACCCGCAGCCTCGTCGGAGCATTCTCCACATAGATCCGTGCCGAGTCCTCCGGTTCCTTCCCTTCCCCTGCATCGGCGGCATACACCGTCGCCGCCGCCCGGCCATCTTTGTTCCCTCTCCGATAGTATGTAACCGTATCACTGTAAACCTCAACCGCGACCGGCCGGCTCCTCACATATCCGGCGGGCGGCTTTGCCTCAGCCAGTACATAGACGCCCGCCTCCAAAGGTTCCGGGGTCTCAAGCCACCCGGCATTCTGCTGCCCGTAGCCTCCCATAAAATCCTGTCCCGCGCTTTCCAGAAACCCGTCCCGGCTTGTCGTGTAGGAATGAAAGACTCCCTTCCTTGCTCCTTCTGTATCTGTCTGGAAAATCCGCACCCCATCCACGCAGTCCTGCGATCCGAAAACCGCACAGTCCGATGCGGAAATCGAACAGACAGGCGTCCCCGCAGGGATCACACCCTCATACCTCCCATCCGGAAGCCTTCGGATATCCGCAGCCCTCATATCCTCCAGAAACTGTTTACGCCACGTTCTTACCGGCGTATCTTTATCATAGAATACAGCTTTACCTTCACCGTCAGGAGAATCCTCTCGTTCCGCCGCATAGATATTGAAAATCGCATCGTCGTGAAGCAGATTTTCCCCGGTCTCCCGGTCCATTTTCTCGATGCGCAGTTTCACCCGGTAGGGCGCGTTGGCAAACCGGACACGCGCATAGGAACCGTCTCCGCCCAAATCCTCTCCGCTCAAGCTCCATGGAACCAGCATCGGGGCGTACAGCCCTTCATAAGCCGTCAGTACGCCGCGCATGGTCTTTACCCCGTCCGCGGTTCCTGCAGATTCAGAAACCGAGCTGTATCGGTAGACTTTGCCGATTTCTCCGCGCCCGCTTTCTCCTTCCGAAAGATAATAGCTCGTTATCCCGCTCTCCTGCCGGTCATCCTTTTCATTATAATAATTCAGAAACGGTTTCCACTTATCCTGCGTCAGCGCGAAATAATCCCCTTCTCCGGCATCCATAACCGGCCCGTTGCGGATTTTACCGATATCCATGCCGTACGGGTAGATCTGAAAATCTCCGCTTTGGTTGTGCGCCTCCGTCACATACGCTTGATCCTCCCCTTTTTGTTCCGTCCCAAACCGGATCCCATACTGCTTCTCCATCTCATCCATAGGCAGGCTGCTGTTATAGATATATCTCTCACTCATGGCGTCATCGGAGCCTCCCCCTTCCTCCTGCATATAAACCGACGGCACTAAGACCTCTTTCGGGCTGTCGATCCGGTAATGCCGGTTCGGCAGATCAAGCAGGCCGGCATAGCGGGGCTGCTGCTCCACAATCACATAGGAACCATACGGCAGGGCGGAAGAAATGCCGCTATACGCCTCTCCCCCCTCCTGATCCGCACTTACCGTCGAAGCATCCCCGTCTGCTCCTCCATCTGCCTCTCCGTCCCATTTAATCGCATAAATCTCATCCAGGTCATACTTAAAAAACGGGAGCAGATATTGATTCGCTTTCCGGATCGCGCGCTGAAGCGCTTCGTCATAAAGCTGATCCCCGTATGCGCGTTCCACGGACCGATCCGCCAAGGCCACCTCGCCGTCCAGGTACCAGTCGATGGCAAACTGACGAACCATGTCAGATGTTTCCGCATTTGCTTCGGCTGCTTCGCTCCGGTTGGCCAGGTTGCCCGGCGGCCGGTGAGACGTATGCTGTTCCTCCCCGTTATCCCATTTATCGCAGTTTGCGACGGTTATGGCGTCAAAAAACTTTTCATAATTAGGTACCTTAACCGTCCGTCTGCCGGCGCCGTCCGCCATTTCACGCTCGACTGTCTCAAGCACCACGGTATATTCATGCCGTGCTTCCGTCCCGTCATCCGGATGCAAAACCTTATTTGCGGTTACGGCCTCTGCCGTCTGCTTATAAAGCTTCTCCGTCCGCCTCGGCACTTTTGTGAAAATCGCCGGCACAAGAGCAGGATAAGTCTTTTTTGCCTCCACAATATCAATTTCACGGCCCCTGCGGTCAAGCCATACAATCTGTCCGCTTTCATTCCGGTAAATCCGCTCCAGATTGCTCTTCAGATATGCCTTAAAACGGAAATTCGGCAGATTCTTCCCGCCATCCGCTTCTGCGTCGTCCGGCATTCCCGCCATGCGCAGCGTCTTAATTACCTTTACCCTCTGTCCGATGACGGTTTCCCGCACGCTGACCGGCGTCAGCCGGGTTCCGTTCCCCGGTTTGCCCGCCCCATCCTGCATCGGAGAGATCTGGCCGGGATAAACCAGCTCAACCAACCCGTCCGGTCTGCCGCCGCAGGTACAGGGGAATGCACTTGCACCGGCTCCGGTTACGCCTGTCAGATAATCACTGTAAAACATATCCGGGTGATCCGGCGGCGACTGTCCCGGCGCTGCAGCCCGGAATGTCAGGACCACCGGCCCCGTTTCGTGCTGCCAGTCTATGGTATTGGCAGCGTGGATTCGATAACTGCCGCTGCGCGGATCATAATCCGCTGCCAGAGGGATCAGTTCATAATCGCTGGTGATGTCCGTGTTAGTTCCATAAATGTATTCTTCTTTATAGACGGGTATCCTCTCCCCTTTGCCGTCCAGACGGTATTCTCCTTCTTCATATTGTTCATAAAACGGATGGTATTCTGCTTCCAGATAATTCTCCATCACCGCTTTCTCCGGAATTTCCCCCTCAGCCTGTTTCAGGGCGGCTACCGAAGCGTAGCCATTCCGGAACGTGCAGTCCCCGGCGGGATACGGCACGTACATGTGCCTTTTCCCTGCCGCCGTACGCACCTGGATTTTCACATACAGCAGCCCCGTCCTTTCTTCATAAACCGCGCTGCCTCCGGAATAGTCATGAAACGCCAGCGCTTTCCAGTTCCCATTCTCTTCCCAGACCTCGTCAACAGATGCCATGCTCCAGAAAGAATGCTGCGCGAACCATTCCAGGATCCCTTCCGACAGCTCCTGATTGGATCGTCCCGAAAGTTCGATCACGGACCAGGGTGCCTTCGCGGCGCGGGCCGGATCCGGCGCAGCATAACCCAGCTGCGCCAGTATCGCGTTGGTCTCATCACAGACATATTCCCTATCCACCGCCTGCCTGTCCGCCCATTTCCCGGGATCAACCGTAATCTCATATTCGCCGTCCGGATAATCAGCCGTCCGCCTTGTCACATAATAAGTTTTCATCACAGGGTCATCCGGATTATATATAATATTGCCCTGCCCGTCCCGTTTCGGAACATAGCTGCCATTCTCATCCAGGCGGTATTCTCCTTCCCCGGCCCGCTCATACTCTCCCGTCGGAACCATCTGCACATCAACGACAACCTTTCCTCCGGCGGATGTCTCTTCCATGCGCGATAAACAGAATGTTGAACCCTCCGGGAATCCGCTGACAAAGATATCGAACCCCTGTATTGTGTTGCTGCAAGCCACCTCAAACTCCACCCAGGAGCCGTCATGCATATCGATCGGGTGGCGCATCGCAGAGATCACGTCAGCCCGCCCTGCTGCCTGTATGTCCTTCCCCGGCGCCATCTCATATCCTTCCGACCTGGCGACTTCCCGCACCAGGTAACGCCCGGCGATCAGCGGCCTGCCGATCCACGAACTCAGCTCAGCTGCCGTTTCTTCCTGAACCGCAGGCGGGTTGTCCCCGTTCTCTGTATAAGCCATAAACGATGCGTCCCCGTTCTTATCCGTAGCAGCCACGGCCGTCAGTTCCCCGGCTCGATAAACCACGCCGGTTTTCCCATCCGGATGGATGATATCTTCCGCCGCATACAGTCCGTAAACCGCTCCTTCCAGCGTAGCATCGCCCTGGCTGTCGCCATAACTGTCATAGCCGTTCTTTTCTCCATCCGCCAGATCGATATCTTTCTTATTCAGATGGATTTCCCCCTCCGTGCGACGATCCAGCACGGTCACCCTGGAGTCATCTTTCAGCTCCGTGCAATAGGAACGGGGCGCCAGCGGTTCGACATCGTCCGGCACCGGCTCTGGCAGCACAAGGTTTCCCACCGGATCATCCGGAACCGTATCGTCCATATGCTGCGGCAGCGAACTGACTGAAAACCGGTAACGCAAATTCCCGGAGAAAGAAGCATCCGAGGGAGTCGCCGCCTCTGCCGCGCGTATCCCTGTTTCCGCGGGAACCCGTCTCTCCGGTTCCGAGGGAGTTGCACTCTCCGTCCCCGGCTTCCCGTACGCTTTTCCCCCTTTAAGACGCATATTCTCCCGCAGCAATTCTCGAAGCAGGATTCCGCCGCTGCCCTTAATGCCGTCTGAAACATCAGAGATCCGGTTCGCGCTGCCGGTATCCGCCAGTTCCTCTCTGCCGTCCAGCCAGGAATCATCATATCCCGCGCTTTCATTGACAATTACATCCCTGAAATCCCCGATTCTGTAGGCGGTTTTGCCGGACTCCAGTGACGGAACGCACAGCACCGGTATATCTTCATCATCGGGATGCCGGCCATGCCGGACATACCCGTACCGCGCCTGCGTTTCCTCAAACGCGTATCTGTATTCCAGTCCAATGAACAGTTCATACGCCTCATCCCGGTCTTTCAGCATTTTTTCGCGTGCCGCCCCCGGTTCGATCGCGTGAAAATGGTTCCCGGCGTTATAGGCGGCGCACATCCGCACCAGAGCCTCCTGCTGTGCCTTCACGCTGTCCTGCGTTTCAGCCGATAGCTGCCCCCGCTCCCCGGAACCGGCAGTTCCGCCGGCGGGACCGGAACCCTGCCCGTCTTCTTCCATGTATTCCATTCCGGGATGTCCGTCACAGTAAGTCTTCACATATTCAAACTTTTTGACATCCTTATGGATAAACATCCCATCTGCATCTGTTACGGCATCTCCGCAGACCTTATAATTCTCCCATACCGCCGGCCTCGGCGTCATGCGGGTCCTATCGAGGGATGCGGCCTGATCCGCGTCAAATGCCTCCAGTACGCGAAACTCCGCCCCCTGCAGAGACCTTCCCGTTTCCGCGCAGAGTTTTTCCAGCCCTGCCTGATAGTGGGCCGTGAATGTCTCCCGATGCTCATAAATTACCGGCAGTTCCACTTCATCCTCCGTATCTTCCGGATCTTCATCCGGAACCTCATCCGGATTTTCCGGCGGCGTATCGTCGCCTGACAGGCCGATATAAAACATCGATGGCGGGATGCCGCCGCTTATCATTGCCTGATTGCGGTCTCCTCCGTCTTTTGGCAGATAAATATTCAGCGTTTCCGTATTGTGGTGCCATTTCATCAAACCATCCGGAACAGGCGTCGTTATCACCATATCCGGCACCTCGCCGCCGGTATAGGTAAATACCAGTTTCCCTTCGGACACCTGGCTGGACCATCCTTCCGCACCGCCCTCAAACTGCCACGTACTGACGGCCAGAACCGGCGCCGCGGAAATATCCAGTTCCAGTTTCCATCCTTCGGCCTCCCGCCTCATCATCTGCGGTTCTTTTTGCGCATCCCGCCTGGACGTCTTCAGCCAGCCGGGCATGTCAGCATGGACGCTGTCTTTCCGTTCTATATAACCTTTCAGTTCCTCCCAGCGTTTCATGGTTCCCGGCACATGCTGATCGACGATCTGCTCCAATGTTTCCGCGCTTTCCCATCCGTCATTCATAACCGCCCATACCGCCGTCTGTACCGCTGCGTAGGTAGCGTTATCCGCCTGCGTCGAACCGTGACGGTCGAACCAGCAGCAGACATCCGCCAGCAGTTCATAATCTTCCGTACTCCTGATGAAAGGGATATCCGTATCGTCTACCGTTGTCCGGTAGGCTCCCGACGTAACGCTGGAACCCATATGCTTGCCCGGCGATATACAGAATGTCATCTGATATCCGTCAGACCATTTGTAAAGATAATTTCTGCTGTGGCCAAACATCGTTTCCGCGTTTCCGCTCCAGATGTTCGTCCCTTTGAAATTCGCGGCCCTGCTGACGGAAGGCGTCATGTCAAAGAATGGAAGAACCACTTTACAGATCCAGGTAAAGGCCAAAACGCCGGCCAGGATCCGCTTCCTGTTAATCCGGATATTTTCTCTCATCTTATCCCCCCCGTTGATACCGTTAATCCACATGTCCGCCGATTCACCCAGGCTGCTTCATCTGAACCACGCCCCCGTCTGTCCAGGCCCCGTTCTCGTCCACCTGCCATCCGTCAGGGGTCATCACTCCATGGAGCATGGCGCCCAGAGTTCCGTCCGGCTGTTCATTGAAATAATAGCACCGTTCCATTCCATCCGCTCCGGCGATCCATTGCCAGCCGGTCGCCATAGAACCATCCGCATTAAAATAGAACCAGTCCACAGATGACTGTCCTTTCGCCATGTCGGCAAAGGAATTGAACAGATATGCCCATCTGCCGGCAAACGTCTGTCCCTGAGAGGTAAAAAACCATCTGCCGTCTTCCGCCTGCTGCCAGACGCCTGTCAAGGCGTTTTCAGACGCTGCCGCCGGCGAATCTCCTGTCGATCCAGATGCGCCTGCCCGCAGTCCTCCTCCATCCGAGGCATTCAAAAGCGGATATCTTCCTCCCGTTCCGCCGGATCCATGCCCGCCGCCTGAAGATCCGCCCGCACTGTGTCCGCTCCCTCCAAAGGCATCTGTGATATGGCCGTTTCCACCGTCAAAACCGCCCATGCCGTCTCCGCTCCCCATGGATTCGCCCTTACTCTCATCACCGGTTTCATCTATCGTCTCAAATCTTATCGTTACCCTGCACTTTGCGGACACTAAGCCATGGGTTTGGTCTTCGGATACCGCCGTTACCGTTTCCGTATATTCCGCCCGTCCATCCACTTTCGTATAGGGATCCCCTTTCTTCTTTCGTTTATCCGCATTGATTACGTTCTGGATCCATGCCGGATTCGACACCCCTTCCATATCGTACCGGGCTTCAACAACGCATTGGGACGCGTTTACCCCCTGCGGAGTCAGAACGACAGCCGCGCCTCCGCCGCGATCGCTCCAGCTTACATTTTTATAAAAAGGCTGCTCCGGATAAAGGTATGCCGACAAGACAACCGGTTCCGAACAGGTGACCGACTCTGCAGGTTCCGTACATTCCCCGGTCAGCCTTCTGGTTACCGTAAGCACGATATCGCTTTTATTCATCTGCAGGCCTTCCACTCTCCTGGTTGTATAGTCCAGAATCCGGAACCGGACCGTTACTTTGCAGTTGCCGTAAACGGCAATCTGATCCGCAGACGTCTCTGGATTGGATGATGCCGTAACGACCGCGTGCTTTTCGTAAAACGCCGGGCGGATCGCCTCCAGATAGCCTCCATCCGCCTGTTTCTTCACTTGCTCAGTCAGCGTTTGCCGGATAAATGCGCTGCCCGGGTTCAGCATGATCCGGGCGTCCTTCTCCGTATAGCCGCTCTCCGAAATAAGACTGAGAAGGTCATTATCATCCACCGACCACAGAAGCGTCCGGTCCGCCGCGCCGCCCAGAGCGTTGTGTTCCCCATGGATACGGATCGGCTGTGCCTGAACGGATCTGTCCGGCGTATCTTCAATATATCTGGCAATGAGCGTTCCATTTCCGTCATGAACTTCCGTCACTGTATCAGGCGACTTACGGTCGCCGGTTCGCGTATGGGTTACCGTGATTTCAATCTGCTCCGGTGTCACGGAAAGCTCCGTCGTAACCTTTACGTATTCCACATTGACCTGAGTATCCCGCGCCGGCATCGTGAACGCATACGTTCCGCCATTCACATACGTCATGGGGACCTGACGGCCCAGGTTATTGATATAGACCGGAGGTTTTACGCCGCCGCGTTCCGTCCGATCCGGCGCCATCTGATAACGATTCCCATTCCTGTTATTCGGAGATGTCGTTACCGAGACCGTCACGCCAGCCTGTACGGCAGCCGGATGGTTCTTGTCGATTGGCCGGTAGTAAGATAAATTTCCTTCAGGCATAGCTGTAAACACCGCCACATCGGTATCATAAGTCCCTCCCGCATTTCTCGCGTCGATCCGCGGCACCGACAGCAGATAACCTTTTACCGGCTGTCCCTGCTGCCCCGGGGCAAAATGATCCAGCCGGAATGCTGTTCCTTCCGCCCCGCTCTGGAATAGAAATTCATTCTGCAGTTTCTCTGTGATGATGAATTGCACGCCCTTCTCCAGTTCCTGATAAAAATACTCCCCGGTATTCTTCTCTGAATTCCCTGACAGAAGAAACACACTCCGCTGGTTGTCCATCCAGTATCCCACATGGGCGCTATAAGAAAATGTGTTATCCCCCGCCAGACCGGAACCAATGGCTTGTTTCGCTTTCGAGGCAGTATCCGCGAAAAGATAAGCGAAGTTATCTCCCGGAGCCGTTCCATAACGGAACGGATGGCTCGGATCTCTGGTTCCGACAAATGTTCCCTCCCGGCTGGCGACGTCCATACCGGTAGACGCGACCTCACCGGCAAACCTCATCAGAATCAAATCACCGCTTACATATTTACCGATAATACCGCCGACAGCCCTGCTCCTGTGTCCCCCGATCAGGCCATCGACATAAGAATTATAGATACGGGCATCTTCCATACATCCGGCAATTCCCCCTATATAACCAAGCCCCTGGATATGATTGGAATTGATATTGCCGGTTTCCACGACACTATCCACAAGATCCGCGCTCTTTGCCATTCCGACAATCCCGCCGGCGCACCCTTCCGTCTGGTCAGTGGTTACGGCAATATTCCTTGCGGTACAGTTCTCAATCGTTACACGGCCCCCGGAGCCATCCGCCACAGCCGTGATGCCGCCCGCGCAGCCCTCCTCTCCGTTGTCGGCAGATACATATCCGGATACGGTCACATCCCGGACCACAGCCCCTCCGCGGAGCTCTCCCGCCAGGACAGCCGCATGATCCGTGCCGCTGATATCCCCGGCCTGAACCTTCAGATTCATTACGCTGCCGCCGTCGATGACACCGAACAAGCCCGTATAATCCGCTGACGGGTCGCTCTGGCGGATATTTAAATTCCATATCGTATGTCCCTGTCCGTCGAAATGTCCGCTGAATGGGTGACGCACCTCTCCTTCCATTTCATCTGCGTTCTGGTACCAGCCGATCGGATTCCAGCTTCCGTCATTCTCCTGCAAATTGCCCAGATTGATATCCTGCGTCAGTTCAAAATACTCCCCCGCAAAACTTTCTCCTTCCGCAACCGCTTGAGAGAGTCCCATCAGGTGAACCAGCGAACCGATTTGATACGGCCTCTCCTCACTCCCATCACCCGGAAAATCGGTTTTTCCTTTCCAGCTCCCCCACAGATCCGGAGCCATCCGCTTACGCGCCGCAACGGAACGGGTTGCCGTCTTCCAATCATCCGCGCTCTCTGTCGGCGGCTGTTTCATATCCGGCGCGGATCTGCCAGCCGCGTGCGCCGCCGCATCTTCCGGCGGCAGGTACATCCCGTTTAGGATAACCGCAGCCGCTAATATACAAGCTGTCATTCCCCATCTGTCAATTTTTTTCATAACGCCCTTCTCCTCTTTCTTTTCTGCGCGTCTTCTCCCGCGACTTATTCCCTTTGCCGGAGTACAAACGCCGGCCTCACCCCAACGGGACTGGTTACCGCCAGTTCCCCGTCGTTCTCCCCGTCTGCTTGCGGTCTCACCGCCTGCGGATGGATATTTCCGTTTACAAGATCCACGACATAGACAGAACCGGTATCCGTGCCGCTGCCGTCGCCCGCGGGTGTCCGCAGCCAGAAACAGCTGTTAAAGGCGCCTGCGTTTGCGGCACTTTCCTCCTCACCGCAGCCGTCAACATTCCACAGGTACTCCCGGTATTTCAGCGATTCTTCCACGGACAGAATAAAATAGCGGTCCATCAGGATCTGGCTTCCCAGTCTGTAAAACCGCAGCCGGGACGTATCAAACCGGCTGAAACTTCCCTGCGCGGTTCTCCCGGTACAACTGCTCTCCACCCCGGCATTCACATCCGGGAACCGATTCTCATCCGCTTCCTGACCCGTCAGCCACTGCCGGATCTTCGAATCCGCATACTCGCCGCTCTCACCAAAATTCACCACCGGCCCGGGATGAAAGACGTACCCGCGGCTCCCGTCTTCCTTCCGTTCATAAACATAACGCGAACCGGTATTCGCCGGAATGACGGATTCGCACAAAAACAGCGCCAGGCTTTTGTCATGGCCCAGTCCGCCTTCCCCGTAATTTTGATCGATACAGCGGAACCGGTACTCCTCCCCGTCCAGTTTACGTGTTACCGCATCTCCGATCTTCCAGTGATGCAGTGCCGGAATGTCTTCTTCGTCCCACAAAAATGGATCTCCCCAGGCCTCGCCCGGACTCTCATGTTTTTCAAAAACCTCGGCCTTTGTCGTGCGTACGGCAAACCGCACCGCAAAATAAGTATCGCCCTGCCAGATCAGGGTATCCTCCGGCGTACAGGAATATTCCAGTTCCCCGCCGAATACCACCGGCAGGATGCTTCCTTCCGGCATAAAATTCCTGCCGATCACATAAAACGCCCGATCCTTGCCATCCTCAATCATACACTGTCCCGCGATAGATATAATACGTATGTCATTCCCCGCGCGGTTCTCCGCAAGGATACGGCTATCCGGTATCCGTTCCGGTTCTTCCCCCGTAATCAGGCTCTCCTGCTCCTTCGCCTTCTCCATGATCCTCCGAAATAAAATCTGTCCCCCATCCTTGGCTGCGTCCCCTGCCCCGTGTACCGTGAAACCGGAATACCAGGCCATTCCGGCCGCAAAAAGCCAGACCGCGGCGGCTTTACTCATCTTCCCCCGCATGATTTCACACTCCCCCCCCTCAAATAAGTTCCGCCATTTTCCCCAAAAAAGCGCAAATTATACCTGTCCCGGCATCCTGCCCGGACAGCTCCTGCAAATTACTTTCCATTCATCGAAACAGGTACCACCTCCCTTTTCTCCCGCGTTTTAGATAATCTTTTGTGAATCTCTGGTGAAACACCAGTAAGGAATTATAGAAATTCCGAAAACCAGACGGCAGCGGATTCTACCGCCTGGTTTACGTTTACAGTATAGGGCGTTTTTTCGCCTCAGTCAATACTTTTTTTATATTCGCAATATTCCTGCTAGTCTGATAATTCTCGTTTTGCTTACCGCCTCTTTGTATCTTCCTCTCCGATCCCGTCTTCTTCCGGCGTGTGTACGACCACCTGCCGGTACGGAATCACAACGCCGGCCTCATCGAAAGCATACTTGAGATCCTCGGTCATCTGCCATTTCGTCGTCCAGTATTTCTCCTTCACGACCCATCCCCTCGCGACCAGCGTGATGCCGCTCTCGCCCAGATTGTCCACGAAGACCACGACTTCCTCATCGTGCATGATGTCCGGGTGCATGTCAAACAGCCTGCTTAAGATCGCCTTCGCCTGGCGGATGTCCGATTCATACGAGATATCCACCCGGATCTCCAGACGCCTGCGCGGCTCCGCGGTTACATTGATAATATTGGCGTTTGACAACGCGCCGTTCGGCAGAACCATCTGCCGGTTATCCACCGTATCCAGCGTGGTATAGAACAGGCTGGTGGATACCACGGTCCCTTCCGCGGTTCCGCAGATGATATAGTCCCCGGTCCGAAACGGCTTTAAGACCAGAATAATCATCCCCCCTGCGAAATTCGTCAGAAAATCCCGCAGCGAAAGGCTGACAGCCAGTCCGGCAGAACCGAGAACGGTAATGATTGAGGCCGTGCTGACGCCGATCCGTTCCAGCGCCATAAATCCCGCCATGCCGCAGCCCAGGACATAGGCCGCGGAAGAGATAAACGAACGCAGCGAAGCATCCATGTGGATCTTCTCGAACGCCCTGTCCAGCAGCTTTTTCAGCAGTTTGGACAGGTAAACGCCGACAATCACGATCAGGATGGCGCTTAAAAAGTTGAAACCGATATTTTTCAGTGTGGGCGCCGCACTTTTCACGGCGCTCTGGGCCGTCTTTGCGACTGCCCCGGCTGCCGAATGATAGGCTTGGGAAAATGCACTCGTATTCCCCGAACCGGAACCAGCACCGGAACTGGCATCAGCAGGGGTGCTGACCATGTATTCCGTCTCCGGTTCCGCATCAAAAATCACCTGCGTTTCACCGTTCTCATCGATAATATAGCTTTCCGTCGATGCTTCTTCCGCCCCGGATTCCGCCGAAAGCGACTCGTCCCCCTCCGAAGTTTCTCCCTCTTCGAAAAAGGAATCTACGTCTATGCTTTCAGAGGAGTCCCCCGATTCGCCTTCGCTGGAAGTTTCTCCCTCGTGATCGCTCTGGCCGCCGGTTCCCGACAGATTCGCGTCCGTACCGGTCGTCTCTTCCGATCCGTCTCCTTTCGTATCCGCGGTCGTCTCCTCATGCGCTCTGGTTGTCTCTTTCGCTGCGGGTGCTCCCCCGCTCGATCCGCCCGTTTCCGCCGCAGTTGTCTCCCCACCGTGCGAATTGTCCCCTTCTCCCGCCGCGGTTGTCTCCCCGCCGTGCGAATTGTACCCTTCTCCCGCCGCAGGCGTCTCCCCGCCGTGCGAATTGTTCCCATCTCCCGCCGCAGTCGTCTCCTCGAATACAGTATTTTCTCTTGCCAACAGGATTTTATTTCCGATCATTCCCGCTCTCCCCTGTCATTCCCGGTAATACGCCAGCATCAGGTCAACCATCCGTCCGTAGCTTCTGACGCCATCCTGCTGGCTGTTGATCTTCAGATACGCATCGTTCACCTGAGTGGCCACCTCGGCCGCTTTCCCCTCGTAACGGTTCCAAAATGCGTTATTGGCCGCCAGATCCGCTCGCGCCCTCTCATCCAGCCGCGCGTAAAGACCGGCATATGCCTCCCTGTCCTGGGCGGCGAGTGCATTTCCCGCATAGATCCAGCCGGTCAGATACCCGCTGTACCGGAAAAACGGATCTTCCGAACCGATGCAGGCCAGGTAGCCGATAAAATTCGCTTCGTCTTCGCGCATAAACCCCCGCAGATGAGAAAGTTCGTGGCAAATCGTATGCGGGATATTGTACTCGGTCATCGCACGGTTGTAATTCGCCTCTACGGTAAACGGGGAATAGATGCCGGACAGCTGCTGAACGGACAGGAACCACGAACCGATCAGCGGCTTCGGGCGCGGATAATACCCGGCCAGCTGGGGATAGGTCTCCGCCAAAGAGGACATCGCGCGCCGGCCCCCGGCATTCCACGAACCGCGATCCGGCTCTGCCCCCGCCGTTTCATTGACCTTTTCCGTGAGAAAGGTACAGAGTCCGGCCAGCTCCTCGACGGAGGAATCCCGCACTTCGAGTTCAAGGTAACTGGAGAACGGGCGCCTGTAATAATTGACGCCGCAGCAGGCCGTATAAAGAAACGCCGTTAGTCCCAGGAGCAGGCAGAGCGTCGTGAGCCATGCCCCCATCTCTGCAGCCACCGTTCCGATGTGCCGGATCATTCGCCGAAAATGGGATGCGGTGTATAGAATCAGCCATATTATCCCGATATAAAGCAATATTTCCGCCACGGAAACAGGAAATATGCCGCAGATTCTTCCATAAATCCCCACAATGTGCGGGTATACCGTGGCGGCGTACCACTCTCCGAAACCGGCGCTGCCGCGGGCAGCCAGCTGGAGAACGCCGGCGGACAGCAGCAGGAGAACACCGGCTGCCGCTCTGCGGAAGGCGCGGTGCGCACGAAGGTGATTCTGTTTTTGCAAAACATCCCTTCTTATCATAAGCTGATCTCCCCCGGTCGGACGTCTGGTCACGCGGAATCCGGACGAACAACGTAAATCAACTCGGTACAGGTATCATCTCTGACGGAATTATACCATACTCCGGCCCTGCTACATATAAATTTTTTCTTACCTTTTTCAAAAAGGCCTTGCGAATTGACTGATTCTCATTTACACTGATAAAAAGACGGGAGAAAGAAGGTCAGTACAGACTTATGAAAAATAAAGAATCTGCCGACAGGAAGGGGCAGGGCGAACAGGAGAAGAAAGAACCTTTCAGCTGGAAGCGGGAAATCCTGAGCTGGATCGAAATTCTTGC
>CAYYHX010000014.1:0-22688 GCA_964471835.1 uncultured Hungatella sp.
GTGATTTTTATCCCCAAATCAATCAGCTGGAGGTTCATCCATCCTTTCAGCAGAAGGGGCTGCGGACATGGTGTGAAGAACGGGGAATTGTCATTGAGGGCTGGTCTCCGCTGAACCGTGGGAAAATGCTGGCGCATCCGCTTATAAAGGTCCTCGCGGAAAAATATGGGAGATCCCCTGCGCAGGTCTGTATCGCATGGGCGATCCGGAACGGAACGATTCCCATAACGAGTGCGGAGGATGAAGTATGGATGAAAGAAAGCCTGGAAGCAGGCCACTTCAGCATGGACCGGGAGGATCTGGATCGGATCCGGGAGATTAACAGCAATGATGACCACTGGGATATATGGCTGTATAAACGCAGGGATATGTATTAACCGGCGTTAGTCTATAGTATTTTTCTGCGCTTTTTAATAACAATAGAAAATTCATGCAGTGTGTTTTTATCTGTTCCGGAAAGGAGAAAAATGGACCACATCTTATCGGAAGAGTTTGAAAAACTGTTGTCGGAATATGGTGACAAATTTGCAGGACTGCGGAACCGCACGGTCCTGATCACGGGCGCGACCGGAATGATCGCGACCTACCTGTCTGAATTTCTTATGTATATCGCGGATGATTACAACATTCAGTTGTACCTGCAGTGCAGGGATATAGAGAAAGCCAAAAAGATCTTCCCGATGAGTCTCGACATGGACTCTGTCCATCTTATAAGTTTTGACTTTGAAAACGATGCGGTTCCGGACATCCGCTTTGACTATATTCTTCATGCGGCAAGTCCGGCGAGTACGTCGGCTTTTGAAGAATCCCCTGTGGATGTGATCCGTCCGAATGTGATGGGGACCTGGCACCTTCTCCGGCATGCGAGAAAGACCGGGGTCATCAAGTTCCTTTTATTCAGCGCGGGTTCTGTTTACGGGCAGACCCCGCCGGAAAAGAAAGTCCTGACGGAGAATGATTACGGGATCGTGGATCCTCTCTGGTACCGTTCCTGCTATGTCGAGTCCAAGCGGCTCGCGGAGCAGATGGGAATGGCTTTCTGGCGGCAATATCAGGTACCTGTTTCCTTTGTGCGTATCTGTCATACTTACGGACCGACATTCGACCTGTCGCGGGATACCAGGATCATTCCGCGTATTGTCAAACAGATCCTTCGCGGTGAGGAGATCGAGATTTATAAGGATCCTGATTCTGCCGCCCAATATACTTATATCGCCGATATGGCGGCGGCGATCCTGTTGGTCCTGTTGGAGGGAGAGCCGGGGGAAGCATATAATGCCGGCGCGGATGAGGTCGTGAAGATCGATGATGTTGTGGATTGGATGGTCCACGCCGATCCGGATATCCGCTCGGTCCTGACGGAAAAAGAGATCGATGAGAGATACAGATTTGGGAAGGATAGCGGAACAGCATTTCCCAAACTGTCGAACCGGAAATTGACGGACCTTGGCTGGAAACAGATGTACGGCAATAAGGACGGTTTTACGAGAATGGTTCGGTATTATCTGGAAAACAACAAGGAAAATGGGGGGGTATCGGGATAGGGACCGGAGACCTGGATAAGGATCATCCCCGGGAGATGGCTGCCCTGCTGGTGCAAGCGATCCTGTCCGGGTACCGTATGATCGATACGGCCTATTCCTACGGCACGGAAAAGATCGTGGGTCTTGCCCTGAAGGTGCTTCTGGACGCGGGGTTCCCGCGGGAGGAGCTGTTCATCCAGACGAAGTTCTACCCGGTCATGCCGTATGACGGGGAGAGCGTCCGCCGGCAGTTTCAGGAGAGCTTAGAGAATCTGGGGCTGGATCATGTGGACGCCTACCTGATCCATCAGCCGGTCCCGCGTTATTCGGAACGGGACTACACGGAACGGAACATATCCGTGTGGAAGGAGATTGAACGGCTGGCGGGGGAGGGAAAAGTCCGGCACATTGGCGTATCCAATTTTCTGGAACGGCATATCCTTCAGCTGGCCGAAGCCTGTGGCAGGCTCCCGGAGATCAACCAGCTGGAGATCAATCCTCAGTTCCAGCAGATCGGGCTTTCCGCTTTTTGTAAGAAGAGAGGGATCTCCGTACAGAGCTGGGGGCCATTGTCGGTCACGGAGGACAGGGTGAAGACAGTCCTGCAGCTGCTTGCGGATAAATATGGGGTTTCATGGGCGCAGATAGCACTGAAGTGGAACATCCAGTCCGGAAATACTCCCGTTTTCTTTTCCAAAGATATCCGGCATCTGGCTGAGAACCGAAGGCTGGATTTTACACTGTCGGATGCGGATATGGAGGCGATCCGGCTCTGCAACAGCGCGGACGCGCACAGGACGACCTGGTGGTACCCGCGCCAGCAGATGTACTAAACGGAAGAATGGACATCCCGCACAGAACAGATCGTCGTCGTAGGCGGTCTTGCGGGACGGAGAGTTTTGGGATATTTGGATTATACGGTGTCTGGCTCTCTGGAAAATGCGTGTTACATCCATGAGAACGGATCCTTTGTAGGGAACCATTTATGTGTAATGAAAGAGCAGATTGATTACTTGGTTCGAACCATGGAGAACGCATGAATGCCGGATGCCATGCGGGATCCGGACATGCCGGCGATCGTCACGGACATTGAAAGAGTAAGGAGGAGCGGCTCTGCCGCAGAAAATCATGAACTTCGTCCTTTTATCCGGGGGCTCGGGCCGCCGTCTGTGGCCCCTTTCCAATGATGTGAGATCCAAACAGTTCATCAAGATCTTCCGGCGCGAGGATGGCACGTATGAATCGATGGTGCAGCGGGTGTACCGCCAGATCAGAAAGGCCGACCCGGACGCGCGGATCCTCGTCGCGACGGGGAAAGCTCAGGTATCCTCGCTGCACAGTCAGCTGGGAGAGGATGTGGAAGTCAGCGTGGAGCCGTGCCGCAGGGACACTTTCCCGGCCATCACTCTGGCGGCCGCATATCTGCGGGATGTCCTCGGTGCCGGTGAGGAGGAGACAGTGGTGGTCTGTCCGGTCGACCCATTGGCGGACGACGGCTACTTCACGGCGCTGAAAGAGCTGGGAGAATTGGCCGCGGAGAGGGAGAGCGGGCTTGTCCTGATGGGGATCAAACCATACTATCCGAGTGAGAAATACGGCTATATCCTTCCCAAGACCACGGAACGGGTCAGCCGTGTGGCGACGTTCAGGGAAAAGCCGGACGCGGAAACGGCGAAAGGCTATATCGCCAGAGGTGCGCTGTGGAACGGCGGGGTGTTTGCCTGCCGGATCGGGTATCTGCTGGAGCGGGCGCGCATGCTGTCCGGTTTCACGGATCATCGGGATTACTACGCTCGCTATGGGACGCTGGAGAAGATATCGTTTGACTACGCTGTCGTCGAGAAGGAGCCGGACATCCGGGTGGTACGCTTCGACGGTATGTGGAAGGACATGGGAACATGGAACACGCTGACGGAGGCGATGGACGGTCCGGCGGTCGGAAACGTGCGTATGGACGGGACCTGCAGCAACACGCATGTCATCAATGAGCTGGACATCCCGGTGCTGGCGATGGGACTCAAGGATGTCGTCATATCCGCCTCGCCGGAGGGCATCCTCGTCGCTGACAAGGACCGGAGTTCCTATATCAAGCCTTATGTAGATCGGATCGAGCAGCCCGTCATGTTTGCGGACAAATCGTGGGGTACCTACCGTGTGCTGGAGGTGTCGGAGGGGAGCCTCACGATTCAGGTGTCCCTGGGAGCCGGGCACCATATGAACTACCACAGCCATCAGAAAAGGGATGAGGTGTGGGTCGTCACGTCCGGGCAGGGGAGGACGGTCGTGGACGGGATGGAGCAGGAGATCCGCCCGGGCGACGTGGTCGCCATGCAGGCGGGGTGCAGGCATACCGTCTTCGCGGTTACGGATCTGAAGATGATCGAGATCCAGCTGGGGAAGGATATCAGCGTCCATGACAAACAGAAGTTTGAACTGGAGACCTGGGAACACGGACGACCGGGGATCTGAGATCCTGGCCGGCTGGCACAGCCGGCATAAGGGGAGTCCCGTTGCCCGGTATGGCGGGGTAGAAGGCTGGCCGGGAGGTGGTATGGGGAGATGAACGAGCCGTTCCTGCTGAGGCCGGCATATAAGGACTATCTTTGGGGAGGGCGCCGGCTGAAAGACGATTTTGGGAAGGAGACGGAGCTGTCCCCGCTGGCGGAGTCCTGGGAATGTTCGACGCACCCGGACGGGGAGAGCGCCGCGGCGGGCGGGAGGCACGGCGGGATGCCGCTCTCGGAGATCCTCAGGGAAAATCCCGGTTACCTAGGCCGCCGCTCCCTCTCGTACGGGCTGCCGGCCGGTCAGCTCCCGGTGCTGGTGAAGCTGATCGACGCCGCGGAAAAACTCTCGGTGCAGGTCCACCCGTCCGACGCGTATGCCCGGGAACATGAAGGCGGACAGCTCGGCAAGACGGAGATGTGGTACGTGCTGGACGCGGAGAAGGGCGCCGGGCTGGCCTGCGGCTTCCTGCACGACATGAACCGGGAGACGCTGGAGCGGGGGATCGCGGACGGAACCATCCTGAATCACCTGCAGTATGCGGAGGTCAAAAAGAACGACGTCTTTTTTATCAGGGCGGGGACGGTTCACGCGCTGGGGGCCGGCGCACTGGTGGCGGAGGTTCAGGAGAACTCCAACCTGACGTACCGGCTGTACGATTACGGGAGGACGGATCGGACCGGGAGGCCGCGGGAACTCCATGTGAAGAAAGCGCTGGAGGCCGCGGATCTGCACGCGGCCGCGCCGCCCGGGCAGCCGGTGCGGGTTCTGCGGTACGGGCCGGGGCTCGCGGCGGAACTGCTGTGCCGGTGCCGGTACTTCCGGGTGGAGCGGATCCTGCTGAACACGGAGCGGATCCGCGGGATGGCGCCGATGCGGACGGACGACGGCACGTTCAATGTGCTCCTCTGTACGGACGGCTGCGGGACGCTGCTCTGGGAGAGCGGGATGCTGCCGTTCTTCCGGGGGGACAGCATCTTCGTGCCGGCGTCGTCCGCAGCCTGCCGCCTCCACGGGAAGGCGCAGCTGCTGCGGGTGGGGTGCTGAGGGACTGCGGCCGTTATCTGGTGTGCCATGGATCTGCGTGGGACTGGGATCCCGCGAGCGCGGGGAGCGGAGCGGTCCGCGGGTACCGCCGGCGATCGCGGGGCACGTTCAGTACCGATCGGAGCGGATGAACATCTGATGCATCTTGTGCAGCCAGTAGCCGCGCTGGAAGATGGGTCGTCTAAACTGTTACATAGGACGATGAAACACGAGATAACGAAGAGCAGAATGCCAAAGAACGGAACAACAATAAACGAAGAATGGTACCGAAGAATGTTCATAGGAATTAACAATAAATAAATAAACAAAGACACAGAATGATGAGGGATGGCAGGAACAGGCATGAAAACGGGATACCGTGATGAGTTTGACCGGTGGATGGAGAAAGCGGCAGAGGATCCGGATCTCTTAAAGGAGATGTCCGGGATGCCGGAGGATACCGTCCGGGACGCTTTCGGACGGGATCTGGAATTCGGGACGGGAGGCCTGCGCGGGCTGATCGGGGCCGGAACGAACCGCATGAATATCTATACGGTGGGGAGGGCCTCGCAGGGGCTTGCGGACTATCTGAACGGGCATTGCGGCGGGGAAAGGCCGTCGGTTGCCGTGAGTTATGACAGCCGGATCAAATCCGGCGTCTTTGCCCGGACCGCGGCGGCGGTGTTCGCCGCCAACGGGATCAGAGTGTTCCTGTATCCGAGGCTGATGCCGACCCCGTGCCTGTCATTCGCCGTCCGGCGCCTGGGCTGTGAAGCGGGGGTGATGGTCACCGCGTCGCACAACCCGGCGGGATACAACGGCTACAAGGTGTATGGGCCGGACGGGTGCCAGATCACGGCGGATACGGCAAAGGCGGTTCAGTCCGCCATCGGTGCGGTCGATCCGTTCGGGGGCGTCCGCCGGGGGGATTTCGAGGGTTCCCTGAAGGACGGAAGCATTTCCTATATACCGGAAGAAGTGTATACGGAATATATCGGGGCGGTGAAGGGAACATCCGTCCTGTACGGCGACCGCGCCGATAAGGAACTGGCGGTCGTATATACGCCGCTGAACGGAACCGGGCTGGATCCGGTCTTAAGGACTCTGCGGGAATCTGGCTATGGCAATATCACCGTGGTGAAGGAGCAGGAGGAGCCGGACGGGACGTTCCCGACCTGCCCGAAGCCGAACCCGGAGGAGCCGGAGGCGATGGAGCTGGGGCTCAGATCCTGCAGGGAGCATGGAGCGGACCTGCTCCTGGCCACCGACCCGGACTGCGACCGCCTGGGGATTGCGGCGAAGGACGAGGACGGGGGGTACCGGCTGCTGTCCGCGGATGAGACGGGCGTGCTGCTCCTGGATTTCATCTGTTCCCAGAGGCAGAGGCATGGGACGCTTGGAAACAATCCGGTGTTCATGAAGACGATCGTCACCACGGACCTGGCGGAAAAAGTGGCGGCATACTACGGGGTACGGACGGTGAACACGCTGACCGGGTTCAAGTACATCGGGGAGCGGATCGGACTCTTGGAGAAGGAAGGACATGCGGACCGCTTCGTTTTCGGGTTCGAGGAATCCTGCGGGTACCTCTCCGGGACCTATGTGCGGGATAAGGACGGGGTGAACGCGGCGCTGCTGGTCTGCGATATGGCGGCGTTTTATAAGGCGCGGGGGATCAGCCTGCCGGACAGGCTGGAGGGACTGTACCGGCAGTTTGGCCATTACAGGACGTTCCAACATTCCTACCCGTTTCCGGGAACCGGCGGGATGGACAGGATGGGAAGGATCATGGCGTATTTCCGGGAGGAAGCGGTGCGTGTCGGAACGGTTCGGGTAAGCAGGAAACTGGATTACCGTGCGGGGATAGACGGACTTCCGAAATCGAATGTCCTTCAGATGGAGTTGGAGGATGGGAACCGCATGATCGCACGGCCGTCCGGGACGGAGCCGAAACTGAAAATTTATTTTATGCTGCATGGGGATCGCGAGGATGATCTGAAACAGTACGGGCGATGCCTTGAAAGCAAGGTTACAGAGGTTGTCAACCGGATTCCGTGACCGGACGTGACCGGAAAAGGAATTTGTGAACCCGTATAGTGTCGCGTCAGTTTTATGGGTATGCGTTAAAAAAATCGAAAACGGCATGGGAAAGTATGGTAAATACCATGACAAACGCAGCGCAATATGCCTATAAAAATGTGGATTCGTCTTCTAACAAATGGATGGGCGAGAGGCAGGACATTTACGGTTTCACGGATTGGAATATAATAACCGCGCCGGTTCATTTTGCAGAAAGGCGGACTACAGGAATATGAAAGACGATAAGCCTCAAATCTTTATTGCATCCTCAACAGAAGGACTGAATATTGCATATTTAATTCAGGAGTTACTGGAAGACGATGCGGAATGTACTGTCTGGGATCAAGGGGTCTTTGATCCCTCTTCATATACAATGTCGGTTTTAAATGAAAGGTTAAAAATGACGGATTATGGCATCTTTGTTTTTTCAAAAGATGACACCGCCATGATCAAAGGCAGGGAGGAAAAAATTGTACGGGATAATGTCATTCTGGAGTTGGGACTTTTTATGGGATCAATCGGACAGAAAAATTGTTTTATTGTAACGCCAAGTTCCGAAAAAATACATTTACCGACGGACTTGACAGGAATTACGTTGTTAAAATATAATCCCAATCGAAAGGATAAAAACTTAAAAGCTGCGCTTGGCCCTTCCATAAACAAAATTCGAAATGCCATTAACAATAATAAATCCGAATCAAAGGGGAAAAGACTTTCTCAAGACGTAGCAGAACAAATATGCGAAATAGGGCTTAGTGCATTTTATTCCTCAAGAGACGGTTACAGCAAATATAGAGAGGACGCATCCTCTATAGATCAGTATATAGAAAAGGCAACGGAAAGTATCTGCATGGTAAGTATTACATTGGCAACAGGAATACCTGTAGATGATATTTGTCGGGTTTTCAAAGATAAATTAATCCAGAATGAGAATTTTTCAGTAATTATATCATTGCTTGACCCAAATCGTGAAGATCTGTATAAGGCAATTCAACCTTTGTTTAACCAAACAGAAAAAACATTACAGGAAAATACTGTCAGCTCTCTAAAGACGTTGATAAATTTAAAGAATTCTTTAGAAATTAAAGAACGGGAACGTTTCGTGATCAAAGTTCATGAAACATTACCTTTTGGAAGCGCAATAATATTAGACGGCGATACTAAAAACGGAAGAATTCAGATTGAAACGAAGCCATATGGAGTAGGGATGCGCAAGAGTTTTGCATTTGAAATACAGAATAATGGCGGTTATTTTTATGAAACGTTAAAACAAAGTTATTATGACTTGATAAAAGACGGAATATTATGGGAAAGGCGGGAATTAAATTAAAATGTGGAGGTAAAATGGCAATGGGAGAGAAAAAGTCAAAGCAAGAGCATAGTGGAGGTATACTAGCCTATAAATTTGTGAACGGAAAACTTGAAGTGATGTTGGCCCATCCCGGCGGGCCGTTCTGGGCTAAAAGAGATGACGCCGCATGGTCTATTCCGAAAGGATTGCAGGAGGATGGTGAAACCGTTTTGGATACGGCAAAAAGGGAATTTAAAGAAGAAACGGGATGCGAAATTTCCAAAGAGCTGTTGGATCTCGGCACAATAAAGCAATCAGGAAAGAAATTCATTACGATT
Source organism: uncultured Hungatella sp. (assembly GCA_964471835.1). Lineage (GTDB taxonomy): Bacteria > Bacillota > Clostridia > Lachnospirales > Lachnospiraceae > UBA3402. The sequence goes on from CAYYHX010000014.1 coordinate 8,763, forward strand.
TTTGCGGCGGAGATGGAAATTGATGCAGAAAAAGTGAAAAGTAATTCATTTAAAATGGAATGGCCTCCTAAATCGGGAAATGTGCAGACATTTCCTGAGAATGACAAAGCACAGTGGTTTACAGTTGAGGTTGCAAGAAAAAAGATATTTAAAGACCAGATCGGTTTCTTGGATAAGCTGGTTGAAATTTTAAGTTACCAAATGACCGAAGAGATAGAATATGAACAGATGTCTTTATTCAAATAGGTTGGACAGAAGATTTAATGGGGCAGCAAAGTGAAATTAAAAGTATGAAAAAATTAAGATCATGTTGAATTAAACCTTAAAAACAGAATATATCTATGAAATTTTTAGTGAGTATGCTGATGATGGGATATCTGCAGTTTTGGAGGGCCGTCCCGATACAGGACTGTTCGCCGGAATCACCGGAACCGTATTGAAAAGGATTGATTGGAAAGGGACAGGAGGGGACAATTCATGAAGGCCAGGCGGTGGGGTGGTTTGCCGGTGCTGCGGCAGCGGCTGTCATGCTGGCATATGCAGGTCAGGGGATGATGTTTTCTTACGCGGATGGTTCATCCCCTGTCAGCCAGGTTCGAACGGTTACGGGTACATCCGGGGCGGATATGCCTGCGGCAACTCCCGGCAATTCAGCTTCGGCAGGTGCCGGTACCGGTTCCGGTATTCCTATAAGGTTCAGGAAAAGGATATCGCAAAGCAGTGTATGGTCCATACGGTTACCGTGAGCGAAAAGCACGGCCGGGTCCCGGAAACATCCGAGACTGCGGCGGTTCATTTTATCGAGACACCAAAGCTGGAGGTGACGATAGAGCCGGCAGGCAGGCCGGAAGACGGCTCCGGTTCAAGTTCGGGCTCCGGCTCTGGGGCATCCGGGGCGACCTCATGGAAGATTACGAGCCTCAGGCCGGGGAAAGAGAATACCAGGACATTTGCCGCCAGGCATCTTGTAACGGAAGAAGATATCGCCGCCGGGAAAGCGGAGGTGACCGCGGAGGCATCGGCGGAGATATCCGTTGAGAAAGAAGCCCTGAGCGGTACGGGCGTTTATGCCGGCGGCGTGATCCCGTATCTGGTCACGGTGCGCAATGACGGGAATCGGACGCAAAGCATCGTGGCCGAAGATGCCTTCGGGCTGAGCGGGGCGGCCGTCTGCGGCACGGCGGGGGCCGCGGCTTTTGTCAGGGAAGACGGAAGGATGGAAGCAACCCTGAAGCCGGGCGCGTCCGTGGCAGTTGCCTATGAACATACGGTTACCGAAGAGGATATCTCAAAGGCTGTGAAGAACCCGGCGACCGGGAATCTTGCGGTAGCCAATACGGTAACCGTGCGGGACGGGGCGGATCCCGGCAGACAGGCGGAGGTGCTTTCCTCGGCCGCGACATATGCCGACATCAGCGGCGAGGAGGCGCTGACTGTCTGGAAGAAGCTGAAAGGATATCCGGATAGCCGAAGACCTGGCGGGTGCTGAGTTCATCCCCGTCCCCGATCCATCCGGACGTCCCGCCGGCGGTTCCCCGGATGAAAAGTATTCCGTTGAGGGCGGGAAAGCCGTGGTCGGAAGCATCGGACCGTGGGAGACGGTCGCCGTAAAGGCACGGTATACGGTCACGCAGGCCGACATCAAGTGGTTGAGAAGAAGCGAATTTCAGGTTGTCTGCCGCTGGCTGTGGCGGTTTATGCTGTGAGTAAGAACCGGAGAACCGCATAGAAACGGAACTCCGGTTTTTTTATTATGACGTGCAGCCCGTGTCCTTCTCTCATTCACCGGGCATGACCCTGCATGTCTTTCTGCAGCATCCAATCCCATACTTTCTCACAGTCTTCACCCTGGTGTACTTGAATGCCTCCATATACCGGCGTTCATCGATCTGCCCCAGCGCGTCCCTGCAGGCTCCTTCCATGTCCCCGCCACCCGCGTATTTCATCTCGATGACGATGCCTGTCTCCCCGTCCTCCGATCTGGCCAGGATGTCCGCATATCCCCCGCCGGCTTCCCGGTTCGATACGACGTTCCAGCGGCCGTTCGCCATCAGGATCCCCAGCATGACGCCATGGTAGAAGTTCTCCTTCCTGTCGTCCGGCACGGCGTTGTCGCGGATGCTGATGGACCGCTCCAGGTAGCGCGTGAAGAGCTGCTCCACCGTGTCCGCGTCCCCGTCCCGCAGGGCGGCGCAGAAACGGTTCAGCGTGTCCGTGTCCGCCCTGACGCTCTCATCAAAGGATTCCAGGATCTGGTTCACGAAGACGTCCCTCACCTCGAGGTTGGGGATGGCCAGCCGCATGACGCGTCCGCGCGGCTGGCCGCGCTGTGTCAGGTACCCCGTCATGAAGAGCAGGCTCCAGAGGTTGTCGATCGTCCTGTACATCTCGGGGTAGGTGAGATCCTCGCGGATCTTCTTCTCAATCGTCTCTCCCGCCACCAGGCTCTCGATCTCGTCCCTGGTCCGGCCATCGGCCATCCCGATGAAGCGCATCACCGCGTCGTTCCCGCTGGTGTTGATCCAGTAGTTCTGGGGTTCCGCATCCGGATCGTCCAGGAGGGAATCACAGAAGTTCAGCACATCCCAGGGACAGTACACGTCCGCATCTCCGAACCGGTAACCGTCGTACCATCTCTTTGCGGCATCATAGCTGCCGGAAGATCCGTAATACGAGAAAAGGTTCTTGACTTCTTCGTCTGTAAATCCGAAATATTCGTCAAAACGCTTATCTGTAATGGAACATACCTTCAGGTTGTTCAGCCCCGTAAAGATGCTCTCCTTCGAGATGCGCAGGCATCCCGTCAGCACGGCAAACTCGAGGTTTTCATTTGATTTCAGCGCGGCACCGAGCAGGCTCCGGATTAAGGATACCATCTGGTCATAGTATCCGTTCATGAAAGCCTTCTGCAGGGGAACGTCATATTCATCAATCAGAAGGATTGCCTTCATGCCGAAATGCTTCTCCAGGAGGTCTGAGAGAAGGTTCAGGCTGCTGCAAAGCGTACCTTCATCCATAGAATCATCCAGAAGTTTCTCATATCTGATCTTATCAAATGTGCTCAGTTTTTCGCTTTCCAGCAGGAAATAGAATTTATTGGCTGTATTTATGATAAGCTGGGCAGCCATCCGGTATGCTGTCTTATAGTTCAGGGCGTCGATACCCTTCAGAGTGACGGAGATAACCGGATATTTCCCCATATATTTTTCGCAGAGATCTGCCTCTTTCGAGATTTCCAGCCCGTCAAAGATATGCTTATCCCCATTTATCGAAAAAAAGTGCGCAAGCATGCTCATGTTTAAGGACTTGCCGAAGCGGCGCGGGCGGGTGAACAGGGTCACTTCCGCCTGGTTATTCATCAGTTCCCTGATCAATCCGGTCTTATCGACATAGTAATAGTCTTTTCTGCGGAGTTTTCCGAAGTCTTCAATTCCGATCGGAAGCATTTTCTTTTTTTGTCCCATTGCTGCACTTCCTTCCGTATTTTATTATAGAAGATGGAGATTTACATCATCCGCCCTCATCATTATATCCCAAAGCGGGCAGCGGTATCAAGCAGTTTTGAAAAGTTGTAAATTACATCCGGCGGTGCGCCGTCCCCCAGTCGCACATCTGATCCAGGATGGGAATCAGGGAATTCCCTTTCTCTGTCAGGCTGTACTCCACTTTTGGCGGAATCTGCGGATATTCCTTCCGGCTGACCAGCCCGTCCGCTTCCAGCTGCTTCAGCGCGGAGCTGAGCGTCTTGCAGGTGATGCCGCCGATGTATTTCTGCATTTCATTGAAACGCACGACCTGAAACTGCATCAGCGTGTAGAGAATGCTCATTTTATATTTGCCCTGGATCAGAGACATGGTATAGTTAAAACCGGTGTCCTCCAGTCGGCAGTTGGCGATATTTTCTTCGTTCATTTCGCTTACCTCCGGGATAGTATATATCTTCTATGTGCGTACTTGTTTTTATCGGATGCACTATTTATAATCATAGTATCCCGGCCGGATAAAGTCAATACGGGCGGGCATCTCATTTATCAATTTACTATTCAAAGCAAAGGAGCTGAGACGATGAAGAAAGAGTTTGGAGTGCAGCCGTACCTGTTTCCCATGCCGACGTACATGATCGGCACCTATAATGAGGACGGCACCGTGGACGTGATGATGATGGCGTGGGGCGGGATCTGCGCCGAGAATATGGTGGCGCTGAACCTGGAGGCCGACCACAAGACTGTCGCCAATCTGCGGGCGCGCGGGGCGTTTACCCTGGCCGTTCCGGGGGCGGATACGATGGAGGCGTCGGATTTCCTCGGCATCGCGACGGCGAACAAGATGGCTGACAAATTTGAGCGCAGCGGCCTTCACGCGGTTAAGAGCAGCCGGGTGGACGCACCGGTGATCGAGGAATACCCGCTCACGCTGGAATGTACCGTCGAGCGGATGGAGGACGAGCCTTACGGCCTGCGGGTACTGGGACGCATCGTAAATGTGCTGGCGGATGAGAAGGTGCTGGACGAAAACGGTAAGATCGATGCCGGCAAATTGAATGCGTTTCTCTTTGACCAGATGCGGTTCGGTTACTACGCCGTAGGGGATAAGGTCGGCCAGGCCTGGCACAGCGGCGCGGGACTGATGAAGAACGAATGACCGGGAAACCTCCTCACTTCCGGGATGACGGATGAGGAGGTTTTCTTGTGCTTTGCAAGGGAAGGTTTTTTCCTGCTGCTGTCCTGGCGGATTAACCCGGCGAAACCGTACTGCCATTTCCGGAGTGACTTCCGGACAATCCTCATCGAAAGTAATCGGCATACTCCGCTGATGCTTCTTGCGCAGATCACGATCAGCCGGAGACGGCACGGAAAGGAGTGCTGCCTGAACTGTTGCAATGGTTCTCTCCAGGAGTGAAAGAGCGGTCGGAAAGCGCCTTTACTTTTTGCGGGATATAGGCTATGATTTGTCCGGGGACATCTTATCTGAGCAGAAAATTTGCTGGCAGGTGCGCGGCGTCAGACGCCGCGCGGCGGTTCTGAACTGCGCGGTACATGGCATGGCGGTTCTGAAGTGCGCGGGCGCATGGCATGGCGGTTCTGAAGCGCGCGGCATATGGCGTTACGGTTCTAAGTCGCGCGGCGCATGGCGTGGCGGTTCTGAACTGCGAGGTGTATGGCATGGCGGTTCTGAACTGCGCGGCGCATGGCATAGCTGCCGGTACGCGGAGGTTCACAGAAAACGCAGGAGGTGCGGCATGTTTCACATACTGGTGGTGGACGACGACAAGAATACCCGCAGACTGATGCGGGCGGTGCTGGAGTCGGACGGATATACGGTAACTGCGGCAGAGAACGGTGAGGAGGCGCTTGAAGTGCTCGACCGGGAGCACATCGATCTGGTTGTGCTGGACATCATGATGCCGGTCATGGACGGGTACGAGTTTACCCGCACTCTGCGGGCCGCGGACAGCAATATGCCGGTTCTGATGGTCACGGCGAAGCAGCTGCCGGACGACCGCTACGCTGCGTTTCTGGCGGGGACGGACGACTATATTACCAAGCCCATCGATAAGAAGGAAATGCTTTTGCGCATCAAGGCGCTTCTCCGCCGCGCGAAGATCGCCAGTGAGCGCAGGATCGAGATCGGGGACGTGGTGCTGAATTATGACGAGTATACCGTGACGAAGAGCGGACAGACCCAGGAACTGCCCCAGAAGGAGTTCCTGCTTTTATATAAGCTCCTGTCCGAGCCGGGACGGACCTTTACCCGGATCCAGCTGATGGATGAGATCTGGGGCGCGGACAGCGACGCCGGGTGGGAGACGATCACCGTGCATATCTCGCGCCTGCGCAAGCGGTTCGAGGGGTGGGAAGAATTCGAGATCCAGTCAGTTCACGGGCTGGGGTACCGGGCAGTGAAGAAGGTGTGAGACAGCAAGACTGCCCAAGAGAAAGAAGGCCGGAAATGAAACGAACAGACAGGGACGGAAGACGCGGGAAAGAAGAACGCAGGTCCAGGCTGGCGCTAAGCATTCTGTTTTCTGTTGTGATTTTCCTTTTTGTTTTTCTTATCCCCTTGGTCGTAGGCGGGATTTTCCTGCTGCTGACAAGGAGCAGCTGGTTCACGCCGGGGGAGGCGCGGCCCAGGCCGGAGATGCTTCTTCTCAATATGGTCCTGTGGAGCGCCGTGCTTGGCGTGCTGTTGAGCATGGTGCTGGGGCGGCTCTCCCTGTATCCGGTCAATAAGGTCATCGATGCCATGAATGCCCTCGCGCACGGGGATTTCAAGACGCGGCTGGAATTCCACACCCGTCTGCGGCTGCTCCATCCGACGGCGGTCGAGGTGTCGGACAGCTTCAACCACATGGCCGAGGAACTGGAGGAGACGGAGATGCTGCGTTCGGACTTCGTCGATAACTTCTCCCATGAATTTAAGACCCCCATCGTATCCATCTCCGGGTTTGCGGATCTTTTGCTGGAAGAAGAACTGCCGGAGGCGGAACGGCAGGAGTATATCCGGATCATCTCGGAAGAGTCCCACCGGCTGTCGGATATGGCGACCAACGTGCTGAACCTGACCCGGATCGAGAACCAGGCGATCCTCACGGATGTGACGGAGTTCAACCTGTCCGAACAGATCCGAAGCTGCCTGCTCCTGCTGGAAAATAAATGGACGGCCAAGGAGCTTTCCCTTGACGTGGATTTCGACGATTACCGGTACAGCGGGAACCGTGAGATGATGAGGCAGGTCTGGCTGAACCTGATCGACAACGCCGTGAAGTTTGCGGATCAGAAGGGGACGCTCGGGATCGCCATCACCGAGACGGCGGAGGAACTGATCGTCTCGGTCAGCGATACCGGCCTGGAGATCCCGAAAGAGAGCATGGATCGTATTTTCAATAAATTCTACCAGGCGGATGAGTCCCACGCGACCCAGGGCAACGGCATCGGGCTCTCCGTTGTGAAGGCAATCGTGAAGCTGCACGGCGGCGAGGTGATCCCCTCCAGCGGGGGAGGGAAGACGGTGTTCACGGTGGTGCTGCCGCGGAGGTGATTTCCTCTGGCAGGGGAGGGAGGACGGTGTTCACGGTGGTGCTGCCGTTTTCTTCCTTCCACGTAAGATTTCGTTTAGATTTCCGTGTTAGACTTCTGTCCATAAGGCAAGGAAAATCAATAACGAATGGAGGCTATGGAATATGAATGAAGTGAAACGTCCCCAGAAACCTTTGATATTCTATTATGGCATCGCGCTCCTGCTTATCGTGTTGTTCAACGCTCTCCTGATGCCGCGTATGATGGAACGGCAGATCGTGGAAGTCGATTACGGCACGTTCATGACCATGACGGAGGAGAAGAATATCGGCCAGGTCAGCATCGAGGAGAACCAGATCGTCTTCACCGACAAGGCGGAGGAGAACATTTACAAGACCGGGCTGATGGACGATCCAGGGCTCACGGAGCGCCTGCACGCGGCGGGCGCGGTTTTCGCGAGCGAGATCGTAGAGCAGCCGAACCTGCTCTTAAGTTTCCTCATAAGCTGGGTCCTGCCGTTGGTGATCTTCGTCGTGCTGGGTCAGTACCTCTCGAAGAAAATGATGGACAGGGCGGGCGGCGGCTCCGGTTCCATGATGTTCAATATGGGCAAATCCAATGCCAAGATCTATGTGAAGTCCTCGGACGGCATCAAATTTGATGATGTGGAAGGTGTGGACGAGGCGGAGGAAAGTCTTCAGGAGGTCGTGGAATATCTCCACGATCCGAAGAAATACACGGAGATCGGCGCCCAGATGCCTAAGGGGATCCTGCTCGTTGGTCCGCCCGGAACCGGTAAGACGATGCTTGCCAAGGCGGTGGCCGGCGAGGCGAACGTCCCGTTCTTCTCCATGTCGGGGTCCGAGTTCGTGGAAATGTTTGTGGGAATGGGCGCGTCTAAGGTGCGCGACTTGTTTAAGCAGGCGAAAGAAAAGGCCCCCTGTATCGTCTTTATCGATGAGATCGACGCCATCGGCGGCAAGCGGAGTTCCGGCGTAAACGGCGGCAACGACGAGCGGGAGCAGACGCTGAACCAGCTGTTGACGGAGATGGACGGATTTGAGGGTAACACCGGCGTGATCATCCTGGCCGCCACCAACCGGCCGGAGGCCCTCGATCCGGCGCTTACCCGTCCCGGACGGTTCGACCGCCGGATTCCGGTGGAGCTGCCGGATATCAAGGGCAGGGAAGCGATCCTTCGGGTACACGCGAAAAAAGTGCGGGTGGATTCGGATGTTGACTTCATGCAGGTCGCCCGGATGGCGTCCGGTGCTTCGGGAGCGGAGCTTGCGAATATTGTAAATGAAGCCGCGCTTCGGGCGGTGCGCGCCGGCAGGAAGGCGGTGACGCAGGCCGATCTGGAGGAAAGTATCGAAGTCGTCATAGCCGGATACCAGAAGAAGAACGCGATCCTCACGGATAAGGAGAAGATGATCGTCGCTTACCACGAGACCGGACATGCGCTGGTCGCGGCCAAACAGACCAACTCCGCGCCGGTGCAGAAGATCACGATCGTGCCGCGCACATCCGGCGCCCTCGGCTACACCATGCAGGTGGACGAAGGCAACCATTACCTGATGAGCAAGGAAGAGATTGAGAATAAGATCGCCACCTTCACCGGCGGCCGCGCCGCCGAGGAGATCGCCGTAGGTTCGATCACCACTGGCGCCTCCAATGACATCGAACAGGCGACGAAGCTGGCGCGCGCCATGATCACCCGCTACGGCATGAGCGACGATTTCGGCATGGTGGCGCTGGAAACCACATCGAACGAGTATCTGGGCGGCGACACGTCGCTGGCCTGCTCCGAGGAGACGTCCAGGGAGATCGACCGCCAGGTGGTTGAACTGGTGAAGAAGCAGTACGAGAAGGCGAAGCGGATCATCACCGAGAACCGGGCGAAGCTGGAGGAACTGGCCCAGTATCTCTATGTCAATGAGACGATCACCGGCGAGGAATTCATGAATATCCTGAATTCCTGACGGGGCGGAGTGGGTTTGCGTACCCATTTTCAAGTGATAGAAAACCGAGAAAAAGGAGTGTCAGACGCGGTATGAGACGTTTTTTTCAGAACTTAAGTTACAGGTTCCAGGCTTTTATGCAGGGGCGCTACGGGATGGACGAGCTGTCGTATTTCCTCTCCACGGCAGGACTGGTTCTCTGCCTGCTGTCCATCCTGTTCCGGTCGCTGTCCATCCTGTACCTGCCGGCGCTTGCGCTGATGATCTGGGCGTGGTACCGGAGTTTTTCGAAAAATATCTATAAGCGGCAGAGGGAGCGGAACCGTTATCTGGAGATACGGCAGGCGATCCAGCGGAAGATCACGCTTGTGAAAAATATGTGGCGGGACCGCAAGACGCACCGGTACTATAAATGCCCGAACTGCAAGGCGGTCGTCCGCATCCCGAAGCCGCCGAAAGGCAAGAACATCGAGATCACGTGCCACAGGTGTCATCAGAGTTTTAACAAGCGTACGTAAGGAGTGACGCTATATGGTAGACGATCCATATAAAGTGCTGGGAATCCCATCCAGTGCCTCGCAGGAGGAGATCAAGAAAGCATACCGGAAGAAGGCGAAGGAATACCATCCGGATCTGCACCCGAACGACCCGAATGCCGCGCAGAAGATGAATGAGGTCAACGAAGCCTATGATATGCTTCAGCACCCGGAGAAATATAAAGCGCGGCGGGAACAGGAGGCCGCCCGGCAGCAGCAGAGGGGTTCGTATGCCGGTTACGGAGGATACGGCGGCACAGGTTACGGAAATACAGGTTACGGCGGGCAGGGCAGCTACAACGGGCAGGACGGCTACGGCGGCTACAATCAGCAGTCCGGCGGTTCCCGCGGCGGCTATCAGGATTATGGCGGTTGGACCAGCGATTTCGGCGGGTTCGATTTCGGCGACATCTTCGGATTCGGGTCCACGCACTATGACACGACGCCGCAGCCCCAGGCGGGAGACCCCTCTAATCTGGTGCAGGCGATTAGGGCCGTGCAGAGCGGGCGCTATGCGGATGCGATCAACATTTTGACGAATATGACAAGCGAGTACCGGAACGACCGCTGGTACTACGTCAGCGCCGCGGCATATAAGGGGAACGGCGAGCTGTCCCGCGCCCAGGATATGATTGAGCGCGCGATCCAGATGAATACGGGGAACCAGATGTACCGGCAGTTCCGGCAGGAGATCCTGCAGCAGGCCAGAGGCGAGACCGGTTCGTATAATTCCGGCGGCAGTGTGTCTCCGTTTGGACTGATCCTGAAAATTATACTTGGCTTTATGCTGTTCCAGCTGGTGCTGCGGCTCCTGATGATGCTGCTTGGATTTCCGCTTTTCTTTTAGTTAGTCCGCTTTTCTTTTAGGAAAGAATTGGGAAAGGAGTTTGAGTCACATGAGCAAGACAATCGGAATCGATCTGGGAACCACCAACAGTTGTGTTTCCGTCGTAGAAGGGGGAAGCCCGGTCATTATCCCCAATGAGCGCGGCGGCAGGACCACGCCGAGCGTAGTTGCTTTCACGAAGGAAGGGGAACGTCTCGTAGGGGAGGCGGCGGTCCGCCAGTCCGTCACCAACAGCGCGCGGACCATCCGCTCCGTGAAGCGCCAGATGGGTACGGACTGGAGGATCACGATTGACGGCAAGGCTTATTCGCCCCAGGAGATCAGCTCGATCATCCTCGCGAAGCTGAAGAAGGACGCGGAAAATTATCTGGGCGAGCCGGTGACGGACGCCGTGATCACGGTTCCCGCGTATTTTAACGATATCCAGCGCCAGGCGACCAAGGACGCGGGGCGCATCGCCGGCCTCAACGTGCTGCGCATCATCAACGAGCCGACCAGCGCGGCCCTGGCCTACGGCCTCGACAACGGCGCGCCGCAGAAGATCATGGTGTACGATCTGGGCGGCGGCACCTTCGACGTCTCCATCATCGAGATCGGCGAAGGCGTCATCGAGGTTCTGGCCACCAACGGCGACAACCATCTGGGCGGCGACGACTTCGACGAGCGGATCGTGAATTTCCTGGCGGACATCATCAAGAGGGAACACCGGGTGGACGTGACGCGCGATCCCGCGGCGTACCAGCGGGTGAAGGAGGCAGCCGAGAAGGCCAAGATGGAGCTTTCTTCCGCCGGTTCCACCTACATTGTCCTGCCGTATCTGTCGGTCGGCGGGGCCGGCCCGGTGAACTTCGAATACACGCTGACGCGGGCGAAATTTGACGAGCTGACCCGCGATCTGGTGGACCGCACCGAGATTCCGGTGCGGAACGCCCTGACGGACGCCGGCATCGCGGCCTCGGAGCTGGGCAGGGTCATCCTGGTGGGAGGTTCCACGCGGATTCCCGCCGTCCAGGAGAAGGTGCGCAGCCTGACCGGCATCATTCCCTCCAAGAACATCAATCCCGACGAATGTGTCGCCCAGGGAGCGGCGGCTCAAGGGAATACTTTGTCCGGCGGGGCGCTGGAGCTGTACGGCGGCGGGAACAGTATCCTGCTTCTGGATGTGATACCGCTGAGTCTGTCTATCGAGACAGTCGGCGGGGTGGCCACGCGGCTCGTGGAACGCAACACGACGCTGCCGGTTCATTATTCGCAGATTTTCTCCACCGCCGCGCCTTATCAGCGCAACGTGGAGATCAATGTGCTGCAGGGCGAGCGGCCCATGGCCAGAGACAACAAATCCATCGGCAAATTCCGGCTGAACGGCATCAAGAAGGCGCCGGCCGGCGTTCCCCAGATCGAAGTAACCTTCGATATCGACGCGAACGGCATCCTGCGGGTCTCCGCCAGGGATCTGGATACCGGCAAGGAGCAGTCGATCACGATCACCGACAACGGGCGGATGTCTGACGCGGAGATCGAGCAGGCGATCCGCGACTCCCAGCAATACGCCGCACAGGACGGCATCCGCCGCGCCCTGTTCGCGGTCAACTCTGAGGCAAACAAGGCGATTTCGGACGCCCAGGGGGTGATGGACAGGGCGAAGAAGACCATGCCGAAGGAGGAGAAGAAGCAGATGAAGGCGGAGATCTCCCAGCTTCAGAAGATGATGTCCGCGGAGAAGCCGGACCGGATGACCGAGCAGGATCTGGACCAGCTCCGGGATGCGGTGGCCCGCCTGCGGGCCCATACGGAGAACTGCGCGCGGTATTGATGTTGACGGACTGACGGGTGCCTGCCGGAGAAGTATGGTGAATGACGCCTGGGAACATGGGGAAAAAAACGAAGGAGTCATGGAGCGAATTGCCCCCCGAGGCGGAGTTCCGGGATGTTGCAAAAGATGCCCCGTAGCGTGAGGAAAAGCGAGGACGTCATGGGGCGGATTGACCTGCGGCGGAGTTCCGGAATGTTGCAAAAGATGCCCCGTAGCGTGAGGAAAAGCGAGGGCGTCATGGAGCGAATTGCCCCGAGGCGGAGTTTCGGGATGTTGCAAAAGATGCCCTGTAACGTGGGGGAAGCGAGGGCATCATGGAGCGAATTGCCCCGAGGCGGAGTTCCGGGATGTTGCAAAAGATGCCCTGTAACGTGAGGGAAAGCGAGGGCGTCATGAACCGAACGATACGGCGGAGTCTGGGGCAGGGTGAATGACGCTTCGGAACGTGAAGAAAAGCAGCGAGGGCGTCATGAACCGAACGATACGGCGAAGTCTGGGACAGGGTGAATGACACCACGAAACGCGGGAAAGAGGGAACCCGAACATGATCATACAGACGGGGATGCGGACGGACATTCCGGCATTTTATTCTGAATGGTTCGTGAACAGGATAAGGGAAGGCTATGTGCTTGTGCGGAACCCGTATTGTCCGGGCCAGGTGACCCGGTACCGACTGTCCCCCGACGTGGTGGATCTGATCGTGTTCTGCACGAAAAATCCCGCGCCGATGCTGTCCCGTATGGGTGTGTTACGACCCTATGGCCAATACTGGTTCGTGACCATCACCCCTTATGGGAAAGAGATCGAGCCGAATGTGCCGGATAAGGAACAGGTCATGGCGGATTTCAGGCGTCTGTCGACTCTCGTCGGCGCCGACTGTACAGCATGGAGGTACGATCCCATTTTCCTCGACGAAACATACACCGTCGAGCGGCATATTTCCGAGTTCGAGAAGATGGCGGAAGCGCTGGCCGGTTATACGAAGATTTGCGTGATCAGTTTCATTGACATTTACAAAAAGGTCGAGCGGAATTTTCCGCGTGTGCGGGAAGTGCCAGAGGCGGACCGGCTGGCAGTCGGGAAGAAGCTGGTCGAGATCGCGGGCCGGTACGGGATGACGGTCCGGCCATGCGCCGAGGGAGATGAACTGGCGCCGTTCGGGGCGGACTGCTCCGGCTGCATGACGGCGGAGGTCTTCGAGACGGCGCTGCACACGCGTCTGGATGTCCCGAAGCGGAAGACGAACCAGAGGAACGGAGCCTGCGCCTGTGTCCTCGGCGCGGATATCGGGGTGTACGATACCTGCGGACATTTGTGCAGATACTGTTATGCCAATGCGGATCCGGCGCTGGTCCGGGAGAACAGAAAGAAACACGATCCGGCGTCGCCTTTTCTGGTCGGGAACAGCCTGCCGGGGAACGTCGTTCATGAGGCGGAGCAAAGGAGCTGGCGGGACGGACAGATGAGTCTGTTCGATCGCGGCGGCGCCGTTGCAAAGATGGTATGAGCCGGGAAAATATGGCGAGAAAATGAGCCGAAGAGATGAGATGGAAAATGCGGCGGGGAAATAGGGCGGAGAAATGAGACGGAAAATGAGTCGAGGAAATGAGTCGAGGAAATAAGGCGAAGGAAATAAGGCAGGAAAATGAGGCGGGAAAATATCGCGAGGAAATGGAGTGAGAGAAAATGGACAGGTTAGCGAAACAGGTTCTCCTGGGCAATCTGCTTCTGATTGCCTGCTGTGCGTTCTATC
>CAYYHX010000014.1:22788-23957 GCA_964471835.1 uncultured Hungatella sp.
GCGAAACAGGTTCTCCTGGGCAATCTGCTTCTGATTGCCTGCTGTGCGTTCTATCTGCTGTGGTGGCTTCTGGCGTTTAAGCCGACAGGGGCGGTAAAGGGCATGAGATCCGGCTGGCTGCTGATCCCGGCGGTGCTTTTCGGGGTGGCGGCAGTTGTTCTGATCATCCGGGGCATTTCAAGCGCACAGCTGCGGCAGACGATCCTGCCGCCTGGGTGGTTTCTGCCGGCGGCGGCAGTCGCCTATCTTCTCCTGGCGGCCGGCACATGGCTCATCTTAAAAAGACCGGTGACTACGGAACTGATCCTGATCGTCGCATGGACGGCTCTGACCCTGGCGGAAGTCAATATGCTCTATGGAACCGGTAGGTTCCCGCTTCGGATGTCGTGCGGGCTGATGTCCGTGACCGTGCTGTTTGCCCTGATCGACATGGCGGCCTATGTCCTGTATTATCAGCTGGATGCGGTGACGGGGTACATCGACGGGATGATTCCGCTCATCCTTGCGGCTGTCATGATGGGCGCGATATCGGTGAAAATGGTAATTTGACGCAGCAGTTCGGACGGATCGTGTGAAATATTGTGATTTAACACCAAAAGTTTAGGTTTTGTTTAGGTTTTTCTGCTATGTTGTACCTTGGACACAGAAAATGAAGTTCCGGCCGGAGAGAAAACCGGTTAAACAGCACGGAATTTCCGGCTGTATGAAAAACATACGCCGGCGCACAGAAAGGAGAAATAAGTATGGGAACCTTGAAGAAACTGAAAAGAAAAATGAAATTTGATCACGATTGGCACAAGACGCTGCTCCGCAGCCCGAAGAACGAGATCCTGATCGATATCGACGGCGACAAGGAAGCCGATCTCGCGCTGATCGATACCACCGGGGACGGAGACATCGATACGCTGGCGGTGGATCTGACCGGAGACGGGGAGTTCAATCTCTATTTCGGAGATACGGATCAGAATGGGATCCCGGACGTCGTACTGTATGGCGAGGACGGAACCGGGGATCTTCATCTTCTTGGCCTTGGCGATGAGGTGGAGGCTGCGATCATCGATACCATCTGCATGATCCGGTCGGCTGTCATTGCCGGCGATTATATCGCCGAAGCGCTGGACGAGGAGCTGGACCAGCTGGATCAGGAGATCAAAGCGGCGCGGAAAGAG
>CAYYHX010000015.1:0-3917 GCA_964471835.1 uncultured Hungatella sp.
GCAAGCGTGCCGAGAATCCGTCCCAGCACACATTCCTCCCGTTGCAGATAATCGGAAAGCACCGGGTCTTTCGCCCGGATCAGGCACGGCCCGTACAGGGTTTCCTCCGGGTCAAGCGGCCCCATCTCCCCGCGGACCGCATCCATCACAAGATAGAACTTCCCGTCCTCACAGATCATCTTCTCCCTTGAAAGGGCAAACCCGTTCTCCTGCAGATATACGCGCACCCTGTCCGCCTCCGACTGAGGGGACAAGATCCAGTGCGCAGCCGTGTCCCACAGGCGCCGGCCATCCCGCAGGATGCGGATGATCCGTTCCCCGCCCATACCGGCCACGATCACGGTATCCGCTTCCCCGGGTTCCAAGGCGGCGACGCCGTCGCTCAGCCTGGTCTCGATCTGCCCATCCAGCCCGCACTGGCTTATGTTCTCCCTTGCACGGGCCAGCGGCCCTTCCCTGACATCCATAGCGAACGCCCTGACCGCAATCCCCCGCTGCAAAAGCGCGATCGGAACATACCCGTGATCGGTACCGATGTCCGCCGCCCGGCTTCCCGCCGATACGAAAGAAACCACCGCCTCCAGCCTGTCCGACAATGTGATCTCCATCATTATCCCTCTCGCCGCTCCTGCATGACAGCTCTTTCCCGACAACTTTGCCGGTGCGTCTGTCGCTTGTCCGAAAAACGGCATCTGATCCGGGAGTACCCGTCCCACGCCGCCATTACTCATCCAGATAATCTTTCAGTTTCTTGCTCCGGCTGGGATGGCGGAGCTTTCGCAGTGCCTTTGCCTCGATTTGGCGGATACGCTCTCTGGTTACATGAAACTCTTTGCCGACTTCCTCCAGCGTCCGTGGCCTTCCGTCATCCAGTCCGAAGCGCAGCCGCAGCACCTTCTGCTCCCGCTCCGTCAGCGTCTCCAACACCTCCAGAAGCTGTTCGCGGAGCAGCGTGTAGGTCGCCGCGTCTGCGGGAACTTCTACCTGGTCGTCCTGGATAAAATCGCCGATGTGGCTGTCTTCCTCCTCGCCGACCGGCGTCTCTAAGGATACCGGCTCCTGGGAGATCTTCATGATCTCCCGCACCCGTTCTACCGGCATCTCCATCCGCTCCGCAATCTCCTCTGGCTGGGGTTCCCTGCCCAGTTCCTGCAGAAGCTGCCTCGAAGTACGGATCAGCCGGTTAATGGTTTCCACCATATGAACCGGTATCCGGATGGTTCTGGCCTGATCCGCAATCGCGCGGGTGATCGCCTGGCGTATCCACCAGGTCGCGTAGGTGCTGAACTTATAACCCTTGGTATAATCGAACTTCTCCACGGCTTTGATCAGGCCCAGGTTCCCCTCCTGAATTAAGTCCAAAAACTGCATCCCGCGCCCGACATAGCGCTTGGCAATGCTGACGACCAGGCGCAGGTTCGCCTCGGCCAGACGCTTCTTGGCATCTTCATCCCCCGACGCAGCCCGCTTGGCCAGTTCCGTTTCTTCCTCCGTGGTAAGAAGAGGGATTTTCCCGATGTCCTTCAGATACATCCGAACCGGATCATCCGTGCTGACGCCCTCCGGCACAGACAGATCAACCTTCTCCAGATCGATCTCTTCTTCGCTGTCCAGATCCATCTCCTCATCCACGAACAGGTCCATATCCAGATCCAGGTCATCCTCCCCGTCCATACGGATCACATCCACCTGGTTCGCGTCCAGAAAATCGTAAACCGCGTCCCATTTATCCGAATCCAGGTCGTCGCCGGCGAAAAAATTCTCAATCTCCTGGTTATCCAGAGTATTCCGCTTCTTCCTGGCCTCTTCCAGAAGCTGGTTCAGTTTTTCTTCAAATCCCGGTCCCTTTTCGTCCATCAGATCCTACCTTTCCGCAGTCCGCATATCGTCCTGATCAAAGGAAATATGCAGGGTCTTAAGCGCGCTCTGGGCCTTGATGATCTCCTGCAGCTGGCCGATATCCGCGGCCGTCCTGCTGGCTTCATCCAGGCTGTTCTTGCGCACCTTGATCACCGTTTCCGAAAATGCTTTCTTCTGCTCTTCACTTCCGAGCGAATTCATTAAACTGGTATTGAAAAGTGCCGCTGCCTCCCTGTACTGGTCTTCATCGTTGATAAAATGGTTCAGGATCTCCGCCGGGGACAAATTCCCGGCGGCATGTCCGTCAAATACCATCTGCGCCACCTTATGATACAGCTCATCTTTGAAATCATCCGGCGTAATGATGCCCTGAATCTTGTCAAACAACCGCGGGTCTTCGATCAGCCATGTCAGCAGAAGTCTCTGCGACTGTTTCGCGCCGTCATCCTTCTCCCGTTTTCCCCTCGCAGGAGCGCGCCCTGCGCCGGCACCGGCCCCCGCCGGACCGCCGCGGCCATCCCGCATCTGCATGTCCCGCGCCTGCATGTCGCCCGTCTGCATATCCCGTATTCCGCCGTCCGCAGCAAAACCTCCGCCGTCCTCCCGTCCCCGCAGCGCCGGTCCCTGCTCCCGCGACGGATCCTCATAACCGCCGTATACGTCCGCCTTCCCGTATGCGTCCGTCTTCCCGTATACATCCGCCTTCCTGTATGCATCCGCTCTCCTCGCGGATTCCTCCCAGGCCGGCCCGAGCCGCGCCGCCGTCCGGCTCACCAGCTGCTTTAAGTCCTGATAATTGATACACTGCTCCCGGGAAACCGCCTGGATATAGTTGTCCCGCTCCAGGGCGTCCGGGAACTCCAGCAGCTTCTTCGCAATCTCTGTATAGAAATTCGTCTTCTGCTCCGGGTCCTCCATGTCATACCCGCGCTTCAGCATCTCGATCTCGAAAAGGAAGCTGTTCTGCGCCTCCCGGATCCGTTCCCGGAAGGCGTCGGGTCCCAGATTCTTGATGAACTCGTCCGGGTCCTTGTACGGCTTCATGTTCAGCACCCTGCAGGAAATCCCGACTTCCTTTAGAATCGGGATGGCACGGAGCGCCGCTTTCACACCCGCGTCGTCGCTGTCATAGGTCAGGATCACCTGACTGACGTAACGCTTGATGAGCGAAGCATGCTGGGCCGTAAATGCCGTTCCGAGCGATGCCACCGCGTTGGTGAATCCCGCCTGGTGCATGGCGATCACATCCATATAGCCCTCGCAGATCAGGAAATAGTTCTCTCTCGACGATCTGGCGAAATTCAGTCCGTACAGGCTCCGGCTCTTGTCAAACAGCCTCGTCTCCGGCGAGTTCAGATACTTCGGCTCCCCCTCACCCATGACGCGACCGCCGAAAGCGATAACCCGGTTATTCGTATCCATGATCGGGAACATGACCCGGTTCCAGAACTTGTCCCGGGTTCCCCGTTCCGTAATCGTAACCAACCCGGACTCCTTCAGGATCTCATCGCCGTACCCCTTGCCCTTCAGGTACCGGTACAGGTCGTCGCCGGTCTTATTCGCATACCCCAAGCCGAAATGGCGGATCGTATCGTCGCTTAAGCCGCGCTTTGACAGATAACCGTATCCGATCTGTCCGTGCGGCTGCTTCAGCTGATAATAAAAATAGTTGGCCGCCAGCTTGTTAATCTCCAGAAGCGTCATCCGCAGATCCGCCTGCGCCCTGGCCTCCTTCGACATCTCCTGCTTCGGAAGCTCGATCCCCGCGCGGTCGGCCAGCACTTTCAGCGCCTCCGGAAAGGTATAATTCTCGTATTCCATCAGGAAAGTGATCACATTGCCGCCCGCACCGCAGCCGAAACAGTAGTACATCTGCTTGCCCGGCGAAACAGAGAAGGACGGGGATTTCTCGTGATGGAACGGGCAGAGCCCGACATAGCTGCTCCCTCTTTTCTGCAGCTTCACATACCCGGAAACAACGTCTACGATGTCGTTCCTGGAACGCACTTCCTCCACCACATCGTCCGGATAGTACATGAGAACACCCCCTCTCCCGC
>CAYYHX010000015.1:4017-23612 GCA_964471835.1 uncultured Hungatella sp.
CGCACTTCCTCCACCACATCGTCCGGATAGTACATGAGAACACCCCCTCTCCCGCATACCGGCCCGAAACATGCGCAGACAACCCAGATCCAAAACTGCATACAACTGTCCGAACCCAAAAACTGCATACATGCTGTTCAGACCCAAAACCACGTACTGCTGTCCGAACCTAAAACCACATACAGCTGTCCGAACCCAAAACCGCGCACAGCTGTTCAGAACAAAAAACGCATATAGCTGTCCGAACCTAAAACCGCGTACAGCTGTTCAGAACAAAAACCGCATACAGCCGTCCGGATCATCCGCCGTCCGGCTATGCTTTCCATGCCTTCGGCACAAAAAGTTCCTCAAAGCGGTCGATCGCGTAGCTATCGCTCATGCCGGCAATGTAATCACAGACTACCCGCGACTTCTTCTCGCCGCGCTCGTCCATCAGCCGCCGGTACTCCTCCGGCAGCTCCTCCACATGATCGATATAATAGTGGTACAGAGTTTCAATCAGCTGCTGGGCTTTCTTCTCCTCACTCTTGGCCACGCTGTCGTTGTAAACATTCTCGAACATCCAGATCCGCAGGCCATGCATGGCCTTCTCCATATCCGCCGACATAAGGATCGACGGCTGATCCATGCTCTGGAGGATCACATCATGAATCATGTTGTTTAAGCGATCCCGCACGCTGCAGCCCAGGACATCCGTATACTCCCGCGGCAGATCCTCCTCCGCAAAGAGTTTCGCGCGGATCGCGTCGTCGATATCGTGGTTGATATAGGCAATCTTATCGGAAAGACGCACGACGGCCCCCTCCATCGTCGAAGGCTTGCCCGACGTGCGGTGGTTCAAGATCCCGTCCCGCACTTCTTTCGTGAGATTCAGACCCATGCCGTCCTTCTCCAGCACTTCCACTACGCGCACGCTCTGAACCGCGTGTACAAAACCGTCCTCACAGATCCGGTTCAGCACATACTCCCCGGAATGGCCGAACGGCGTATGCCCCAGATCATGTCCCAGCGCGATGGCCTCCGTCAGGCTCTCGTTCAAGCGCAGGGTCTTGGAAATGGTCCTCGCGATCTGCGACACTTCCAGCGTATGAGTCAGACGGGTCCGGTAATGATCGCCCTCGGGCGCCAGAAAAACCTGCGTCTTGTGCTTCAGCCTGCGGAATGACTTGCAGTGCAGGATCCGGTCGCGGTCTCTCTGGTACTCCGGGCGCATGTCGCAGGGCGGCTCGGGCCGGTCCCGTCCCTGCGTGTTCCGGCTCAGGGACGCGTAAGGACTCAAATACTCCGCCTCAATCTCTTCCAGCATCTCTCTTGGCAGCACTCGTGCACCCCCCCTTCTCTGTACATTCCGTAATATCATCCGCAGCGGATACCGGAACCCGGACGTACAAACCTGTACGAAAGGAACCGCTCCCCCCCCCCATAGGTATCCCTCATAAGGATTCCGGAACCGTCACCGCCCGCCAAACCTAACTAAAATTTCTGACACGGACTCCGCCTGCCGCATCCGTACAAAATATCCGTACAAAATATCCACATAAACTATCCGCATAAAATATCCGCACTAATTACCCGCACAAAATTCGGTGCCGCACACCTCTTATCCGGAATGCGGCGGATCCCCAAACTCCGGCCGGAGCACCTCCGTCCAGCGCCGGATCAGCTGCGGAAGACTCCACGCGGCGTTGGCAGGGCTGGTGGATGGCAGAAGGATGATCTCCCGCCCGCACTGCTTCTTCTGCCAGGTATCATAAAGGCGCTTCGCCGCTGTCCCATTGGCACAGATCTTCTCGATCCTGCTCCCGGAAAGGATCCTCCGGATGTCCGTCGGGACCACATTCGTGATGCTGGCGTCGCTGGAGCCTGCGATATCACAGGATGCCACCACGTCCCACAAGGCGATGCGGTTCTCCAGAAGCATCTCCCTCTTCTCCGCGGCCGTATGCGGCTCCCCGCTCTCCGTCACAGCGGCCATCACCTTCCAGAAGCGGTTCCGGGGATGTCCGTAATAAAATCCATTCTCCCGGGACTTGACCGAGGGAAATGTTCCCAGAATCAAAATCCGGGACTCCCCGTCGTATACCGGTTCAAACTGATGCACCTGATGCACTGCTTCAGCCATCTCTCTCCTGCCTCCCCTGCCCCGCCGGTCCCTCTTGCAGACAGATCCTCCGCCGGCAGGAACACAAGCTGCTGAAACGTAAGCTATAGGAACGCAAGCTGCCAAACGTAAACTGCGAACGCAAGCTGCCAAACGCAAGCTGCCGGACCGCCTCACACCGGTCATCCTCATAAACAGGATTCTATCACATTCCCGGGAAAATAGCAACCCCTGTTTTCGAACATTTGTTCTGTTTTTGCTCCGCATAAACGGCCGCTGGCAATCGTTCATCCGCTGCTTTTTGTGCGGCAGGCGGCCGCACAAGAAGATGTGCCGCCTGAACGGCTACAGCCGCTGAATGGCCTTGCGTCATTTGCGTCGTTTACAGAAAATTTACTGGCATTTTGAAAACCATTCCTGTATAATAAAAATCAGAACGCCGGCAGGCAGAACACCAACAAACAAGTCGCCAGCAGGCAGAACGACGGCAGATAAGATCAGGAGGAAAACCGATGGCAGCAGAGGAACTGATCCGCACGGAGGCGGACGGAAGTATCAGTTTTGGCGCGTATAAGCTGGATGCCAAGGCAAAAGCGGAGGATTTCGAGAGCGGCGGCGATCTCTACAAAGTGAAAACCTATCGCGAGATCACCAGGCTGGAACGGAACGGAATGTTTGTCTATGAGTCTGTGCCGGGAACGAGAGCGGAACACCTGCTTGTGGACGACGTCAGCATGAGATTCACGGTGAGCGGCGATCAGGACGCCCAGATCACGGTGCAGCTGGAAGAAGATATGGAATATGAAGTCTTCGTGGACGACTTCGCCGTCGGCGGCATGAAGACCAACCGGAGCGGCAAGCTGAGTTTCTCGGTGGAACTGAGCGAAGGGTTCCCGGCGCAGATCCGAATCATGAAGCGGTAGAGGGGATTTATGGCAAAAGCAAGAAACACCGAATTTTTCTGCAGCGAGTGCGGGTTTGAATCCTCAAGATGGCTCGGCCAGTGTCCGGCCTGCAAGGCATGGAATACCTTTGTGGAAGAACCCGTTGCCAGGAAGGACGGTCCGGCGGCGGGGACGGCGAAACTGCGCCCTCTGAAGAAAGCCGTTCCCGCGAGACTGGATGAGATCTCGGTCGAAGAAGGGGACCGCACCTCCACGGGATACGCGGAACTTGACCGTGTGCTGGGCGGCGGCGTGATGGCCGGCTCTCTGATTCTGGTCGGAGGCGACCCCGGCATCGGCAAATCGACCCTGCTCCTGCAGGTCTGCCGGAACCTGGCAGCCGCGGGGAAAAAGGTACTCTATATTTCCGGCGAGGAATCCTTAAAGCAGATCAAGCTGCGGGCCAACCGGATCGGAAAGATCACCGGCGAACTGCTTTTCCTCTGCGAAACCAGCCTGGACAACATCCGGGAAACCATTCTGGAGATCAAACCGGACATGGTTGTCATTGACTCCATCCAGACCATGTACCGTGAAGAAGTCGCTTCCGCCCCCGGCAGCGTCAGCCAGGTAAGAGAATCCACGAACCTGCTGATGCAGATTGCCAAAGGCATCGGCGTCACCGTGTTCATCGTCGGACATGTGACAAAAGAAGGCGTCGTAGCAGGTCCGAGGGTGCTGGAGCACATGGTAGACACGGTACTCTATTTTGAAGGCGACCGGCACGCGTCATACCGGATCCTGCGGGGCGTCAAGAACCGTTTCGGCTCCACCAATGAGATCGGCGTCTTCGAGATGCGCGAGCAGGGCCTTGCCGAAGTGGAGAATCCTTCCGAATTTATGCTGGAAGGGCGGCCCAGGGACGCGTCCGGCGCGGTCGTGGCATGCGCGATGGAAGGCACGAGACCGATTCTTCTGGAAGTGCAGGCGCTGGTTACGCAGACAAACCTGGGCATTCCCCGCCGCACGGCGGCAGGCACCGACGCCAATCGCGTGAACCTTCTGATGGCCGTGCTGGAGAAGCGCTGTCACTACGAGATGGCCCGCTACGACGCTTATGTGAACATCGCCGGCGGCATGAAAATGAATGAGCCTGCCCTGGATCTGGCCATCGTCCTGGCCCTGGTCTCCAGCCTGAAGGACCGGCCGGCGGACGAAAAAACAATCGTCTTCGGCGAGGTCGGCCTTTCCGGCGAGGTACGCGCCGTGGCCATGGCCGACCAGCGTGTGCGCGAGGCTGTGAAACTGGGGTTCACAGCCTGCATCCTGCCGCGGTTCTGTCTGGATAAGATGAATACGGCCGCCCTGAAGGGAAAGATCCGCCTGACCGGCGTGCAGAACGTCCGGGAAGCGATTGCCGTCCTGTGAAACGGCTCCTGCCAGCTGGCAGGAGCCGCAAACGATTTTTGTCCGGAATAACTAAAAATCTAACTGCGAGTGACCCATTATCGCACCGGATAGTTTCTCCATATCCCTCTTCTTTAATTCCATGGATGAATGGACATACCGGCTGATCGTAACACCCGGACTCGAATGCCCCATAATTTCACTGAGACTTTTCAGTTCAAAACCTTCCTCCACGCATCTGGTCGCAAAAGTATGGCGAAGAGTATGGAAATGAACCCCTTCCAGACCGCAGTCCTTCATATATTTTTTCAGCCGGTATTGAAGCGTACGCGGTTCCATATATTGTTCTGTTCCGGTAAGTACATAGGCCATAGGATTCTCCGGCTCCATTTTCCTGCAGAAATGTACCAGTATCTCCGGCAACGGGATACTGCGCAGAGACGCGTCGCTTTTGGGGATACCTGTATATACCCTGGTTTTGGATCCGGCCGCGTCCCCCGTGACCCGCAGTCTCTGCATGGTGGAGCTGATCCGGACCAAATGTTCATTAACGCGGATATCGCTCCACCTGAGCGCGCACAACTCCCCGATACGGATACCCGTCAGCATCGCCAGCAGAACGCCGAACTTGCAGGAGTCCAGATCTGTAAGCAGGTACCGGATCAGATGCTGCTGTTCCTCCGTAGAGAGAACCCGCGTTTCTTGCCGTATTTCCTTTGGATAAACGATCTCCACCGCGTTAACGGCACCCGGATATTCCCTGGCAGCGTACCGGAGAATTCCGCTTAAAACTACCAGAATATCCTTGACCGTCTTAGGAGCAAGTCCGGATGCCAGCAGTTCTGTCTTAAACATCTCAACTTTCCACGCATTCATTTCCCTCAGCCGGTACATTCCCATCTTCGGACAGATATGCTTTTCGAGAATTGAGGTATACTTCACAAATGTTGACTCCCGGACCCGGCTCTTCCGCAGCATCAGCCATTCTCCGCACAAGAGCGCAAAATGAGTTTCCTGATTAATGAGACATCCGTTTCCCATCTCTGCCGGATTCCCATTTATGCAGGCCGCCCGGGCCAATTCGGCTTTCTTCCGGGCTTCATCATAGGTTTTTCCATAACAGAAACCATATCTCGCCTTACCGGACAGATCATAGCCCTTGATATAACGAGCCTCCCACCGTCCATCCTTCCGCTTAAAAATGTTTTTCCCCTTTCTGGGCATACTTCACAACCTCCTCTACATGAAAATATAACTGCGATTCTATTATATAACATGGCCGCAAAAGGATCCTGTCTTTTCCCCTTTGCCCGCTGAAGGCATTTTTATTGAAAAAAACAGGTTTATGACGGCTGCGCCTTTGTCGGTGAATCTTACAAAAATACATCAAGCAGTTCAGCCATTGCTATGAGCAGCACTGTAAAAGGGATTTTTCCCGTGCCTTTTTGGCCGCACCAATTATTACTTCGAGATCGATCTGCCTTCCGAAGACAAGCAGAAAGGCCCTTCGAAGGAGAACCGGCATGACCTGGTCATCGGGCAGGCCCCTTGCTGGACGCGGACCTAATCCCCTGGCTATGCGGATGTATCCGGGAAATGAGTCGGAGAAGACTTATATTTAGGAAGACATATGCGGGATATAACCTTATGGTTATGTCGGAACTGGATAGGAAGCCGCTTCAAATTTTGATCTGCCGCCTCAGACTGTTCCTCTTAAGAGTATTGGAAATCAAAATTTTTAAGAATAATGTCGGTGCTTACGACCTGGTCCATTTCATGCGCGGCTTCCATCAACCGGCTTCCACCCCGTTCGTACTGACCCGGAACTCCCCGTTCACCCGCACGACATTATAATAGAAGGGGCTGCTTTCCGCCCAGGCGGGATCGGCTTCCGCCTTCTCCTCATACCGCTCCATGGCCTTCAGGTAGCCGACATGGAGGACTTCCTCCGCGTCCAGACGCGCCTGCACGGCGTCCGCGTAATTCGCGTAATGGCCGAGGTTGTAGTGCTTCCCCTGGAAGGTGATCATGGCGCGGTACTTCCCGTTCTCCATCTGGAATAACCCGCGGAAACCCGCCTTGCTCTTCCGCCTGCCGGTATCGGAACAGGCATGCTTAAGCACTTCCGCGCACGTTCCGTTCTGATAGTGCATATGGTCGTGCATCTTGGAACTCTGCTCCCTGTTCCAGCAGCCGCAGCTCCTCGTCAAACCCCGCAGGAGACTGCCGGAATACACGTCCGTTTCCTTCCCGCAGTCGCAGCGGCAATGCCAGACGGAAATCTTCCGGGACGGGTTCGTATCCGGCACACGGTACATCACCGTCAGCCGGCCGAACCGTCGCCCCGTCAGGTCACGCGCATTGCAGGCCTCCCCGTGCTTCAGGCATCCGCAGCTCCTCGTCCTTCCACTTTTCAGCATCAGTGCCTGCGTGACGGTTTCCCGGCCGCAGCGGCAGCGGCAGACCCAGCAGACACGGCCATGGCTGTCATTTTCCGCGCGCCTTACGACCGTCAGTTCCCCGAACTGCCTCCCTGTCAGATCCTCGGCCTGCCCTTTTGAGGCATACTGTTTTTTCACGCAGCCGCAGCTCGCCACATTCCCGCTCACAAGCTGATGCCGCCGCGCCAATATCTCGCCCCCGCAGTCGCAGCGGCAGCGCCAGAGGATGCAGCCTCCCTTCCGCTCGCCGGAATCCCCCTCTACGACCAGCTTCCCGAACCGCTGGCCGGTCAGATCCATCTTATCCATGAAAATCTGTCTCCTTTCTCCTGCCCATTCTCCTGCGCCGTTTCCTGCTCCGCCCCGGCCGCTTCTCGCTCTGGGCGATCTTCCTGATCTGCCATATCGAGAATCCAGCCGCGGCCATGGCGAGGGCCATCACCGCCAGCCAGAAGAACGGATGGTGGCTGTCTCCCGTATACGGCGCTTCCTCGTCCGGGAGCCTCTTAAGCGCCGGCACGTTCTCACTCTCCGCCGGCAGAGTCTCCTGCACAGTTTCCCGCGCGGTTTCAGGCCAAGTCTCCGGGGACGTTTCAGGCGGCGTCTCATAAGGTGTCTCATGCGGGGTATGCGGCTCCGTTTCATGCGGGGTTTCCGGCGGGGTTTCGGTTTCGTACCTGGAATTTACGAATTCCGCTTCTGCCATGCCGTCCGGAATCGTTCCCGTCGCGCCCGTCGAAGAACTCGTGTAGCCGTCCTGATTGGCTTCGGATTCCGTTACCGTGTAAGTGATGCCCGGCGGCAGACCCGTGGCGGTCCTGCTCTCTCCGTGCTTCAAGGTGAATTCCGCCGCACCATTTGTGAAAGTCATGTCGCCGTATGTGCCGGAAATCGTCTTGTCACTCAGTTCCACACGGAAATGCCATTCTCTTTCAGTATTCCCATCACCAGTTACGGTTTTTGTTACGATAAGACCGCATTTCGTGGGATTCTCGACCACATTGGTATCCTGCTCAGGGTTATCTCCAACCTTGATGCTGGCCTTGTTGCGTACCATGTAGTCATTCTCTTTTTCCGATGGTTCCGCTTCTGGATTATCGTAACTCCAGAATTTATCCGCGTTTTCATTTACACGAACGACCAGGCGTACCCTTCCGCTGTCTCCGGCCGGTCTGTTTTTCAATGTCCAGATTACCGTGTGGGACGTTTCGTCGTACTCGATTGTAATTTCAGGTTTACCATTATCATCTTTTACGGTTAGTTTGTTCCGTTCTTCCGGAGCCGGCGAACCATCCCCTTCTCCTGCGGGCAAATCAATCTGTGAGGCGGCGTCCTGCCCGGTCGATGTGACGTCTGATAATATTGAGGATACCGTCAGGGTCAGTTCCAGTACTTCTTTCTCTACTTTCTCTACCCCTTCCTGCATGGTAACGGAACTCCCTGTTTCTGTCCCCGCATTGGCATCCGTGGCTGTCGGGGGATTCACTGTCCCTTTCCCGGTATCCGCGCCGGTTCCGGTTCCGGGTGCAGTTCCAATGCCAATCTTCACATCCCCACCCGGCAAGGTTCCGGGAACCGGAACCGTTTCCGCAGCGCTCTCGGAATTTTGTGTTTTCGCCGACGTTTCCGCCGATGTTTCTGCCAGTCTCTCTGCCGGTACCTCCGCCGCGCCGGATCGTCCGGCCGCTATCTCTTCGGGAGAAGATACCATTGTCCCGGTCATCCGCATGGCCATATTTTTCTCGGCGGCCATGTAACGCAAAACCGGAGCGGAACCGCTTACGGGCCGGGCTTTTGCGGTGACAGATCCTTCCGTCGCTGCCGCCTCGGTTAAGGATTTTCCTGTATCCTCCCAGAATCCGGATTCCGTCGGCTCCTGCGGGGACGCGGATTCCGCTGATTCCCACGGGGATACGGATTCTGGCGGTCCTTGCGGGGACACGGATTCCGCCGGTGCCTGCATGGGTGCGGATTCTGTCAGTTCCTCCGGGGAATTAGATTCCGTCGGCCCCTCCGGGAACATGGATTCTGTCGATTCCTGTACGGGTGCAGACTCCGTCGGCTCCTGCGGGGATAAGGATTCCGTCGGCTCCTGCGGGGATACGGACTCCTCCGGCCCATCCGGGGACACGGATTCTGTCGATTCCTCCAAAGATTCCGATCCTGTCGGTTCTTTCCCCGATTCGGATTCACTCGTTTCTTCCTGAGTCTCAGACTCCGTCGGCCCCTCCGGGAACGCGGATTCTGCCGGCATTTCTTCCTGAGACTCGGATTCCACTATACTGTCCTCCGAAGATTCCGATTCCACTGTACTGTCCTCCGGCGACGCCGTTCCGGTTGTCTCCTTCTCCGGGGACCTTCCCTCCGTTCCCGCAGACACATTTCCACTCGCCGGTTCCCGAAGGGTGTTTTCCAACAGAACATTAAATGAGGCTTCTTTTCCATCCGCGTCCGCTTTCCCCTCCATGACCTTCGCGCCGTCATGAAGCAGGGTGTACCGGGTCCCGATCGGAAGTCCTTTGACAATGACGGTAGTGCCCGGTTCCATGGAAATTTCATCATTCTCCGCCGTCCACTTACCGTATCTTACGGCACGCGGTGTTTCCGCCTTCTCTGCTTCCCGTGCGTCCTCCGGATTTTCGGCCGTTTCGGGCGCCGTGCCGTCCACTCTATTCGCCGTGTCCTTTTCCTCCGAACCGGTTTCGGGTGAAACGGGCTTCTCCTTGGCAAAGAACTCCGCAATATGCCGCACCACTCCCCGAACAGCCGCACCGAACCCTCCCGTCACACCGTCTTTCGAGCTGCCGGCTCCGTCCGGGCCATTCACGGTTTCAGCGACGGACTGTATCTCCATGTCATAGGGCCCCGTCAGCGGATCTCCGTCAGCCGTTTCCAGCCGCAGCCTAAAACGCACGGATTCTCCCGCCGCCTCTTCCGGCATACTGATCCGGAGATCAGCCGCCGCTTCCTCTTTGGGAGGGTCATCTAACGTTAATGTATAATCCTCGAAAGAGGCGCTCACAAAATCGACACCGGGATCAAGCTTATCCGTAATGACGACATCCGCCGCCTGATCTTCATAATTATCCCATGTGATCTCGTATGTAATCTCGTCGCCGACCCCGACGACCTCTCCCTCCCCTGGAGATATCTCATCCTTGGGGTTCTTGTGATTCGTGAACTCCACCTCGGCCATGGTGATGTCCGGACCGATCATACCCGATATGTTTTTATCACTGGTTTTGTATCCCTCTTTATTGGCCTCAACCTCGGCGACACGATAAAGTGCGCCAACAGGCAGACCGAATATTTTCAAAGTCTGGCCATGTTTAAGCCGTACCCTGGTTATTACGCTTCGCTCCCAATCAAATGCATTCGGGGGAGTGGCAGCGGGAGGATGAGCAACTTCGCTGCTATTTTTGAAATTCACACGAAGAGTACCTCTCACTTCTTCCCATATTATATATCCAGCATCCTCATTTTCTAACTTCTGCTCCTCAATGAAATCCCTTATTTCAGCATCCGTTGCCGGCCTCTTGTTCTCGTCCTCGTTCTCCCACAATTCAGCATAGCAAGGGCCGACTTGTGACGCGTTACTTGATGTACTAATCTCAATGTAGAACGTCCAATACTTATCTTTGTCCCCTAGTTCGCCGGTAACGGTCTTGGTAAGCATCAGACCGCTCCCGACGGTATTGCCGTAATGTGCCGCCTGCTCGTAGTTATCGGTTGTACCGGTCACACCGTAAATGTGAGGATTGCTTGTTTCATTAAAAAGAGTCGGCTTCGGCTGCTCGGTTTTCAAATAATTATGCTGTTTCCCGCCTTGCGATACATGCAGCAAATACTTAAAATCGCAGCTGTCGTTTTGATCGACTTTCGTCAGATACTCGATGACCGCATACTCCGAGCCGGACTTTATGCCGTCAAAAAGCAGACCCTCATCGCTTTTGAGACAGACGTTGGCGATATACGTCTTATCATAATTTTTCTTGACCTTTCCAAAATAATTTGCTGTATTATCCTTAAGCCCGAAATCCACAGATTTCGTCCGATACGCGCTTTGCGTCATATAGAGACTTTCTATGGAAATGTCCGTAGGAGATACCTGGCTGCCGGGCTCAGGCGTCATGTCAAGCATCAGCAGTTCGAAATCATTTTTTTCTCTGTAATCACTATCATCCCCTGCAGGCGATCCATCGGAATCCTCATAGTTTCCATTTACCGCTTTGAAGTTTTCATATTGATCTTTGGTGAACAACCAGACTTTTTCCGCGTAAAAAGTCTGCCTATCAGGATCTTCTGCGTCTGTTTTCACCCTAATATTAGGGGTATCTGTATCATTGTCACCGCTTCCCCCTTCGTGGGCTTCTTCGTTATGATACAGCCGCATAACAAAATCCGAAGAACCCGTTTCCTCGCCAGGGTTATTCGTACCTATGAATACATAATACTTTTTTCCTTCTCTTTCCACTGTCGCCAACGATCCGTCCTCATTTTTAAGGAACAGTTTTTCATTCAGCTGCAGATCGATATAGTGAAGCTGTTTGTGCCAGGAACCATCTTCCGTGCCGTTCTCATAACGCTTGACGACTATGGCGTCGTGCGGGCCGCTATAGCCTTTGATGTAGACCTGGAAATGGAATTCTCTGTTCGCGTCCACCGCAAACGGTACCATGTGCTTGGTCAAGAGCAGCGAAGTATCGGAAACACATAATCGACCGTTGTTGCCCAGGTAGGTGTTCACCACGATCCGGGCCTGAGCCGCCGAATCGGATTCCCGCCGGATCATCTCGATATACGCGAGTCTTTCCAGAGCGATCTGGGAGGTATCGCTGATCGTCGGCAAATAATAGGTGTTCGCCGTACGGGTGACATTCCCGGCGTAATAGCCAACGTTAAATTCAGGATCGGACTGCTTATCCGGGAAACGTTCTTTTTCATACTCCTCATACGCACGATAATCATCTCCGCCCACCGTGGCGCCGTCGTTATTGGTATATGATCTCGTTTTCGTACCGGTCGCCTGAGCCAGCCTTCCGGTGCGCAGTCCGCCGGGTTTGGCAGCAATTACCCAGTCATCGCCCTCTTTTTGTGATGGAGCACTCCCTTCAAACGGCACTATAGTTCCGTCGGCTTTGTTGTACCAGCAGAGCATTCTCGTCCCATCAGGTCCAAAATCGCTTCCCTTACGGGCGACGCAAAACCGCACAAGAGCAGCATCACCGTCTTTTTCCGGCTCCTCCGGAGAATTTCCTCCTGGAGAAGTCCCCCCTGATGGAGTCGCCTTCAAGGAATAAAATTCGATAGGCATGAAATAACAGTCATCTTCTGAATCTTGAGGGACGGATGTCAGACAGTCTTCTTTTAACAGGACAATATCTCCCTCTTCGTAATTGTTGCCGTCTGAAGGAGGGCTTTGCCCATCAGCATCAATCTCTACAATTTTGCCCCCAAAATCCGCAATTTCCCCGTCTTCCACGTTCTTTATTTCTTTCCAATTACCTTTAACGTATTGATACGCCTTTGTATAAAGCGGTAACGGGTTCTGAAAGAAGTAGTACCGGTTGCTTTCATTCGGGACGAACGTGACCGCCGGATCGCCATAACTGGAATCCTTATCGGATGAGGTAAAGCCGCCGTATCGGTTTTCCGGATTGTACCAGTTGGAAAAAAAATTCCAGATCCCCGATCTCAAGAGCGCGGGCGTCCCTGGCCGCCTCTGTAGCAACCTTATTGTTCTTGACATATTCTGCCCCGACATCCGCGACCTTGATGCTCCCGTCGCCGTTCACGATTGATTCAGCCATCCCGACGGTGTAAAATACCCGCAAGGGGAAGGACGCCGTATGTCCGGGATCATTTTCGCTCAGATTGGTCGTATAAGTCCAGCCGTTTCCCTTCTCTGATTCAGTTGGCTTGTTTTGCGTGAGGGTAACAGTGCGCAGCGGCAGCATGTCACGGGGGATGTCGATCCAGAGTGCCTGATCATAAGACGTATCGGTTTGCAGCCCTCCGCCTCCTACGGTACCGTCACTGTAATTACCGGTGTCCTCCACCCAGATGCGGAGATCATTGAGCCTGTATGCCCCGGAATTGCTCTCCAGGACGTTGTCATTCTCAGGATCACCATACGCAGGATTCATGCGGAGCCTGTTCCGCTCCGTTTCATCTTCATTAACTCGATAGAAAGTATATTCGGTGCTGCGCATTTTTTGAACGATTGCATCTTCAGGATCCCCTGTATTGATGTCTTCCAATGACGGAACATAGGCACTGGCTGTCTTGGCGCCAAGGCGATAGACCCAGCCATTCGTCCATGCTGCTTCTGCTTTGCCATTAAGGCTAGGGGATAGTCCGTCGCCTCCGTAATCTGCACTTGCTCCGTCCTCCCCTTGATACCAGCCATCTTTCAGGAAACCGTTTTCTGTTGCGCCTTCCTCATTCCGGTGCTCTTGAATATATGCCTGATTGAACTTGTAGCTGTAGACGGCTGTCTTGGTGATATCGTACTTTTCACCGAACAGTACCAGGTTCTTGACGTCCTTGACCTCCATGTATTTTCCGATCGGGTCTACAAAGGTAACGGAATTCGTCGTATCTACATCGTTCTGAACCGTATCGCTCAGGGGAGCGAAGATCGAGCCGGTGATGAGGGAGAAAATCTGGTCGAAAATATCGCCCATTTTACCTGATGCTATATCGTAAAAGCCGTCGTTATAAACAATGTTTTCTTCAACGTCTTCGTTGGTGATAGAAACACCGAAATCTTCGTTATATATATTCTCCTCTGGAATACGATTGATATTTATTCTTATCGTTGAATAATTTATATTTGCGTCGGTGTTCATGCCTTTTTTTTCCTCATTCCCCTTCCAAGTGTTCCAGGTTTCCTTCATACCTCCATATACCTTATCCAATGTCTGACCATAGTCCAAATCAGAATTACCGAATTTCTCTGAATCATTCCACCATTCGGTATCCTCGATAAAGTAATTCTTCGGATCCATGGTTGGATAAAGACGCATCTTCCCCCACTGAGGAACATGATCTGCATCGACGCTTAACGTATACATTTGTAATTCACGCCAGTTTTCTTTCGATATTTGAGCCTCTTTCCAACCTTCTTGGTAATGTTTTTTTACTGCCGTTTTCATATAAGAAGCAGTCATCAAAACCTGTAGAACTGTTCCGGATGTTCCAAAAACATCATCATCGTTGCTGTACAGTATCCCCGCATTCGCCCAGTTAGGTTTTCCCCCGAGCATTCTATATTCACTATTCTCGTACCAGCATGGGTTATACAATGACGTAATTTTGTTCTTATCCTGAATTCCCGGAAGATAAACATGATACCACTCATCGCCAAGATTACCGTTATCTTTAGATCCAACGCTTGGTTTCAACCTATGCGAATTATCTATCGGATCAGCATTAGGTTGCTGATCGGTTAGAAAACCGTTTACAACTTCTACTTTATTTTCTCCATTTTTTTCATATTGATGGGAACCATAATAATACCCTTTCCCCTTATATTGGTGACCACCATTTGGGTTATTTTCTTCCCGTAAGTCGTCCGACCAGAAACTCATCTCATTAAACGCAAAATTCGCACCGCCGTCGGTCATGATGATTGCCGCCGGAACACGAACGACCTTGGCACCATCTTCCGAATATGTAGTATACTTATCTTTTGCCAGTTGGCTTAAGGCAAGGTAAATACCTCCTTGCGTATTGGTAAAATACCCTACAGCATCAGATGGCGTTGCCAGCGTTGGTTCAGTAAGATCCTGCTTGACTTTTACATATTTGTCTTCAAAAAAATTTTTATGCCAATTATCATAAGACACAATGTGATCAGGTTTCATAAAACTCTCAGCAACATCATTACTGACAGTTACGTTCAGTGTACCTGACACATCGTTTGCTTCACCAAACCCACAGTCGTCTTCATTAAATGCAGTCTCATTATTTACTACACTTTCATTGCTCAGGTTGTATTTTGCATTTGCAGTAACCGTATAGAGTGTGTCCCGATTTTTTACCCAAATCCACCCATACGATTGGTTGTATACCAAATCACGCATATCGTAAATAGGTATCATGCTTGTGACTTCCAAATAGGGAGTTTCGGGATCGACTCTTTGATAATGAGCAAGAGGCAGGATCGCGGTCGCGCCCGCCCCATAAAGGATTACGGAAACCCGATTGTTCGGGTTCTGATCCATCAAATCGTCAATTGTTGTATTCACGGCTTCCAGCGTTTTCTGAATCCGGGAATTGGCTATCCGCTGTGACATGGTACGATTAGCGGCATCTTCTTTTTCGTAGTCATTTACCGGCTCATTTAAGTCATAGTAAGGTCCATTATTCAAATTAAAATTTGCCTCTTCGAATCCATCAATCTCATACCGCGTATCCTGCCCCATAGACGCGGACATGTCGATCGCGATCACCAGATCGATAGGGTTCCTCGGATATGTATTGACGGCGATGGAACTGCCAAGCGCACTGTAAACTTCAAGGAAATCCGCATCAAGAGCGATTGAACCGTCCACGCCGTCTAATTCCTCATTCAAAGTCAGCTGATCACCGTTAAACTCTCTTTTTAATGCACTGTCAATCGTTTGCGTGGCATCCTCCCCGTACGCAAACACGCTCTTATCCGTCCAGATCCGCCCCGCATAGCGGGTATTATCTGAGAAGTCCAGCATCTCTCGGTAAGTGTCCATCGTGCTGGGATCAGCCTGCCGGTTTTTCACGCCTTGCGTCACTTCGGATGGTTCAAGAGTGTCACCCGCGGCGCTCGTTTCCGATGCGGCATTAAATCCCGAAAAACTGCCAAACATAGAAAAAACCATGCTCAGACTCAATAATCCTGCCAAGAATCTGCCCGGTTTCCCATGCTTCGACGCATATCTCATCTTTATTTCCCCTTTAGCCTGAGGACCATCCTCCGAATTCCAGGGCTCTGTTTCCCGCATGCCGTGTCCCTTGATTTTCTCACGGAAAAGACCCTGCGCATCTGCTTTTATTATACCCCCCCCACACGAAAAGTCAATGTTTACACGAAAACTATAAAAATTTCCCCATGAGTTTCGCGGTATATTCTTCGCTTGGGCTAACCCCCCGCCGCTGTTCCCTGACGGAAAGAGCGGAACTCTGCCGATGGCCGCATTTGCCGTATTCATGGGGGACCCGGAGCCGCGGGCAGGACAGCGCTGTGGACTATAAGCCAATCGAGCAGGGGAGATTTTCTCTCCCCTCTCACACCACCAGTACATGCCGTCGGTCCCGCAAGGTCCTTCCCTATGCCGAGCTTCTGCAATCCCCGCTGCCGCCTACCTGGCACTTTCCATGGTTTCCAGATGATGCCCCGAAGCCTTGTCCTTAGATGCGCGTCAATCTCTGCCATTGCTGTCTTCTCAGAATCCCAATCCGGGATATTTCCGTTTCGTCGGCCTTGTGATGCGGGTTTTCTCCATGTTGACTTTTAAACCCAGCTTCTTCCAGTTCCTTATCCAGTTCATTGAGCATGATGTTTGACAGCAGCGGCGATAAATTCCCGGAGCCTGCCCCCTCGGGCACTTCTCTCAGTTCGTTGTTGCTGCGGCTGATGGAACCGCCTGTGAGACCTCGCGGGGCGCACGGCGTCTGGTGGACGCCGGTTCTGCGCCGACCGGAGCGAAGCAAAGAAAGTCTGTGCTTTTTCTCGTCTACCCTCCCGATTTACGCATGCGGGTTACAACTACCTTTAGGGCTTCATTGTTCAACGCCAACTTACCCGCCGCATACGCCTTGTATCGGATTCCTGTCCGTAAGACTGCAACTTCGCTATCCCTTCTTCTCGCCTGCACTTCACGGTATAAGCCTTGGGAGTTCCTATCAAGTTCGTCGGCAGCTGCGCCTGTGCGGAATTTCACCACAGAACACGGACATGCCCGTCATACGAACAGGTGTAGGAAATTAATTTCCATATACCCATAAAAATTATTTGGCGGCAGGCATGATAAAGAAAAACAAGAAAGTGTCAATAAACGCTTAACACAGACATCTTCTAAAATCGCACTTGCATTCACTATTCTGCAATCGTATAATGAGAACGGGTCAAAAAAGGACCAATATTCTTTAGGAGGTATCTGCTATGTCTAACGCGGCAAAAGTAAATGAATTTCTGGATAAGGCGCAGGTGTTCTATTTTCTTACCACGGACGGGGACCAGCCCAAAGGCCGGCCGTTCGGCTTTCATCTGTTAGAAGATGATAAAATTTATTTTGGCTGCGGAACATTCAAGAATGTTTTCCGCCAGCTTACCGCAAACCCGAAAGTTGAAGTGCTTGCCATGGCTGGCGAGGAATTCCTGCGCTACGACGGCAAGGCCAAAGTCGTAAAGGACGAAGCGCTTCTCGCAAAGGTAAGGGAAGCAATGCCCGATATCATGTCAGTGTATGACGGCAACGGATGGGAAATGGGTCTGTTTTATCTTGAGGATGGCCACGCCGAGATCAGAGGAATGATGGACCTGAAAGAAGAATTTGACGTATAAACCAAGGCAGGCGGCGCCGTGTCTGAAAAAGAGAAAGAAAGCGAATCCCTCTCTTGGCATTCCGGCCGGAACAGACAAAGTAAAAGCCGTCTGCCCGCCGCAGCCGGAATCTGAATGATACGCCCGCCGCCGTTTCCTATGGGGTGGAAACATCCGTCACATCGGAGAGTCCGGCGGTCAAAGTCCGCCGGACCCCGATGATAAGATGGCCTTGCCGCCTCCCGGCTCCGGTCAGCCGGCGGTCAATTCCATTTTTCCTTCACTGCCCGCCTCAGCCCAGTTTCCCGCAGAATGCCTCAATCTTCTTCTCATTCTCCGGATCCGGCCTGTTCTTCGGCTCGACGAGCCACAGCGCCGGCACATCGCCGTTCACGCCCAGCAGCTCCTTCAGCGCCGCGAACGTCTTCTCCGCGCTGCCGCCCTTGCTGCAGGCCGCAAACGCGAACTGTTTGCCGGACAGATCCTCCTGCCGGATGAAGGCCCGCACCGGCGGCGTGACCGTACCGGCCCAGACCGGGGTCACGAAAATCACCCGGCCATACCGCGGCAGATCCGCCGTATACGGTTCCAGCTCCGGCGTTTCTTTCATGACGGCGCTGCCGCCTCCGAAGAAATATTTGCCGAATCCTTTCTCCGGATAGGCCTTCTTCGGCTTCAGCGGAAGCGTGTCCGCGTCCAGTCTCGCGGCGATCCGCTCCGCCATCCAGGCAGCGTTGCCGCCCTGCGAATAGTACACAACCAGCGTTCTCATACAGTTTCTCCCCTCATCAGCTTCTCAACAAGAGCCTCCGCCCCGGCGATACTCACGCCCTGCTCCCGCGCGATCCGGCTCAAATCCTCATATTCGTATTTCCGGCGCTCCACGCCATAACCGGAAGACACCTTGCAGCGAACCGGACCGTAAGGCGTATCTGCGGTTTCGGCATGACGATCCAGCACATAGCGCTCCAGACGGCTCTCTCGGATCCCGATCGTCGTCGTATAGCGGAACATCGCGCGCACTAACGCCTCGCGGTCGGTCCCGCGGCACATCACACGGATGAGCGTCCCCGGCCTGGACTTCTTCATGCCCACCGGCACCGTGTATACATCCAGTGCGCCCGCGTCAAACAGGCGTTCCATCGCGAAGCCGACCGCTTCCGCGGTCATATCATCCACATTGCAGCTTAACTCGCAGATCTCCTGGCGCGCCGCGCCGGTTTCCCCAATCATCGCGCGGACACAGTTCGCCGCCTCGAAATCCTTTTTCCCCATACCATAGCCAATCGCGGCCGTCCGCATGGGGGGCATGTCCCCGAAACGGTTCACGAAATGTTTCAGAAGCGCCGCGCCGGTCGGCGTACACAGCTCGCCCCGCACATTTCCGCCGTAAATCGGCACATCGCGCAGGATGTACGCCGTCGCGGGCGCCGGCACCGGCAGGATGCCGTGGGCGCAGCGGACCTGGCCGCTCCCTACATGCACCGGGGACGCCACGACTTCGTCCGGTGCGAGCCGGTCCATCAGCAGGCACACGGCCGTCACGTCGGCGACCGCATCCATCGTCCCGACTTCATGGAAATGGATCTCCGGCACCGGGCGTCCATGCACATGGCTCTCCGCTTCCGCGATCAGCTTATAAACTGCCAGCACGTCGTCCCGCACCTTTGGCGGGAGCCGCAGGTGATCCCTCACGATATGTTCTATGTCGTGAAGGCCGCTGTGGGGATGGTCATGGGAATGACCGTTATGGGGGTGATCACTGGGGTAATGATCATCATGAAT
This sequence comes from uncultured Hungatella sp., assembly GCA_964471835.1. Classification (GTDB taxonomy): domain Bacteria; phylum Bacillota; class Clostridia; order Lachnospirales; family Lachnospiraceae; genus UBA3402. Next base: position 23,161 of record CAYYHX010000015.1, read on the forward strand.
ATGGTCATGGGGATGACCGTCATGGATATGGCCGCCGGGGGGAACGTCTTCATGGATGTGGCCGCCGGGAATGTGATCGCTGAGTGGAATATCTTCACTGGAGCAACAGTCATGGATATGGCCGCCAGGGGGAACGTCTTCATGGATGTGACCGCCGGGAGGAATGTTGTCATGGATGCAGCCACCGCAGGTATGCTCGCTGAGATAATGGTCCTCATGGAAATGCTCCTCATGGGGGTGACTGCTGGAGGAAAAATCGTCATGGGAGTGGTCGTCGCAGGTAAAATCACTGGGGTAATGATCATCATGAATATGGTCATGAGGATGGCCGTCATGGGCGTGGCCGCCGGGATAATGGCCGTTATGCACATCTTCGCTTGCCTCTTCTTCTCCACCTACCGTTACCGAAACATGTGTCCCCGTGATTCCGCATTTTACAGCCGTCTCCCTCG
>CAYYHX010000016.1:0-22802 GCA_964471835.1 uncultured Hungatella sp.
GCAGCGGACTGTTGGCTAATGTTGCTCCAGTCATAAAACATACCTTCTTTCTCTTGTTTATTATTTATTTTCAGCCAGCCGCCGTTACGCGGAGGACGCGCAAGGGCGGGGCCGATATACAGAACGGAACCTTATTCTCTTTTTATGTAACAAAAGCCCCCTCATCGACGTTGATGGGGAAGCTGGAGTTATTATACATCAGTTTTATGAGGAGGTCAACCGGAAAATGAGGAACTCACAGGAAAACGGGAACACACGGGAACTTCTGCCTTCTATTCCAAACGGTGTGCAGTGCTGTCTTTTGTTCCGCCGCCGGCGTAGCCCTCCGCACCGTTTCCCACACAGCCCGTGCAGCCCATACAGCTTCCCGCCGCACCGCAGCCCGCACAGCCCGCACAACCGGCGCACCCGGTCTTCCCGGCCTTCCAGTCTTTCACTTTCTTTATCAGTATCGCGGCTAGCGCGCCGCCGATCAGCAATACGATCAAAATATCCGCCATTTTGCACATCCTCTCTTTCTTTAGCAAATTATAGCACCGGAAATGCAGATTGTCAACCATTTTGAAAATGAATCTCATTATCTAGAGACATCTGTTTAGCAGGGTAACAATGAACGGCAAAGAGCCGCTCCTTCCGGAGCGGCCCTGCCGATATCTGATTCTTAATCTTACTCATTATTCCATCATCGGTTCATCGTCTGCCGCCTCATCGCCGAAATTCCCTTCTCCGCCGTAATCCGCGGCCTCATCGCCGAAGTTTCCATCTCCGCCGTAATCCGCTGTCTCATCCCCGGCGCCATCCCATGCCGCCTCATCGCCGAAGTTCCCTTCTTCACCATAATACGCGGTTTCATCCCCGGCGCCATCCTCAGCTGCTTCGTCCGCGAAGACATCATCCGTCTCCCCGCCCCCGGCTTCTTCGTCCGCAAACGCGTCGTCCGGATCTTCCTCCTCGCTGACGCTGACCTCGGCATCCTGGTCGATGTCGGTGCTTAAGGTCACGGAGCGGTAGCGTTTCATCCCGGTGCCGGCCGGGATCGGCTTGCCGATCAGCACGTTCTCCTTCAGGCCGATCAGACGATCGACGCGGCCGTTGATCGCGGCCTCGGTCAGCACCTTCGTGGTCTCCTGGAAGGAAGCCGCGGACAGGAAGGAATCCGTCGCCAGCGCTGCTTTCGTGATGCCCAGCATCACCTGCTTGCCCTGTGCCGGCTCTTTGCCCTCCGCGATCAGGCGCTCATTCATATCCTCAAATTCCAGCACGTCCATGGACACGCCGGGAAGCAGATCGCTGTCCCCGCTTTCATCCACACGCACCTTCTTCAGCATCTGGCGCACAATGATCTCGATGTGCTTGTCATTGATCTCCACGCCCTGCAGACGGTACACCCTCTGCACCTCGCGGAGCATGTAGTCCTGCACGGCGCGCACGCCCTTGATCCGCAGAATATCGTGCGGATTCACGCTTCCTTCCGTCAGCACGTCGCCGGCCTCGATCTCCTGCCCGTCGGTCACGCGCATACGGGAACCGTAGGGGATCAGGTAGGTCTTGGAATTGCCGTTTTCATTGTCCGTGACGACAACTTCACGCTTCTTCTTCGTATCGCGGATCGTCACTACGCCCGGAATCTCGGTGATGATCGCCAGGCCCTTGGGCTTGCGCGCTTCAAACAGCTCCTCCACACGGGGAAGACCCTGTGTGATGTCGCCGCCGGCCACGCCGCCGGTATGGAACGTACGCATGGTCAGCTGCGTACCCGGCTCGCCGATGGACTGCGCCGCGATGATGCCGACCGCCTCGCCCACCTGTACCGGCTGGCCGGTCGCCAGGTTCGCACCGTAGCACTTGGAGCAGACGCCGAGATGGGACTTGCACGACAGGACGGTGCGGATCTTCACGCTCTCCCTGCCGGTTCTCTCGAACAGCTTCGCCACCGCGGCCGCCCGCGCCGGCGTACACATGTGGTTCGCCTTCACGATTACCTCGCCCGTATCCGGGTCCGTGATGGTCTCGGCGATATATCTTCCGGTCAGACGCGATTCGAGGGACTCGATCTGTTCCGTGCCGTCCGTGAACGCCCGGATCTCCATATAGGGGATCTCTTTGCCCTCACAGCAGTCAACCTCGCGGATGATCAGATCCTGGGACACATCCACCAGACGCCGCGTCAGATAACCGGAGTCGGCGGTGCGCAGCGCTATGTCAGACAGACCCTTGCGGGCGCCGTGCGCGGAGATGAAATACTCCAGAACGTCCAGCCCCTCGCGGAAATTGGACTTGATCGGCAGTTCGATGGTATGCCCCGTGGGATCCGCCATCAGCCCGCGCATACCGGCCAGCTGCTTGATCTGCTTATCGGAACCGCGGGCCCCGGAGTCGGCCATCATGAAAATGTTATTGTATACATCCATGCCTTCCATCAGGTCGTTGGTCAGCTTCTCGTCCGTTTCCTTCCAGGTGTTGATCACTTCCTTGTAGCGCTCGTCTTCGGTGATCAGGCCGCGCCGGTAGTTCCTGGCAATGCGGTCCACCGTCGCCTGGGCGTCCGCCAGGAGCTTCGGCTTGCTCTCCGGAACAGTCATATCCGAGATCGAAACGGTCATGGCAGCCTGGGTGGAATACTTGTAGCCGATGGCCTTGATATCGTCCAGCGTCTCCGCCGTCTGGTTGGCGCCGTGGATCTCGATCACTTTCTCCAGAATCTGCTTGCACTGCTTCTTGCCGACGTGGAAATCCACTTCCAGCTTCAGTTCATTGCCGGGAACCGAACGGTCCACAAAGCCCAGATCCTGCGGGATGATCTCATTGAAAATGAAACGCCCCACGGTGGATTCGATGATATCCTGCTTCACCTCGCCGTCCGGCATGGTTCCGGTTACTCGGACCTTCACCTTGGAATGCAGGGTCACGATGCCGTTCTCGTAAGCCAGGATCGCCTCGTTCTTGCTCTTGAAGAACTTGCCCTCGCCCTTGGCCCCCGGCCTTTCCTGGGTCAGATAGTAAATGCCCAGAACCATATCCTGGGAAGGAACCGCCACGGGTCCGCCGTCGGATGGCTTCAGCAGATTGTTCGGCGACAGGAGCAGGAAACGGCACTCCGCCTGGGCCTCCACGGACAGCGGCAGATGAACCGCCATCTGGTCGCCGTCGAAATCGGCGTTGAAAGCGGTACATACCAGCGGATGCAGCTTGATGGCTTTGCCTTCGACCAGGATCGGCTCGAACGCCTGGATGCCGAGCCTGTGCAGCGTGGGGGCGCGGTTCAGCATGACCGGATGCTCCTTGATGACCTCGTCCAGAACATCCCAGACTTCCGGCTGCAGGCGCTCCACCATCTTCTTGGCGTTCTTGATGTTGTGGGCGGAGCCGTTGGAAACCAGTTCCTTCATCACGAAAGGCTTGAACAGCTCGATGGCCATCTCTTTCGGCAGGCCGCACTGGTAGATCTTCAGTTCGGGACCGACGACGATAACGGAACGGCCGGAGTAGTCCACGCGCTTGCCCAGAAGGTTCTGGCGGAAGCGCCCCTGCTTGCCCTTGAGCATATCGGAAATGGATTTCAGCGCGCGATTGCCCGGTCCGGTCACGGGACGTCCGCGCCGGCCGTTGTCGATCAGCGCGTCCACCGCCTCCTGGAGCATCCGCTTCTCGTTGCGGACAATGATATCCGGCGCGCCAAGTTCCAGAAGCCGCGCCAGGCGGTTGTTGCGGTTGATGATCCTTCTATATAAATCATTCAGATCGGACGTGGCGAATCTTCCGCCGTCCAGCTGGACCATCGGACGGAGATCCGGCGGGATCACCGGGATCACGTTCATGATCATCCACTCCGGCTTGTTGCCGGAATTGCGGAACGCCTCTACGACTTCCAGTCTCTTGATGATCCTCGCCCGTTTCTGCCCGGTGGACTCCTTTAAGTCCTTCCGCAGCTCCTCCGAATCCTTCTCCAGATCGATTGCCTTGAGAAGCTCCTGGATCGCCTCGGCTCCCATCCCGACACGGAAAGAACCGGCGCCGTTTTTCTCCAGCTCCTCGCGGTACTCCTTCTCGGAAAGCACCTGCTTGTACTGAAGGTTCGTATTGCCCGGGTCCAGCACGATGTAGGACGCAAAGTACAGCACCTTCTCCAGCACTCTGGGGGACAGATCCAGGATCAGGCCCATCCGGCTGGGAATGCCCTTAAAGTACCAGATATGGGAAACCGGGGCGGCAAGGACAATATGTCCCATGCGCTCGCGGCGGACGCTGGCTTTGGTTACTTCCACGCCGCACCGGTCGCAGATGACGCCCTTGTAACGGATCTTTTTATATTTGCCGCAGTGGCACTCCCAGTCCTTGCTGGGTCCGAAAATCCTCTCGCAGAACAGGCCGTCCTTCTCCGGCTTCAGCGTCCTGTAATTGATCGTTTCCGGTTTCTTCACTTCCCCGTGGGACCATTCCAGAATCCTCTCCGGGGAAGCCAGGCCGATCTTAATCGCATCGAATGTCATAGGCTGATAGGTTTCGTTCGTCTCAGGCATGAGTGATACTCCCTTCTATATGTTTCGATGGTCACGGTTCCTCATCAAACGCGTCGCCGCCGGGTTCCGCATCGTCGTCGTAAGAATCGTCATAGTCGTCGTTCTCCTCCGGACCCGGCTCCCCCTCCTCGGCTACCAGCTCCCCGTCCTTAAACACCTGGGACTGGTACCCGTAGTTCTCGTAGGAGTCGTTCCGCCGGTAGGCGCGGTCGCCCTCGATGATCGCGCGCAGGTCCGTATCGCCGTAATCCACAGGTTCGGAGAACACCACCTCGGTGTTGTCGTCGCGCAGCACCCGGACGTCCAGACCCAGGGCCTGCAGCTCCTTCAGAAGCACCTTGAACGATTCGGGAATGCCGGCCTCCGGGATATTCTCGCCCTTAATGATGGCTTCGTAGGTCTTTACACGCCCCACCACATCGTCCGATTTCACGGTCAGGATCTCCTGCAGCGTGTAGGACGCGCCGTATGCTTCCAGCGCCCACACCTCCATCTCGCCGAAGCGCTGGCCGCCGAACTGCGCCTTGCCGCCCAGCGGCTGCTGGGTAACAAGGGAGTACGGGCCGGTGGAGCGTGCATGAATCTTGTCGTCCACCAGATGATGCAGTTTCAGGTAATGCATATGCCCGATCGTGACGGGACTGTCAAAATATTCACCGGTGCGGCCGTCGCGCAGGCGGACTTTGCCGTCACGGCGGATCGGGACGCCCTTCCACAGTTCCCTGTGCTCCAGATGGGAACCCAGGTATTCCATCACCTTCGGATCGAGGGAATCCTTGTACTTCTCCTGAAAATCCTCCCACTCGCCGTTGACATAATCATTCGCCATATCCAGGGCGTCCATGATATCCTTCTCATCGGCGCCGTCAAAGACCGGCGTGGAGACATTGAAGCCGAGCGCTTTGGCGGCCAGACTCAAGTGCGTCTCCAGCACCTGTCCGATGTTCATACGGGACGGCACGCCCAGAGGGTTCAGCACGATATCCAGCGGACGGCCGTTGGGCAGAAACGGCATATCCTCCACCGGCAGCACGCGGGACACGACGCCCTTGTTGCCGTGGCGCCCGGCCATCTTGTCGCCGACGGAGATCTTCCTTTTCTGGGCAATGTAGATGCGCACGGTCTGGTTCACGCCGGGAGACAGCTCGTCGCCGTTCTCGCGGGTGAATACCTTCGCGTCCACCACGATGCCATACGCGCCGTGCGGAACCTTCAGGGAGGTATCACGGACTTCGCGGGCCTTCTCGCCGAAGATCGCCCGCAGCAGCCTCTCCTCTGCGGTCAGCTCCGTCTCGCCCTTGGGCGTTACCTTGCCGACCAGGATATCCTGGGCGCGGACTTCGGCGCCGATGCGGATGATGCCGCGCTCGTCCAGATCTTTCAGGGCGTCCTCGCCGACGCCCGGAACATCGCGGGTGATCTCCTCCGGCCCCAGTTTCGTGTCACGGGCCTCCGCCTCATATTCCTCGATGTGTACCGAGGTATAGACGTCGTCCTGCACCAGCTTCTCGCTGAGCAGAACCGCGTCCTCGTAATTGTAGCCTTCCCATGTCATGAAGCCGATCAGCGGATTCTTGCCCAAGGCGAGCTCGCCGTTCTCGGTGGAGGGACCGTCCGCGATCACTTCGCCGACCTCCACATGATCCCCCTTATAGACAATTGGCTTCTGGTTATAGCAGTTGGACTGGTTGCTTCTCTTAAACTTCGTCAGATGGTACGTGTCGCGCACGCCGTCCGCGTCCCTGCGGATGATGATCTCGTTGGACGCGGAGCGCTCAACCGTACCGGCATTCTTCGCCACGACGCAGACGCCGGAGTCCACGGCCGCCTTGCCTTCCATGCCGGTCCCCACCACGGGCGCTTCCGTGGTTAAAAGCGGCACGGCCTGACGCTGCATATTGGACCCCATCAGCGCGCGGTTGGCGTCGTCATTCTCCAAGAAGGGGATCATGGAGGTCGCGACGGAGAACACCATCTTCGGGGACACGTCCATCAGATCCACGCTCGACTTCTGGAAGGCGGAAGTCTCTGTGCGGTAACGTCCGGAGACGTTGTTATTCACGAAATGCCCCTCCTCGTCCAGAGGTTCATTCGCCTGCGCTACGACGAAATTATCCTCCTCGTCGGCGGTCAGGTAGACCACCTCGTCGGTCACTCTCGGATTCTTCGGGTCGCTCTTATCCACGATACGGTAGGGAGCTTCCACGAATCCGTAGATATTCACCCGCGCGTAAGTCGCCAAGGAGTTGATCAGGCCGATGTTCGGACCTTCCGGCGTCTCGATGGGACACATACGCCCGTAATGGGTGTAGTGAACGTCGCGGACTTCGAATCCGGCGCGGTCCCTGGAGAGGCCGCCGGGACCCAGGGCCGAGAGACGGCGCTTGTTGGTCAGCTCCGCCAGCGGGTTGTTCTGGTCCATGAACTGCGAGAGCTGGGAACTCCCGAAGAACTCCTTCACCGCCGCGGTCACGGGCTTGATGTTGATCAGGGACTGCGGCGTGATGCTGTCCATGTCCTGCGTCGTCATCCGCTCGCGGACCACGCGCTCCATACGGGCCAGACCGATGCGGTACTGGTTCTGCAAAAGCTCGCCCACGGCGCGGATGCGGCGGTTCCCCAGGTGGTCGATATCATCGGAGTTACCGATCTGCTGCTCCAGGTGCATGTTATAATTAATGGAAGCGATAATATCCTGCTTCGTGATGTGTTTCGGAACCAGCTCCCGCACATTCCTGCGGATCACGCGCTTTAATTCCTCCTCATCGTCCCCGTATTCATCCAGCAGGGGCTTCAGCACCGGATAGAACACCAGCTCGCCGACCCCCACCTCGGAGGCCGGGAAGCTCACATAGTTCTCCAGGTTCACCATCATATTGGAAATGACTTTCACGTTCCGGTCGATGCCCTGGACCCAGACATACTCCACCGCCGCGTTCTGGATCGCCTCTCCGGTCTTCTTATCCAGTTCCTGCCCGGCCGTCGCCAGGACTTCGCCGGTCGAAGGATCGATCACGTCCTCCGCCAGCACATGACCCTTCAGACGGTTGCCGAACGAGAGCTTCTTATTAAACTTATAGCGTCCGACCCTCGCCAGGTCATACCTCCTGGGATCGAAGAACATGCTGTTGAGCAGGCTCTCGGCGCTGTCCACCGAGAGCGGCTCGCCCGGCCGGATCTTCTTATACAATTCCAGCAGGCCGTCCTGGTAGTTATCCGACACGTCCTTAGTAAAGCTCGCCAGAATCTTGGGCTCCTCGCCGAACAGATCAAGGATCTCCGCGTTGGTCCCGTAGCCCAGCGCGCGGACCAGCACGGTGACAGGCACTTTCCTGGTCCGGTCCACGCGGACGTAGAAGACGTCGTTGGAATCCGTCTCATACTCCAGCCACGCGCCGCGGTTGGGGATCACCTGGCACGAATACAGCTCCTTGCCCACTTTGTCACGCGTAACCGTATAATAAATGCCCGGAGAGCGGACAAGCTGGCTGACGATCACACGCTCGGCGCCGTTGATCACGAAGGAACCGGTATCGGTCATGAGCGGAAGATCCCCCATGAAGATCTCATGCTCGTTAATCTCGTCTTTATCTTTATTGCAGAGCCTTACCCTCACCTTCAGAGGGGCCGCGTAGGTCGCGTCGCGCTCCTTGCATTCCTCGATGGTATATTTGATGTCGTCCTTACACAATGTAAAACTGACAAAATCCAAACTCAGGTGTCCGGCAAAATCCGTGATCGGAGAGATGTCTTCGAAAACTTCCTTCAGACCGTCCTCCAGGAACCACTGGTAGGAAGTCTTCTGGATTTCGATCAGGTTCGGCATCTCGAGGACTTCCTTCTGTCTCGAGAAGCTCATTCGTTCGCCTTTTCCTGCTTTCACAGGCCGCATTCTGCTTTTCTCCATTGACATTTCACCCCTGTTTTTTAATCTTTGTCACTGCCCTTTTGGGTATAAAAACCATTGCACGCATAGGACTCCACAATAGTGCATTCTCCATACTAGCATAGCCGTGTCAACCTGTCAAGGATTTTGGGGCAGCTTTTTCTTGCTTTTTTCCCTTGAAAATGATATAATCTGCTCCGTTACCACCCTACATAATGGAGGTTTTCCCGTGAGTACATTTTGGAATGTTTTGCTGGTCATTTTTGTTGTCGTCGTCGTCGTGCTGGGCGGCCTGTATTTCCTGGGCATCCGGCTTGAGAAGAAGCAGGTGCAGCAGCAGGCCCTGCTGGAAGCGGCCGCGCAGACCGTGTCCATCCTGGTGATCGACAAGAAGAAGATGAAACTGAACGAGGCGAGTCTTCCCAAGGCCGTGATGGAGCAGACGCCGAAGTACCTGCGCCGCATGAAGGTTCCGGTCGTCAAAGCCAAGATCGGCACGAGGGTCATGACGCTCCTCGCGGACGGGGACGTATTCAAGATTCTTCCGCTGAAAACCGAAGCAAGGGTCGTAATCAGCGGCATCTACATCACCCAGGTCAAGAGCATCCGCGGCAGTTCGGTTCCCGTGATCCCGAAGAAAAAAGGCATCCTTGAGCGGATCGGGATTAAGAAGAAAGACAAGAAAGATGACGCGAACGCCGATAAGAAGAAGAAATGACGCCATACCGCATCCGATGATCGATGATTCGTGTCAGATGCCGTCCGACGTCAGACACCGCGACGTACGCCGCCCGCCCGGGATTTCGGGCGGGCGGTTTTTCGTCGTATGGCAGATTTCTTCGTCGCTCAGCCGGCCTGCGGCGGCGGCTCCGGCTCCGTCCGCGGGCGTACTTCCAGCGTGATGCTGCAGTCTGAGACATGCTCATAATTGATATCGAGCGAGTAGTCCACGTCCACCTTCAGGCGGTTCTCCTCCTCATCTACTTTCACTTTTCCCGTGTTGAGCCCGATCATCATCTGGCCGAACGGAGTCATATAGCAGGAAAGGTTCCTTCGGTTCCTCTCAAACACCATCTGCGTGCTGACTTCGCCCTTTTTTGTGACGGAAACGCAGTCCGGCTGGATGCGGATCGTATTCTTTACGGGGCCGGAACCGTCTTCCGGAATTTCTTCATAGATGACATAATGGTTCCCGTTTTTTCCGAAATAATTGCCGATGGTGATCATTTCCACTTCTTCGGGACCGTTGTCCGTCATCTGGGAACCCGTAATGCTGATCAGAACATCCCGGTTCATCCTTTTTCCCCCTGTTTTCTCACTGTTTTTCCGACGCCTTCCAAACGGCATCAGTATTCTTCAATATTGATCCGGATGGTTTCCTTCACCTGCTCCGGCAGGATCGAGGTCGCGAACGCCGTGAATTTGTCCGCCAAATCGCTGACGTAGAACCGGTATTTCCGCGGGTCCGCCCCGGCCATACCGGGCAGGCAGTCCAGGCCGCGCTTCGCAAGCAGCGATTTCAGTTCGACTGCCGTCTCGTAAGCCGGATTCACCAGCGTCACGTCATCGCCCATGATCCGTTCCACCGTGGAGCGGAGCAGCGGATAATGCGTGCAGCCCAGCACCAGCGTGTCGATGAATTTTCCTTTCAGTTCGCTCAGATATCTGGATGCAATCTCATCCGTCACGGAATCATGCAGAAGCCCTTCCTCCACGAGCGGCACAAACAGCGGACATGCCTTGCCTGTCACCTGGACCCGCGGATCCATCTGCTTCATAACTTCCGTATAGATCCCGCTGCCGATGGTGCCTTCCGTGCCGATCACGCCGATCTTCCCGTTGCGCGTGGCGCTGACCGCCGTCGCGGCCCCGGCCCGGATCACGCCGAGGATGGGCAGGCCGAATTCCCGCTCCACCGTTTCCAGGGCATAGGCGCTGGCCGTGTTGCAGGCGATGACAATCGCTTTCACGTTCTTCGTCAGCAGGAAGCGGATGTTCTGCCGGGAGTAGCGGATGACCGTATCCCGCGATTTGCTGCCGTAAGGCAGCCGCGCCGTGTCCCCGAAATAGACAATCCTCTCGTCGGGCATCTGGCGGATGATCTCCCTCACTACCGTCAATCCCCCTACGCCGGAGTCAAAAACCCCGACGGGCGCGTTCCTATCCATGAGAAACCTCCCCGTACCGCTCCTTCGCATGGCGGATCAGCTTTTCCACCAGCTGCGCCTTGCTGACGCCTCTGGCCTCCCACAGCATCGGATACATGCTGATGGCCGTGAAGCCCGGCATCGTATTGATCTCATTGAAAATGACCCCGCCGTCCGCGGTTACGAAGAAATCCACGCGGGCCAGGCCGTAACCGTCCACCGCACGGAAAACCGCCTCCGCCTCCGTGCGGACCGTTTCCGCGGCCCCGGCCGGAAGTTCGGGATCGATCACCGTGCGGGAATCCGCGCTGCAATATTTGGCGTTATAATCATAGAACTCGGCGCCCGTCAGGATCTCCCCGACCCCCGACACCTCCATCGGGCTTTGGCCTCCGCCGAAGACGGCGCACTCGATTTCCCGCCCCGTGATTGCCTCTTCCACGAGAATCTTGCGGTCATGGCGGCCCGCCTCTGTAAGAGCAGCCCCAAGTTCCGCGCGGTTCCCCGCCTTGCTGACGCCGCAGGAGGAACCGGCGTTAGCCGGCTTGACAAAGACCGGATAAGAAAGAGTTTCCGCTACCTTTGCCGCCGCCGCGTCCATATCTTTCAGCTCGCCGCGCGTTAGCGGCACATACCGCGCCTGGCGGAACCCCAGATCCTTCACGATGATCTTCGTGTAGAATTTATCCATGGAAACCGCGCTTGCGAGGACACCGCTGCCCACATAGGGAATCCGGGCCAGTTCCAGAAGACCCTGCACCGTCCCGTCCTCCCCATAAAGCCCGTGAAGCACCGGGAATACCACATCTACGGGAATCTCGCCGCCGCCGTTTCCGCCCATGATCACGCATTTCTTCACGGCATCGGGACTTAAGACCGCCGTAACCGTACCTTCACGCCACGCGCCGGAACGGATGTCGTCCGCCGATTCCGTCAGCAGCCACCGACCTTCCTTTGTGATCCCGATCAGCAGGAGGTTATACTTTCCCCGGTCGATCTGGTCGATCACGTTGACTGCCGACATGCACGACACGTCATGCTCCGAGGACTGGCCGCCGAACAGCACCGCTATCGTCTCTCTCATAAACTTCCCCCCCAAAGCTGCCTTTCCGGAACATTTTTTCCTATTAACTCAGCCTGTCTCCATGATTCCCTGCAAAGCCCACTCGTAATCCAGAATGGCCTGGAACAGAGACATCGACGCGTTCTCCACCGCCATCTTCTGCTGAAGATAATCGATCCGGGCCTGTTGGTACTGCAAGCCGCCGATCATACCCAGAAGATACTGCCGCTCGCTTGTTTCCTGAGCCAGCCTGGCCGTCTCCAGCGCTGCATTCGATGCCTCATAGGCAGCACGGTCAGCCAGAACCGTCTGGTAAAGCGCTTCTAACTGAATCCGGATTCCCTCCTCCGTTTCCTTCCGCATCCTGCCGGCCGTCTCATCGCTTATCCCGCCGGCGCTTAACGAATCGTCCAGGTTTTTCAGGGAATAGCTGGCATCGACCGCCTGGGTAATGTCAGCGGACGGATCCATCGAGTCGATCTTCGTCAGATCCGGGGCGGGAACCGCGCCGATTCTGGCGGAGTCATCCAGCTTCCATCCGGTCATCACATACAGATTATGGCGCAGGGATGTTAGAGTCTGATCCAGCGAAAGCAACTGGTTCTGAGCCGACAGAAGCGTCTGCTGCGCCGCCAGGACATCGTTCTCCGCGGCCATACCGGCATCCCGGCGGTTCCGGGCCGACTGTGCCGCCGCATCCGCGAGCTGTACCGCCGCCTCGCTCAATTCACGGGAAGCCACGGCCTGGTTATAACCGATATAAATCTGCTGGCATCCTTTGATCAGGGACAGAAGTGCCTGGTCGCGGACAGTTTCCGTCTGGCTGCCGATGTCCTCCGCCGTATCGCGGAACGTCTCTGACGTAGTCTCCGCTGCCTCAGACATCGCGCTGAGGGTCTCATATTGAACCATTCCCTCCATGTCCGTTCTTCCCGCGTACTCCTCCGCCTGATTTTTATAGTCTTCTGACGCTTCCTCCAGCCGGGCAGCCGCCTCGCGTGTCATCTCAACGGACGGCATGATCTGATCGAGTACCTGCCGGTAATCCGGATTATAATATCGCACCAGCGCCTCAAGCTCGTCAAATTCGATAGTCTCATCGGAAAGCGCCGCCCAAACCGCATCATCCACTCCGTCGGGCCGTTCTTTCGCCAGGGCGGCGGGCGCCGCTGCCGCTGTCAGAAACACGAGGCCGAATGCCATGGCAGCACCCCGTATCCGGTTCTTCTTACTGCCGTTACCGCTGTTTCTCCTCATCACCGTACACCTTTTTTCACCCACTCATATGTCTCCATCGCATCAAACAGCTGCAGTTCCTTGATCTTCAGGTCTGTCTGCGCCGTGACCAGATCCGTCTCCGCCTGAAGCGTTTCCAGAGACGTTCCCAGCCCCACCTGCTGCCTGGCCCGTGCAAGGGAACAGGATTGGCCGGCGACATCCAGGCTCAGCGCCGACTGGTCGTAGGCGGCTTTCGCGGAAAGCACAGACTGATAAGCTGAATTTAACGCCATCGCGATCTGCTGCCGGTCATTTTCGACTGCTTCCGCATGAACCGTCTCTCCGCTGCGGGATACGGAATTGCTGACTTTTCTCTGATCCGTTAGAAGCGTATAGTCGTGTTCATACGCAGCCGCAAGATCCTCCTCCGGATTCATCGCACCAATCCGGTTCAGATCCGGCGCCGGCACGGGTCCGATCTCCGGCCAGGCGCTCTGCTCCCACCCCAGCATCACGATCAGGTTCTGCCTCGTCACTTCGATCTGGTTCTGGAGGCTCAGTATCTGGGTGTCCAGATCCTGAAGGTTCTGCTCGGCTGACAGCACGTCTGCGTAAGTCGCCGTTCCGACGGAAGCATCCTGCTGGCGTTTTGTATTTTCCAGGACGGCAGCCATCAGTTCCCGGTTCTTCTGCGCCGCAGCCAGCTGGTACTGCAGCTGGTAATACGTATTCATAGACGACTGCGCCTCCGCCGCCAGCGATTTCGCAGCCTTTTCCAGGCTCCACCATTTCGTCGTGCTGTCCTCGGCTTCATCGATCGTATTCTGTACCTGGATTTCCGCCATGCGGGCCTGATACTCCGCTGTTATTCTGGTCAAATCGTCCTCAGCGTTGGCGGCCTGATAGTTATAACCCTCGACGACCCGTTTCGCATCCTCTACATAGTCTTCCAGCGCCTTGCCCTGATCCGCCTTCTCCCATTCTTCATTATTCTTCTGGACCGTCGCATTGTATTCTTCGATCAGATCCTCGATCTCATCATACTCCAGCACATTATCACGCAGCCTGTCCCATTCCTCCGGTGTCCGGGCGGATTCCGGACTGGCCGCCAGCGCCTGCATCCCGGATGAACCGGCAGGTACGGCGGTACATGCCAGTACCGCTGCCAGCGCGGCGGCAGAAACCCGGCATACCGGCCTTCCTGCCCCGCTTTGCCGCGTATTCCTGTCCTTCTTCTTTCTCATTTTCATGATCCCCCTTACATATCATCATCAAATTCCGGCACCGGAAGCCCCTTGATCTTCGACATCACGGAATAATATGCCGGCAGCATCAGAAGCGCCAGGACCGTTGAAGCCAGCAGGCCCCCTACATCCACCAGCGCGAGACCCTGCAGCAGTTCGCCGGCATCGCCGTAAGCAAGGCACATCGGGATCATGGCTACCACCGTTGTGAGCGTCGTCATCAGGATCGGGCGCAGGCGTGTGGTTCCGGCCTCGATCAAAGCCTCATTCAGTTCCATACCTCCCTGACGGTACTGATTGACCGTATCCACATACAGGATGCCGTTGTTTACGGCAGTTCCGACCAGCATCAGGAAGCCCAGCATCGACGGCAGACTTAACGTCACGTCCGTCACGTACAGAAGCGTGAATGAGCCGATCAGCCCGAAGGGAATCGTCGTCATGACCATCAGCGAGAATTTCGGAGATTCAAACTGGGCCGCCATTACCACGAACACCAGAAACGCCGCGATCAGGATCGAGCGGAAGAGGCTTCCGAGCTCCTCGTTCATGATTTCGGTGACAGAATTGGTAACGATAGACATTTCCCGTGCCATCCTGGGTTCGATCAC
This sequence comes from uncultured Hungatella sp., assembly GCA_964471835.1. Classification (GTDB taxonomy): domain Bacteria; phylum Bacillota; class Clostridia; order Lachnospirales; family Lachnospiraceae; genus UBA3402. The sequence goes on from CAYYHX010000016.1 coordinate 14,690, forward strand.
TTCGCGGATCAGCTGTTCCGACGCGGCGTCCATGGCCCGCTCGTCGGTATTGTCAATGAAATCCGTGTAATCGGCGGTGATCGTCGCCTGATATTGCTTGTTGTAGCGGGTAATGCTCTGCGGGCTGTCCTGAAACTCCACATCGGCGATATCCGTCAGCGCCACCACAGTGCCGGAGCCCGTCGGGATCATGATGTTTTTCATCCGTTCCAGCGTATCATATTCATCTCCCGGATACTCAACGACAACATCGACCTCATGGCCATTCACCTCAATCGTCGTCGCCTTCACGCCATCCAGGATCCCGTTGATCATCCCGGCAACCTGCACCGGGGACAGTCCCTCCGCCGCGGCCTGCACCGGATCCACATTCACCTTAATTAACGGCGCGTAGTTCTCCAGCGTGGAATGTACCTTCGTGACCTCCGGCCGCCCGGTCAGGTCAGCCGCCATCTCATCGGTGACAGCCTTCAGTACGTCATAATCCGTACTTGCCAGGATCACTTCAAAACCGTCTGTTTCTGTCATCAGAGAGCCCAGCATACTGACCGGCTCCAGCGTGATATTGCAGTCCGGGATCCGGCTCATGACAGGACGCCATTTACGGATCACCTCATCTGTGGAAAGCTCCCGTTCGTCGGCAAGGTATGCCGTAAGGGCGGCATCGGAACCGCCCCCGCCTACCACAGCGCTCATCCCGCTCGCGCCGTAGGACAGCATATACGTCGCTACATTCTCATCGGAAGATACAATCGATTCCGCCTGGCTTAAGATCTCATTGACAGCTTCTGTCCGCAGTCCGGGACGGGTCTCAATGGTAACGCGTACCGCGCCCTCGTCCGCCATCGGGATCAGCTCTGTCCGCAGCTGGGAGGCCAGGTACACGGAGCCGGCCAGCAGGACGACTGACGTCAGGATGACAAGCCAGTTATGCGGCAGGAGAACCTTCATGATCCGGCGGTACCCGTTCTGCATCGCGCGAAGCGCACCGGACAGCGGAGCTTTCTCCCGCTCCCTCGGACGGTACATCGCATAGCACAGCGGTACAATCGTCACTGCCGAGATGAGGGACGCAACCATACAGAATACAATCGTAAATCCCAGCGGCTTAAACAGCTGGCCCGCCAGTCCCTCAAGCATCGCCAGCGGCAGGAAGACCACGCAGGTCGTCAGCGTCGAGCCGAAGATCGACTGAAAGACGATGCCGCTTCCCGTAAGCGCACCTCTGGTATATTCCCGGATGCCTTTTCCTCTCGTCGAACGGAAACAGCTCTCCATCACCACGATTGAGTTATCCACCATCATGCCGACGCCCAGGACAAGGCTGCTCAACGTGATGACATTTAAGGAAAATCCCATCAAGCTCATCGCGATCAGCGCTACCAGGATGGAGATCGGTATGGATGTGCCGACAATCAGCGAGGCCTTCAGGTCGCCGAAGAACAACAGGATGATAAGCATGGAAACTACGACAGCCATAGCCATGGTCTGAAGCACGGAGGACAGGGAATTGCGGATCATGACGCTGTTGTCGCTGACCACGATCAGTTCCAGGTCCGGATCGGCGGCCGTTAACTCCTCCACTGTCTCATACACCGCGTCAGATACCTCCACCTCACTGTTGGACTGATTCTTCAGGATGTTGATGGAAATCGTCTCGCGCCCGTTATAGCGTCCGATGCCGTTCTCCTCTTCCAGGGCGGCATAGATATTCGCGATGTCGTCCAAATAAATGATATTGCCGTTGCCCGCGGTAATGGGAATGTCTTTCAGGCTCTCCACCGTATCGTAAGGCACTTCGGCCGTCACGGAAAGATTCTGCTTCCCCACGTCAACGCCGCCTACGGGGTAGGTAAAATCAGCGCTCGCGATGACATTGGCGACCGTATTGATATCCAGGCCGTACTGCGACAGCTTCTCGGGGATCAGTTCCACCCGCACATACTCCGGCCGGCCGCCGCTGACTTCTACGCTGGCGACAGAGGAGAGTTTCTCGAACTCGGGGACAATCTCATTATCCACGTAATTATACAGATTCTCCTGGCCGTCATTGTTGACTGCCAGGCTCATGCTGGCGGTCTGATTGATATCCATCTCGATGATGACCGGCTCCTGAACGTCGTCGGGAAATGTAGTCTTAAGAGAATCCAGGATCTTCTTCAAATCGTTATAGGCGTCGTCAATATCGATGCCATACTCATACTGAAGCAGCACCACGGAAGAATTCTCGCCGGAAACGCTCTGGCTGTTTTCCAACCCCGTCAGGGTCCCGATGCCGTCCTCGATGGGCCGGCTGACCAGCTCCATCACATCGTCCGGACTCGCGCCCGGATAAGCGGTGAATACGATCAGCATCGGCATATTGATCTCGGGAATCAACTCCAGCCTGGAGGAGAATACCGAATTCAGGCCGAATACCAGCAGGCTCAGCACCACCATCAGCGTAGTGACCGGTCTCTTTAAGGCAGTTTTCGTAATGTTCATGAATCTTCCTCCAGAAGCGCCGCCGCGTTTTCATACAGTTCCGGACTCCAGGTAGTGATGACCTGGTCGGAAGAGGAGAGCCCGGATACGATTTCGATCCTCTCATCATCGCTCAACCCGGTCTCGATCTCAGCTTCATGGACGGTTCCGTTATCATAAGTATAGACATAGGGCCTGCTGTTCCGGTAATAGATCACGTCCACCGGAAGGGTCAGCACGTCCTCCGCCTTGTCCGCGGTCAGGGACAGGCGCACGGTAGAGCCGCTTATAAGGGCGTCCGCGTCCTCCACCTCCGCTTTCACATCAAAAAGCCCTGTGTAGGAACTGACTGACGTGCCAACTTCGGTGATCGTCCCGGTATATTCGCTTCCGCTCTTCTCCACCCGGACAGGCTCCCCCTCCTTCACATGATCCAGCATGGCCTCGGTCACGGAGAATGTGACCGTCCTGGAGTCTTCTCCGGAAATAGAACACAACGGTGCAGACTGGGTCGCCATCCCATGAACCTCCATCGAGCTGGACTCGATGCACCCCGCGATGGGAGCGGTCACATGGCTGAACTCAACCTGCATATCGTAGGCGAGTTTTGCACTGTCATACTGAACCTGGGCCGCTTTTACCGAGCTTTCTGCCTGTTCATAGGATTGAGCCGCGATATCGCCGGAGGAATACAGCACACTCATGCGGTTCAGATTGGTCTTCGCGTCGTTCAGCTGGATCTCGGCCGCGTCAAGCTGAAGCTTCGCCGAATCCACCTGTTTTGTATCGATATCACAAAGTACCTGGCCCTCTTCCACATAATCACCCGCGTCCGCATAAACCGCCGTGATCTCTCCGGCTGCCATGGGAATCACATTGACCAGATCCGACGGGGATACGCTGCCGATCAGGCTGCGGAATATCTCGATGTCGCCCCGAACCGGCGTCGTCACCCGTACCGTAGGCGGCGCCACGGTTTCCGCTTCCTCCTGCGGCTCTTCAAGACGAGGAACCACGAGGAACGCAAACGCGGCCGCCGCTGCTGCTGCCACGGCGATTGCTCCTGCAACTGCTTTCTTACTCATAATTATCTTCCTCCATCCAGTTAATCAAACTGCGTCTGCCCGGCAAGAAAAAGCCAGGGCGTCAACCATTATATAAGAAGCGGTTCTCTCCTGGCAATGTTATCCTCTGATTTTATATAAATTTAATTTCTGAAACCAGACTGAATCCGTGTGGAAAACACAATCCCCTCATTTTTCCCCCTTAAGGTTCCGCGAAATCGCGATCTCCTGATTCTCGATATGCCTGCGCATCGCTTCACGCGCTTCGTCCACATGACGGGCGCGAATGGCCTTCACGATATTCTCATGTTCCAGAAGGATGACCTGACGTTTATCTTCCTCCTTGATATACTCCAGACGGTAGCGGTACATCTGCTCACGGAGATTGCCGAGGATCTGGATAAGCCGGGAATTGTCGGATCCATCGACAATCACGTCATGAAACTTCTCATCCCGTTCGGCCATCTCCATGATGTCCCCGGAAGCCACCGCTTTCGCGAACGCGTCCCGCGCGGCTTCCAGCTGCGTGATCTGTTCCTTATTCATGCGCTGGCAGGCCAGGCCCGTCGCCAGTTCTTCCAGCGAGCAGCGGACCTCCAGAACGTCCCGCAGGCTCTTCTCTGAGATCCCTGCTACCTCGGCGCCCTTGCGGGGTATCATCAGAACCAGTCCCTCCAGTTCCAGCTTGCGGATCGCCTCCCGGATCGGCGTCCGGCTGACTCCCAGCCGCTCCGCCAGCTGGATCTCCATCAGCCGCTCGCCGGGAGCCAGATCGCCGCGCAGGATCGCCTGACGGAGCGTGTTGAAAACCACGTCCCGCAGGGGCAGGTATTCGTTCATTTTCACATCCAGATTATAATCCATCGCCTTATCCATCCTTTCCGGCTTTCCTGCCCCGCCTGCGGCATATGCCCGCTCACCCTGACACGCCTGACCGCACTCTCCGATGGAACAGATCCGTCAGATAGACCTGTCTTGCCACCCGGCTTCCCGCACCGTAGCGCATCTTCTCATAAGCCGCCGCCGCCTCACGCGGGTTTACGAAAAGGCCGAAGACCGTAGGCCCGCTTCCGCTCATGACTGCGTTTAACGCGCCCGAATCCATCATCAGCTGACGGATCACTTCAATCTCCGGATGATCCGCGGCCGTCACGGCTTCCAGAACATTGCCCATCTTTGCCGCAGCTGCCGGAAGATCCTGCCGCCGGATCGCTTCCACCATGCCATCGACATCCGGGTGCTGTTCCGGCGTCAGTTCCTCCACCCGCAATTTCTCATAGATACTCTTCGTGGAAACACTGACCGCCGGCCTTGCTATCAGAACCTTGCACTGAGGTACGGGCGGAAGCGGCGTGAGGATCTCGCCAATCCCCTCGCAGAGAGCCGTGCCGCGCATCACGCAGTAAGGAACATCCGCACCGATCTTCACACCCCGCTTCTTAAGCTCTTCTGTACTTAACCCAAGAGCGAACATCTTATTTATTCCAAAAAGAACCGCTGCCGCGTCGCTGCTGCCCCCGGCCATGCCCGCCGCCACCGGGATGAACTTCTTCAGCCGGATATGGACTCCCTGCCGTACGCCGAACTCTTCCATCAAAAGAGCGGCCGCCTTGCAGGCCAGATTGGTCCCGTCCGCAGGCAGATAATAAAGATTTGTCTCGATGGTGATGCCCGGGGCTTCCCGGCGGAACAGCTCGACCTTGTCATAAAGCCCCACCGTCTGCATCACCATACGGACTTCATGATAGCCGTCCTCACGCTTTCTCAAGACATCCAGAGCCAGATTCACTTTACCGTAGGCTTTCAGGCTCAGATATCGCGCCATAGGCTGTCCTTCCCCTTCTTCCTGTCATGGCAGCTTGTATAATGTATGCTGTATATTATATGCCCCGTATCCTCGAAAATGCAAGTATATTTTCAGGGAAATATTTCACCAACAGGCATTACCGTGCGACGCGATCAGGCTCTCCTTCTGCGCCCGCGTCATCCGCTTGATCTGCGCTTCCCGCCGCATAGCCTCCTCTTTCGATCCGAACACCTCATAGTAAACCAGTTCCACGGGACGGCGGCTTTTCGTATATTTTGCTCCCTTTCCGCTGTTATGGGCGGCGATCCGTTCCGCAAGATGGTTCGTCCAGCCGCAATAGCAGGTGCCGTCGGCGCATTTTACGATGTAGGTATAATTATCATTCATCCGCGGTTTGTTTCCTGTTCTGCCAGCTGCGCTTTCAGTTCCTCCACCTGTTCTTCCAGTTCCCTGAGGCGTTCCTCCATCCGGCAGCACCGCTCCGCGGAAACCGGCTCTGACTGTTCGGACGGCAGCCGGACGCCGTCTTTCTTCACCGGGCGCGCGGGAACGCCGACCGCAGTCACGTTGTTTTCCAGCGGCTTTAACAGCACCGCGTTGGCGGCGATCGTGCAGTTGTCGCCTACTTCGAAAGAACCCAGGATCTTCGCCCCGGCCCCGACGGTCACATTGTTGCCCAGGGTCGGATGGCGCTTGCCCTTCTGGGTGCCGACGCCTCCCAGCGTTACGCCCTGGTAGATGGTGCAGTTGTCGCCCACGACCGCCGTCTCGCCGATCACGACGCCGCAGCCATGGTCGATCAGGATGCCGTGGCCCAGCTGCGCTCCCGGATGGATCTCGATCAGCGTAAAAAACCTGGCGATCTGGGAGATCAGCCTGGCGATAAAATACAGATGGTGCCGGTAGAACCAGTGGGCGAACCGGTGCCAGATCAGCGCGTGAACGCCCTGATAGAGCAGGAGCACCTCCAGGGCGCTGCGCGCCGCCGGGTCGCGCTCCTGCACGGCCTTGATATCCAGCCATATATCCTTAAAAATCATATCCCGTCCTTCACCGCCGCCGCGATCGATTTGCCGATCTGCTTATTGTACGGGATCAGCGTCGCCTGAAAGGCATGGTAGAGGTCGGATTTGCCGGGCCATACCGTGCCTATGAGCCGGTTCTTCTCATCCAGCTGGTGGAACCAGGAACCGTTGACGTGATCCAGAACCGTCGTATCCAGATATTCCATAAACGCCGCGTAATCCTTCGCGTAATGCTCCTCTCCGGTCATGCGAAAGAGAACCGACGAAGTATTGATCGCCTCCGCAAGCGTCCAGTGCATACGGTCATGGACCACCGGCCTGCCGCACCAGTCCGTCGTGTAGACGATGCCCGGAGCGCCGTCGCACTCCCAGCCGTTGGCAACAGCCCTGAGGTACAGCTTCCTCGCCGCCCGCAGATAGTCCTCGCGCTCCCCGGAATCCTGACCGTAGGTGGAAACCGCCCATTGCGTGATCAGCCTCGCCCACTCGATACTGTGGCCAGGCGTCGCCCCGTAAGGCTTGAACGGGTCGTCCGGTTTCTCGCGGTTGCACTCCAGATCCGGCTCCCAGTCGCTGGAGAAATGCTCCGGCAGGCGGCAGCCGTTCTCCTCCGCCCACGTAATCACGTGATCAATAATCCTTCCCGCGCGGACACGGTACTTCTCATCCGCCGTCGCGTCGGCTACCGCCAGGAATGCTTCCACGGTATGCATGTTGGCATTGAGCCCGCGGTAATCATCAAGCTCCGTAAACTCCGTGTTCCAGGTATCGCAGGACAGCCCCTCGTCCTCATTCCAGAACTTCTCATCGTACACCTTCAAGGCGTCCGCGAGCAGCTCCTCCGCGCCGGGGCGTCCGGCCAGCAGCGCGGACGTCGCCGCCAAGATCACGAACGCGTGCGCGTAGCACTGCTTGGTTGGCAGAACACTTCCGTCCGCCCGAAGCCCCGCGTACCAGCCGCCGTTCGCATCGTCATGCAGCTCTCCTGTCAGACCCCTAAGCCCCGCATCCGCGAGTTCGCCGCAGCCCTCATAGCCCAGCATCTGCCCGATGCTGTATACATGGACCATCCGGGATGTGATCCATGTTTCCCTCGGCCGGTCCGTCCAGGGCGTCCCATCGTCTCCCAGATAATAAGAAGAACCCCCCGGAGAGGGGAACCTCCTTCCGAACTTCAGGATCCCTTCTCCGGTCTCTTTCAAAAATGCGCGGTTCTCCGCCGTGTCGATCTGATACTTTTTCTCATTTTCCATCGTCATTCCCTCCCTCCATGTTATTATTCTAACACGCCGGCGGACAAACCGCCAGCCTTAATTCCATCCGCATCGAAATGCCCGCTTGCCTTTCTGTTCAGAAATATGCGGAAACGGAGCGGAGATAACTGAATTCCTATAACAGTTCAGACGTCTGAACTGTTACGAATTCCTGCGCAAAAATGTCTCCGCAACCGCCAGGTCTTCCGGCGTGGTGACTTTAATATTCTCGTAGCTGCCGCGGATCAGGCGGACACGGCGGCCCATGAACCGCTCTACAACCATGGCGTCGTCGGTGGCGAATGTTTGTTGTCCATACAACGCCTGCCCGCAGGGTGTCTGCCCTTCTGCCCCCTGCCCGCAGGATGTCTGCACTTCTGCCCCCTGCCCGCAGGGTGTCCGCCCTTCTGACTCCCGCTCGCAGGATGTGTGTAAATCTGCCCCCCGCACAGGCATTCCCCCGCCCGAAAGGAACCGCCGGTATGCCTCGTACACCAGCGG
>CAYYHX010000017.1:0-21900 GCA_964471835.1 uncultured Hungatella sp.
AGGTTATCCAGCTTGCCATACACGTCCTGCATTGTCTGGGTCAGCCCCCATCCTTCCCACCAGCTGTCGCCCGTAACAAACACGTCACTGCCGGTCAGGGCTGCCCCGCTGACAATCGCGCCTCTGGCATGCACTTCGCCGTTGTTGTTTACCACAAAGTCATAATCGCCATAAGAATATCCCGCCCAGAACCAGAGATTTCCATTGCCGCTGGACGAGGCCGACATGCCGCACTGCCCATCCTCACTTTGGAAGATATCGCGCCCCCAGTCATACTTACTCTCGAACCCGCCTATCTGTACGATATCCTCATCGGCATAGAACATCCTCGTGCTCATGCTGCTGCCGGTTATCTTAGTGCCGCTTATCGTACCGCCGGAAATTGTACCGCCGGAAATCGTGGTGCCGGATATCGTGGATGCTGTGATGCTCCCGGAAAACGACCCGTTGGTAGCTTTGATGTTACTGCATGTGATTGTCCCGTCGGACGTCATGGAAGAGTTTGTGGCGCTCCATGTGAAGTGATTTCCACTGATATTCGTGTTGCCCGAGGCATCCACCGTGAACACGTTGTTGATGTTGATGGAGCCGCCGGTGATGCTTCCGGAAAAGCTGCCCGATGCCGCGCTCAGTTTCCCGGAGAACGTTGCATTCCCCTGGCTGTCAACGGTAAGGTTTTTCGCATTCACCGTGAAATGCCCGGTGGTCAGCCCGATGGAATTGCCGGTAATCTTCAACTCGGAGTTGAGCTGCTTCGTCACGTCGCCGACACTGACCTTGCTGCTTACCGACAGCTCGATTGCGTCAGCCCTGAGCTCGATTGCCGCCTCCGCATCCGTTGCCCGCTTGACTTCGGCGGTGATCCGGTTTGCCTCAACCGTGATCCGCCCCGACAGCGTCTCATCACCCTTAGTCCGGTCCGTGACTTCCTGTGTGATCCGCCCGGCCTCAATCTCTATCTTGCCGGTCAGTTCCTTGTCGCCGCTTGTCCGGTCTTTTACTTCCTGCGTGATGCGGTCTGCCTCAACCGTGATCCGCCCGGATAATACATCGTCCCCGTTCTTCCGCTCCGTGACTTCCTGTGTGATCCGCCCGGCCTCAATCTCTATCTTGCCGGTCAGTTCCTTGTCGCCGTCTTCCCTCTTCTTGACTTCCGCCTCGATGCTTTCCGCCGTGATCTTGAACTGCGCCTCGGTGTATTCCTTCAGGTTGGTTACCCTGACGGAGACTTCCTCGACCGTCTGGGTAATGACCGCCGATTTCCCTTCCAGCTGGATGATCTTCTCGTTGATCCCGAAGACTTCCTCGCGCTGTTTGGAGCCGGTGGATTCGATGGTATCCATCAGCCCCTGGATGCCCTTGATCGTGCGCTGCATGACGAATGTCTCAATCACATCGTCGCCGGTCGGCGCGATCACTGCGTCGCCCACTTCCAGCCACGGCATGGCGTGCCCCTCGATGCACGCCGGGCGGTATGCCCTCCCGTACAGCAGTGGCAGGAGGGACCGGGCAATATTCAGGAGTTCCTCCGCGGACTTGCCATAGACAAGGAAATTTCCTTCAATGGCATAGGAATTTCCGCCTTCCCCGACGTTCGCGCCGATATCCCCCTCCTCCTGGCGGATGGACAGGCCGGTGATCCCTTCAACCAGGTAATCCTCATATCGGATGCTCTTATACCGCCCGATTGCCTGCGCCGGTCTCCCGTCGCTTCCGAGTTCGGACGGGTACAGCGTTTCTTCCGGCCACAGATCCTCCGCCGGGTACAGCCCGGTCTGCTGGAGCGTGATGTAGGTCAGCTCGCCCATTCGGTTGATATGCCCGAAGCAGCCGTTGAGCTGACAGACGGCCTTCAGCACATCGCGCCCGGAGATCTTCTGCGGTTCAATCGTTTTGGTGATTTCCAGGTCATCAAACAGAAGGTTCTGTTCTGTCTGCGTGACCCCGATATAGGCGCACAGGGCGTCCCGGAACTGCCGGAGCGTCATGGGGAACGACAGCTCGTTGTACCATCCGGAGACATCCGTGTCAAACTCCGTCATGCGGTCATAGGCCGTGATCCTGCGCATGCGCCGGTCCGCCTGCCGCACGAAGGACTGCACCCGGTAGATGCCGATCATCATCTCATAATCGCCGACCGTGGCGGTGAGGATGAATTCCCTCCCCGTTACGTCCTCCGACACGTCCGCTACCGTGATCTCCATCACGGACGCCTCGCAGGAACCGAATTCCAGGTCGTTCCCGGATGACAGCGTTTCCGTGACCGTCATGGTTTCCGCCAGGATCCTGTCATCCCTGATGATGATGCCGATCTGGTCTTCCGTCATCTCGGCCGGATACAGGTCCTCCGTCGGGAACAATGTTTCGGACGGGTACAGGGCGTTATATTCTTCGTCGTAAAAGATCAGCTTCAGCTTCTTCCCGCCGTCGGAAACCCAAAGGTCCTTATACTTCTGTTCGATATCAATCATGTCTTCCCTCCGGCGGTCAGTACTGTATCATTTCAAGGGTGAACTCCGCATAGAACATCTCCCCGGCTTCATTGTCCGAGATGTGCGGGATCTCATACTCCGTGTCCGGTATGTAGAATTCCCCGGATGTGTAGCATAATTCTTCGAGGTTCCAGTATTCTACCTGATATTTCCGCTGATCCCTGTCCAGCAGGCCGTTGCTCTTGATGGCTTCGAACAGGTCCCGCTCTTCCGCCGTCAGGCTCCGCACAGAGAGGTTGAGCGTGGTCTTGAAATTCGGTGAAGTCACCCTCTGGAGATAATTGGTGTTGTCCCTCCACGCCTCCATTTCCGTCCGCTGGTTCGGCGTGGATTTGTATGCGTTGAAAAAGGAATTCGGCATCTGCGTACCGCCGAACTTTACCAGGTAGCCCCGGTAGTCTGATTTCATGCCATCACCGCCTAGAACAGGACCGGGTTCACGCCGGTCCTTTTTTTCTCATCCCGGACAAAATCCGCCACGGAACGGCCGAGCTCCCTGCCGTCCAGGTAGATCCGCGCGGTTATGTCCCCTCCGCCCGTGTCCGCTTCCGCAAGGGCTTCCCTGAATGCCCGCACCATGGTGGAGAGCGGGGAGACTACTTCCGGTTCCCTCTTGTTGTCTCCCAGCACCGCGGCAAACTCGCCGGCACGCGGCGGGACGACGGTCCCCTCCGCCAGCCGCGGGAGGCTGACTTCCCTGATTGTCGGGATCTCCAGCGAGAGGCCGGGGACTTTCGACAGGATCCCGTTCGCGCCGCTGATCAGTCCGTTCAGCGCCCGGATCGCGTTGTTTACCATGGATTCCAATGCCGACAGCACTTTGTTTGCGGCCCCTTTCACCACATCCGGGAGGGACTCCCAGACGCCGGAGAATTTCTCCTTGAGGTCGTCCCATGCCTTATCCCACCCTTCCTCGAATCCCGTGTTCAGGAACTCAACGACGGTATCCAGGGCCTCGACGAACACGTCCAGCACTTCGCCGATCCCCTGGAATACGTCGAGGAACAGCGTGCCTATCCCTTCCACGATGGGGGAGATGACGGGCATGATATTCTCGGCGAACCAGTTCAGGAACGGCTGGAACACCTGCTCCCAGAGGTTCTTTACCAGGTCCGCGACGTCGCCGACCAGGTCGATGAAGTCGTCAATGAGGGGCTGGATGGTATCCTTCCATACCACGGAAAATTTATCGGCCAGCTTCTGGAGCACCGGCGCAAGGTATTCGTTGTAGCCGTCAATAAATGTCCCGAGCACCTCCGAAACCCCGTCCCTGATGGAATCGAAAAGCGGCTTCAGGTGCTCGTCGTACATTTGGTTGAGTTTGTCGAAGGTTTCGCCTACGCTGTCCGCGATCGTCCTGAGGACTTCCTCGATCGGGGTGAGCGTGTTATTGACTGCCTCCTTGATCTTATCCGCATTCTCCACGAATGGCGTCAGCAGCATGTCCAGCACGTCGCGGGCAGCTTTGTAAGCCAGCTCCGTAATGCCCATGAAGGCATTTGTAAAGATCGCTATGATGTCCGCGGTGGCCTGCTTCGCGGTGTCGCCCCGGAACACGGAAAAGACGTCCGCCACCGCCACTGCGAAATTTGCGACGATCGTGCTTATGTCGCCCGTGATGTCGAACATGTCAATCAGGTATTGCTTTATCCGTTCGGTGTTCTGCTCCAGGTAAAGCGCAAGCCCGCCGGTAAGGTTGTCGGCAATCGTGAGCCCTACGGACGAAAAAGCACCCGCTATGCGCCCCATGTTGTACGCAATGGTGTCCATCATCCGGCTTGCGGCGTCCAGCACGGCCGGGTCCGTGAAGATCCCCGCCAGGCTGTCCCGGATGCGTGCCAGGTTGTCCCGGATGCTGTCAAAAACGGAAGTGTCCCCCAGCCCGTCCCAGAAGCCCTCCTGGAACAGCCCCTTCAGTTCGCCCAGGCGCTGCTTCAGCTCATCCAGGCGCTGCTTTATCTTATCGACCGCGTCAAGGATGGCCGGGTCAACCTCGACGGTTTCAAACATCTCTTCCGTGCCGGGGGAAACGCCGCCCCCGCCGCCGCCCGCACCGCTGTCGGCATTCTCCTTTGCCATCACGTTCAGTTTATCGAACGGCGCAAGGGAGCCCTCCGCTTCCTCGCCGGCCTCTTTCGCCGCCTCCCCGGTCCCTGCCAGGCTCTTTGCGTAATCCTCCTGGACCTTCACGGCCTTGACGAATGTTTTCTTGCCCGTGAGCGCCGCAAGGAACTGGGCGATTGCCGTCGCCGCCCTCGCGGCAAGGTCGGCGATGTAGCTTAGCGCGGGTGCGACCGCTTCGAGCAGCGGGGCTGCGGCAGTGGCGGCCGCATTCTTGAGCCGCGTTAATGACGAACTCAGCATGGAGACCGCCGCATTGGTACCGGAAGAATACTGCACCAGGTTCCGCATCCCTTCCGCGACGGCGGAGCGGATCCGGTTGACAAGCGCCAGCATGCTCCGGATGCCGAGGGAATATTTTATTATTGTCTTGAAGGCCCCGCCCAGGGATTTCCCGCTCCGCTCCGCGGTTTCACCGACTTTTTCCAGGTTCTCCCCCACGTCCTTTGTGGGGCCGGAGGCGCCCGCCGCCGCGTTCCCGTAATCCTCCACTTTCCGGCGGAGGGAGGCGAAGGACGTTGCAAGCCGGTTGTTCATATCGTCCAGCTTCGCCTCTTCCCTTGCCAGCGCGTCCATGTCCTTCTGCGCCGCGGCGCTGCCTGCCCCGGATGTATAGGCGTTCCCGGTTGCCTCCAGTTCCCTCAGTTCGGCCTCCGCGTACCGGATTGTGTTCCGGAGCTCCTCGATGTCGTACTGCATCGACTTGTAGGCCCTGCCGCCGGTTTTCCCGCCGGTATCCAGGAACTTCTGCTGCCTCTGGATCAGGCCGTCCAGCCTGGACTGCGCCGCGCTGATCTGTGCGGAGACCTCACGGTATTCCTGCGTCGGCATCTTCTGGTTCCCGTACTCCGCGACCTTCTGCCGCAGGCGCTCTACTTTCCGTTCCTGTTCGGCATACTGCCCGTTCAGCTTCACGAAGGAATCCGTCTGCTTCCGGAGGGCGGTTTCCGCTTTCTCCCCCAGCCCCCGGACGGACGACGCCATCCTGCGGGCCGCGGCTTCAAGCTCCCTGCTCCCGCTGACGAAGCCGTCCGTCTTTATTTTGCTGTCAATCAGTATTGTCCCGTCTGCCTGCATGCCCGGTCACCTATAGCCATTTCTCAATGCCGTCCAGGACCCGCTGCTCCTCCGCGCTCCGCAGGGGCCGCAGGCGGATCATGTCCGCATTGCTGCGCTCAAATTCCTTTTCCCACTTCTCCAGCTTCTTCCCGCGTGCCTTCTTCTGGCGGATGCCGAGCACCTGCGAGAAGAGGCCGTCCCCGATCTCCATGAAGTACCCGAGGAACGTCCACCAGTGCAGGTATTCCATCGCCCGCACTTCCTTCCCCGCAACCTTGTTCACCGCGGGGATGATCAGGGCCGCGTCCTGCTCCCAGTCGAGCACCCGCGGGGACGGCTTCTTCGCATCCGCCGTCCGGTAGTCGATGAATTCCACTGCCTTCCTGCATGCTTCCGCAAAATCGCCCGCCGGAATTTCCTTCCAGCCCGGGTACAGGATCCGGAACATGATCTCCTGCTTCTCCCAGTCCTCGGCATCCGGGTCGCTCATGGCGATCAGGATGTCAAGGACGGCCCGGAAATCGGAGCGGATCGGGTACGCCCGCCCGGATACCTCCAGGGACGTCGGGAGGGAATACGCATTCATTCCCTGTACTTCTCCGTATATTTCCGGATGCGGAACGTCGTCCTCTCCATGCGCACGTCCATCTCCTGCTCCACGAACCGGATCAGGACCTCAAGGACGTATTCCGCGAACAGGGTGCCATCCTCCCGCGGGGAGAGCGGGTTGCAGTACTTGAACAGCGTATCCGACGCCCCCGGGGAGATCAGGTAGTCGAACTGCTCCTTAATGGCATCCGACAGCGCAAAGAGCGCGTCTTCCCCGGAGTTTTCTTCCGGGACCGAAATGTTGTTGAAAAACTCGATTACCTTCTCGCACCGCTTCACGATATCGAGATCCGACGGGTTCCACCAGAACTCCCCCGTCACTTCCCCTTCCGCGTTGACGATCTCGATCCGCTCCCGGTCATTTAATGTGATCTGCCTTGCCATATCCCGTCACCTCCTGCCGGCACCGCCCCGCTCAGATTACCGGGGCGTCGGAGAAGGTCTTGGATGCGACTGTCCAGGTACCTTTTTTCCGGTTGCCGGCCTTGTAGATCGTGAACGGGATCTGGATGCCGGACGTGTCGCCGCCGGCGGAATTCGGGATCACGTACACGTCCTCCCGGTACGCCCACACGACCGTCGGCTCGGCGGTTTCCGGGTCCTCATCGGCAGGCTTTAACAGCACGTCCACCATGGAAGTCCTGCACTTGTCCCCGGTGGCCCTGGTATTGACCAGCTCCATGATCTTGTTCGACAGGGCATCGTCGTAATCCTCATAGTAGAACGGCTCCACGTCGCCCTGAATCTCGTACCCGGAATGCCGGACGGACTGCTCGCCGAGGATGTTCTTGCTCACCTCCACATCCGGGTTCAGTTCCTCGCTGTACTCTTCCAGGTGCTTCCCGAGCCGGACGTACTCCGTACTCTCATAAGTCGTGTCGAATTTCGCGTCAAGGTAATGCGCCAGGTATTTTCTCTCAATCATTTGTGGCCTTCCTTTCCTTACAGTTCAAATTCATTGGTATATTCTACAGTGACCGGCGCGATCCAGTCCTGCGTCCCGTCCTCCTTCGGATCGCTGCCATACGTATTCTGGCGGGTGATGCGGGTGATCCTGCGCCCCTTGTCCAGTTTCGGGTAAGCGCCCGGCCTGCATTCCTCCCCGTTGACCGTTACGGGCTCCCCGCAGAGCCATTTGGCAAAGGAGTCCACAAACTCATATGCGGACAGCTTGCCGCTTTCCCGGCCCGTTTTTACCCGGTATACCAGGTAGAACGGGTACCGGCAAGTCTGGCGCACGTTGTCCGTGATGTCCCGTGTTTCCGAGTAGACCAGGGCCCCCGCATCATTGGAGAAGCAAATGTCGCCGTCCTCCTCAACCTGTTCGAACCGCACCGTACCGCCCTCCGGGAGCCCCGGGTAACGGTTCAGCAGCTCCCTCATTGCGCCGGTCAGGACGCTGCACCCGGCAGGGTCCGCGCCGATCGGCAGCGGCTTACCTTTGGCCGCCTCCGGCTGTCCTTTTGGCATCTTCCACCCACTCCTTCCCATCTTTCTGTTTTGCGGCGTCGAACCAGTGGCTGGTCGCAGCCGGATTATGCGTCTTCGTGTACCGCAGCGGCCGGTCCGTGGCCGCCAGGACGGCCCCGCGGCGGAAGCGCAGGATATAGTCCCCGCCCGGGCCCATCGGAATCTTCATCGGCCCCTTCCCCGTCTCGCTGTCCACCATGACCCGGCCTTCATACAGGTAGCGCCCCTGCACGCCGTAGGCGGCATATACCTGCCCGGTGCCCTGGACTGCCGCGGATGCACTCCGCGTGGCCTGGATGAACGTGCCGTTCAGGTGCGGCATGAACGGGACCATGCTGTTCATAATGTCCCCGTCAAGCCGGTACTGGGCGCGGGCGAACTGCTCCCCGAACCGGCCCATATCCAGGTCCACGCGGACATCCCCGTCGATGACCGAATACTTTTTAAAATGTGCCGTATTGCTCATAAGTTACGCCCCCAGGATCTCAAAGTGCGGGATCACGGTGTAAGGCCCGCCCACGCCCGTGATCCGGTAGATGTAGTCGTATCTCCGCGCCATATGGGCGTAGAACCCTTCCGTCTGCCGGTCGGTGTACTCCGCATCGCGAACCGTCCCGCCGTCCCATGTGCCCCACCAGAAGAAATCTCCCGGCGCCAGCGTGAGGACGTTTTCCCGCTCTTCCAGCTCCGCCCATGCCTTGGGCGGCAGCCAGATCAGGTGCTCCCCTCCGGCCCCCGCGACCGGGGCGCCGGTAAGGCCGTCCGCGATGACCGGGGCGCCGTCCGCCCCGCGCCGGAACGCGATATGCAGTTCCGCCCTGTCGGTGCTGTCCGGACCGTACTTTTTCAGGATCGCGCCCTTGTCCGTGTTTAGGTCCGCCCCCGGTATGACATGCGGATACCACACCGCGCCATCCGGGGAATTGTCAAAGTTAAAAACCGTCACCGTCTTGTCGTACATCCGCCGTCACCTCCCGATGCAGCCCCGCCCCGCGTACAGCAGCGGCACCCCTTCCTCCGTCCGGATCCCCTCCAGGTATCTCCTCGCGGTATCCCGCAGGAGCTTTCCCTCCTTTTCGGCGTCGCCCGCCGCGGCATACACCGCGCTCCATTCCTTCGCCCCGCCCGCCAGCTGCGCGGGGGACGCGTAGGAGACGGATTCGGAGCCGGAAGAACGGGATACGGCCATGCCGCCCGCGGCCCCGCCTTCCGTCCCGGATGCCCCGCCGGCCGCGGCCGCGGACCGTGCCTGCGCATCCGCGAGTTCCAGCAGGTACATTTTCTCCGCAACCGCACATGCAGCCATATGGACATCATAGGCGTCGTACTCATCCTCCGGGAACCGGCTGCGGAGGCGCCGGAAGGTGATTTTGTCGATCACTTCCCGGCTCGCCCGCTCCGCAAGCCGCGGGAAATCCGCCTCCGGTATGACGGGCTTGCAGTTCGCGGTATAGAAATCCCAGTCAGCGTATGCCATGCCGTTTACTCCTTTTTGGGCTTCTTTACCGCCCGCTTCGCCCCGCTCCTGACCGGCGCCGCGGCAAGTTCCAGCCCCGACAGGTCGATCGTCGCGACAATCCGGCCGTCATACTTGACCGTGAGCGGGATACCGACATCCGTGACGGCAATGATCCAGTCGGTTGCTTCCTCCGTCTTCTCGTTCTTGCAGTAAACAGAGACGGATTTGCCGGTATAATAATGATTCAGGACTACCGGGAGGAAATGCCCCTTGCCTTTATTGAGTTCGTTCCGGCCGTCCGTGCCGTCATAGGCTTTCAGCCGGCCGGAAGCCGTCCCCCCGGTGCCGTCCCATGTCACATTCAGGCTTTCGACGTATTCCTCATACTTGCCGTAGCGGCCGAAGTCCGCCTTCTCCCCGAACGGTTCAAAAGCAAGTTCGCCCATCGGCGGCTCCAGTGTGACGCCCTTGAAATCCAGTTCCGCAAGCGTGGTACCCTCGCATTTCAGCACCGCCTTTTTGCCGCCCGTGATGAAATCATCCACCCGGATGATCCACTTCGGGTCCGTCAGGGTGACTTCCGCACCGGTACTCCCGGAGACCGTGATGGGCCGGTTGTCATAGCCCCTGACGATCACCGGCACATAGTGTCCCGTAGGCGCGGACTCGAAATGCCCGTTGGTGAATTCGTACCAGTGTACGCTGCCGCTCACTTCGCCTTCCGTGCCGCTCCACGCGATCCGCACGTCCCCGCCGATGAGCATGGACGCCTTATCTACGGAATCCATGAAAGCATCCTGATCCGCGATCTTTACGGCATTGACGCCCACCGGCTGGACATAAGAACGCGCGGAAAAGCTCGCTCTGCTGAAATTGAGATACGCGATCTCCACCCCGTCCGCCAGGATCCGGACCCGGGTGTCCTGATCGGGAACCCTTATCAGCAGGAGACTGTCATCCGGAAACGGCTGTGTCCTGGTCTTCCCGTTCTTGACGGTGGTCAGCACTTCTCCCTGTTTCATCAGCCTGACCGGAAAATAGTATCCGGTCTGCTCTGCCTTATCGGAGGAGAACTGCTCGATTTTCGCCTGGTACAAAGTGCCTTCCACAAAACCGTCCCGGTCCACTCTCGTCCCCGGGCTGATAAGGTCGAACGCATGCACGCCAAGCAGTTCCGTTTCCTGCGGCACGATCTCCGCTCCCGGCTTTCCGAATTTAGCGGCGATCTCCCAATAGGTCAGGTGCCCGGTCAGTTCCGTGTCCTGCCCGTCCTCGATGGAGATGTTCACGCCGTGGTGTTCCGTGAGTTCGACAGGATAAGCCTTACCCCCGGAAATAAGGTAAGGCTTATTCTCCTGTATCGCGAACCTCATCAGCCGTTCGAGATGATCTGGCCGATCCGGATGTTCTTCTCGTCATAGGCCAGGCTCCAGTTCTCTTTGTTGCCCAGTTCCGTCTTCGTCGGGGATTCCTCCGCGATCTTGGTCACATCCAGACTGAAGCCGTTCGGGTGCAGCACGCGGCCCTCCTTGGTGTACAGCTTCTCGATGCCGGCCTTGCTCTCCGGGTCATAGTCCGTATAGTAAGGCTGCTCGTAATTGGTCTTCTGCGCCGTGAGGAACGCGCCGCGGCCGACGATGGTCGTCGTGTACTTCGGCACGGTATGGCTCGTATCGACCGTATAGCGGTCGGACTGCACCACCACAAGTCCGTTGATGGTCGGCAGGTTCACTTCCTGCTGCAGACCGTTCGCGTTGTTGAACTTCATGTACTCGACAAGCCCCATGGCCTTGTAGCGCGCCAGGATAAGGGAGTGCATGATCGCCAGACCGAAACCGTTCTGGGCATCGCCCAGCGCTTTCTGCTGCGCGTAGATCATGGTGGTCTCGTTCACCTTGTTCGCGTCCTCGATGGCCTGCAGGTCGTCCGTCTCTTCGGAGGAGATGTCATAGATATGGCCCTTGACTTCTTCCAGCTGCATGACGGCGTTCGCGATGTTCATCAGCTCCGCCTCCCATACCTGCCGGTAGTAGTCGTTCACGCTGTTCGCGATGTGCTGCATCGGGTCGGCGCCGGTCAGTTCCCGGGTGAAGTCCTGCGCCTGCCAGGCCATCATCCTCTGGATCAGCATGGCCGTCTGCTTGCCGCCCTTGATCTCCTTCGGCGTGTTGTCGGTCTTGCCGTCATTGTTGTAGGGGTCATAGTCCTTGATATCCATCGCCTTGTAAAAAGGCAGGGTGGCCACGTTCCCCTTTGAGCCGATCAGGCCCATGATCGTGCTGTCCTCCTGCATGATCCCGGAGGCAATGATCGCATTGCTCCAGGTGGGCAGTTCCGCCATGTAATCCGCGAACACTTCCGGATCAAATACAAAACCGCCAAAAGTTCCCGTTCTTTCTGCCATGGTTCATCATCCTTTTATTCTCTTGTAGAGCTCCGGATCGGACTGCTTCAGCTTGATCCGTTCATCCAGGCTCATTTCCTTCAGGCTCTTCTTTCCCGGCGTCCCGCCGACATTTTTCTGCATGGTAAACTGCGCGGCGTTCTGCCGTGCTTCCTGCTGGCCTTCATCGACAAAGGCGGACGCGTCCCGCTCCCTAATCTGGCCGATCAGGTCATCGAGACCGAGGATCTTCCCGTCCTTTAACGTCAGTCCGGCGCCGCGCACCTCTTCCATGATGGCCTTCTTCGCCGCCTCGCTGGTAAATTTGATTGTGTCAAATTTATCCTTCAAAGCGTCATTGAAGTCGCGCTCATAGAGCTGTTTCCGGGCCGTCTCTTCGGCGTCCGCCGCCTTCTTCTTCCAGTCGGCGAGTTCCGCCCGGATTTTCTCCAGGTCAACGCCTTCAAACCCTTTCAGCGTGGCCTCCGCGTCCTCTGCCTTTTTCTTCCAGCCGTCGCGTTCCGTTTCCAGCTTGCCGATGGCCTTTGTGTACTCGGCCGCATTCTTGTAATGCTCCGAGAGGTCCTTCTTGATATCGGCCTGCTTGTCCGCCGGGATCTCGATCCCGTACTTCTGCAACATCTCAATCAGTTTCTGCATTTTTTCTTCCTCCTGGCCGTGTTTATTGACCTGCCGCCGCAGGTATGGAGTTGCCGGGATTAGGCCACCCGGCGGGGCAACGGGGCAGGCGGGATCGGACCGCCGTCTGCGGCTTATAAGGCCGCCGTACTGCCATTGTACGATGTCCCGGGCGCTTTTCGGCCGGGGGCGCACCCCGGCAAGACCCACCGGCGCCGTTGAGGCGCCTTTCGTCAGGGCCGCTGCCCTAGTGAGTGGAGGTATGACATGAAAACCGGATATAGAAAAAGCCGGGGCATAAGTGTTGCCTTATGCACCCAGCCTCAAATGGCTTCGGCAGGCCATGCCGCCTGCCGCTTTCCCCGTCCTTTCCGTTACAGCCCGGGGTATACTTCTTTTATTCCCTTTGCAGCGTTATATATCCTGCGCATGACTGCGTTTTCCTGCAGGTATTCCAGCCCCTTCAGCGTGATCCGGATCCGGTCGCACTTCACGATGGTCTCGCCGGCTACGTTCTGGAACACACGCACGCCTTTGATATAGCCGACATCCGCCATCATCTCCATGTACTTGTCCCAGCGTTCTTTTGATACGCCCAGGTTTTCCGGGGAGATCAGGTCCGGATTGACTTCTTCCTGGTCCATCTGGGCTTCGAGGGAAGATAATATCCTGTAAACTGCCTTGAAATTATCCATCTATACAATCCCTGCACTCTTCCTGTTCCATACAATACTTTGCATTTTCAACCCTTTTATATATCACAGGTTGAATAAACATTACAGCATCCACCCTTCTGCCGCTAAATCGCTTTCCCGCTTCATGATTATCGGCAAAACCTCGGCATACTCCCTTTTTATTTCCTCTTTGTTCGCCTCATACTGCTCTTTCGTAAAAGAACAAAGAACATGCCTGGCTTCATCAGAAGACATATTACTATTAAACCACTTACCCATCAAGACGTCCACCTTCCAATCTCCAGCCAAATTCTCGCACTATTCTGTACTCTTTTGTTCCTCACATGATCCGCCTTGTTCAATACAATACTTCAATACTGGTAATTTCACTTTCATAAAATCCAATATAATCTCCATCAACTCTGATAGTGATACTGTCCTCAGTAGCTTCTTCATCTTCTTCCTGATCCGTGAGGTCTATCACATAGCCGACCCATTCTTTACCGGAAATATCAGTAAGTTTGATCTTATTTGCATTTTGATAATCCCATATATTTACCATCTTACTCACTCCCCATCAATCATTTCATCTAAAATCCGGCATGGCATTTCATATTAACCAAATCTTACCAGTCCAATATATTGATCTGATCTGCGATATCATTCAAACAGGCGCCATCAAAAAGCGGCTTGTTCATCACATCATCAATGCTGAATACATCCTGCTCCTGCCCGTTACATGTCACATGGAACAAGCCGGGGTTAAACGGATCAATATCACAATCTAATCCGTTGTATTCAAATGTCATGAGGCAGCAAAACTCCAAAAGTCTTTCCCGTATCCGGTCTGCCTTAGAGGATGTCTTCATTATCTTTCCCACGGCTTTGCTTTTTCGATCATTTTAATCTCATTAACGTAGATTTCAACAGGCCCCAAATATTCTCTTCTGACAATAATGGATTCCGGTTTCGGCTCATTGTCCCATTCGCTCGTCCAGTCTTCCCATTCACCAACAATAACATCCCCGTCAGTGCAAGTAACTTTTATGGCCTTATTAAGCAGTGATGCATAATCGCCTATGTTGATCATATCATTTCTCTTTAAAAATCACGGTTTTACCGAGAAGCGGTGTTGTATCATCATGAATTGTAAAAGCATTCGGCGCCTCATGGACAAAATAACATTTATATTCTTTGCCGTCAATTTCAATCTTTCCGGAAAAATGTTTTGGTTCACCGTCAAGATAAATAATATGTATTTTCTGTTTATTCTGAACGATTCGTTCATCCTTAACTGTGTATGTTTCCATTATTATTTTTTTCCCCCGCTCATCAAATGTTGTAACTCCTGCTCGTAATATTTCAAATTTTGCATTGTAATATTCCGTTCACTGTCAGAGATTTTATATTTATCCCCAACGCTAAGCAAATATTTTTGGGCATCTATCTCTCGTTGCAACAGATGTTTGTAATTCAAATCGTCACCAAACATCCGTTTTCTGTCCTGCTCGGCGTGATACATCTCCTCGAGAACATCCGAAACAGTCGCATCATCCCGAATAAAAGCAATGCCGGAGCCAGCTAAATAAGAAGCATATGCGTTAGAAGCCTCAAGATGTCTTTTCGCTTCTTCTCCCCGGATAATTACACCGCCCCGCCGCAAGAATTTTTCCGTCAATTTATTATATGTTGGCCTGTCAATGATTTCTTGGCCTTGCTCACCAATCTTACGGCGTTGGAATGCTTCTAATCCCTCTTTGCTCTTGTCTCCAACAAAACTTTTCTCACGTTCCCGGTAGTTTTCCTCGCCTTGCTTCGCGCCCCGCACCGCCGCTGCCGCCTGCTTCCGGTCCCACTTCGCGATCTGCAGCCGCTCATTCTGCGTCCGCAGATGATTCTCCTTGCAGAACCTTTGGTATGCCTCATTCTGCCTTTGCAGCAGTCCTGCCTTATCCCGGTACAATCTCTCTAACTCGGATTTTACAGCAGGATCCTCCGCGCTGTCAACCGCTTCTTTCAGGCCTGTCATTTCCCGTTTTGTCCCGCGGATCCGGCGCTCCATCTCCCGCTGGCGCTTCTCCAGGCGTTCCACGCGCGCGTTCTCTTCCGGGTCGATGCCCTCAAACGGGTTGTGCTCCCCGTCGCCCGACCCGAATGAGTGCCGGCAGTTATACCCGGACAGGCCCTCCCCCGTCCCGTACCCCGTACACTCATAAAAATTGGGGAAACGCTTGTCGCGCCCGGTTCGGGAATAGAACTTCCCCTGCCACCAGGAATGGTTGCCGGGATTCTGCCCGCCGTCCCCGGTACGCGCCCCGACGTGCGCGGAAACCAGGATGGTGTCCCAGTCCATTTCCTCCATGCGCTCCAGGGCGATATCTCCTGCGGCCTGCGCAACGCCGGTACGGACCGCACGCGCCACGGCCGTTTCAACCGTGTCCCTCCTGCCGCCCGGATACCGCACATAGACGCCCTCGGCCGCGACGGTTTCTATCGCCTCTATGACGGCCTGCGTATACGGCACGGCGCCGGACATCACCTGGTTGTATGCTTTGTCGCATGCGTCAATGTAAAGCCTCTGGGCGGCCTGCGCCGTTGTCCTGGTGTAATTGTTCCACTCGCCGACCGTTGCCTTATAATTGCGGAGTATAAGTCTCGTGAATGCGGGGGAGCGGAGCCCCGGCAGGGGGAGGGGGGACAGGCCGGCCGCCTCATACACCCTGTTGTCCGCCTCCATGGCCTTCACGCCGGCATCCTCCATGGCCGCCCGGATCTCTTCCTCCGCCCTGCCGGTGTATTTTGCCAGCTCGGCAGTGATCTCTTCCAGGAGGTAACCGGCTTCCTGCAGCGTCCGGATCTGCCAGCGGTCGGACGCACTCAGGAGATGCTCCGCGCCGCGGCCGATCCTGGCCGCCATACGGCGGATGATCCGGGAGATGATATAGCCGTGGAGGTCAGAGGCGATGCTTTCCGCGCCTTCCGCCGCATGGGAGAGGTATTCGGGATCCAGCACTCTTTATTCCTCCCCAAAGAACCGCGGCTCTTCCGGCTGCGCCTCTTTTACAAGGGCCTTCGCTTCTTCTTCCGTCATGTTTTCAAATTTCACGAAATACAGCCATGCCGGTACCTTGTTCTGGACCACATACTTCCACCAGTTCTGCTTGTCCTCTTCATAGGAGTAAGTGATGTCGCCGAAGCTGTAAGTCACTTCATAAGCACCGACCGGCGCGAGTGCGTAAAGGTCTGCATAAATATTCATCGCGCAGATCGCCCCGTCCAGGCAGCATTCCAGCTTGTCCCGCATGTCCTTGACCAGCTGAATCGTCCGCTGCTGTTCACTTTCGATCTGGGTAGCGGTGGCAACGCCCGACTTCTCGTTGAAGACGAAGTAGCCGTTGGAGAACCCTGCCTTGTAGCCGATCTGCGACAGGAGACTGTTGATCCCGGCCAGCCGCGCGTCCGTGTTCAGCTGCGGGTTGATCTCCTGATAGAACTGCTCCGGCCCGTCGCCATATACGTTCCTGACATAGTGCGGGAGTTTCGGGCTGCTCAGGCCGACACCGCGTTTCTTCAGGTTCTCGCCGCTGTCGAACATGAGGCGGTCATCCGCAAGGATGATCTTCTCGCTGTCAAATATCTCCCCCGCATTCCGGCTGTATGCCACGTCCAGGTCGCGCAGTTCCTCGACCGCATCGTAGAATACGGGAAGGCCCAGGGGTAGGGAAATGTCGATGTTATTGGCACCGGGCGTCCGGAACACGCCGAACAGGGGGCCGTCCAGTTTCCCGCCGCTGCCTTTTATGATCGGCGGCGTATCCGGCATAAGGCCCGCCCATTTCGTCTTGCCCAGGTCGATCTTCCTGCCCAGGTCATTCGGGGAATCCGAAACATATGCCCGGTTGGATATGTAATAGGGGCAGAACGTACGGCCGTCTGCCTCTGTCTCCACGAACCGGTGGTACTCCAGCCTGGTATAGTATTTATCCCCGTCCACGTAAGAATCCTTGAAAATGATCCCGTTGATATCCCGGTTATCGCAGTCCGTGATCAGCACGTCCCGTGGCGTGAACACGTCAAACCCTTTCCCGTTCGGCTTGATGAACACCGTCCCGTACGCACACCCGTACTCGACCCAGTGCCGGATCTGGAAATACATCCCTTCTATCTGCTGTTGGATCCAGTCCGCACGCGCGCTCCCCTCAACCCGGATGCCGATTGCCAGCGTCGTAAGGCGGGCGATCTCGGAGCAGATGCTCTTGGCAAAATTGATTGTCTTTACGCCGTCCTTTTCATCGGCTGTCCAGGGCGGGGACCCGCCATAAATATCCGCACATCTTGCGACCACGGCATCCATCTCCGGGGATGCGATCACCCGGACCAGAAAATCATCTTCCGCCTGTTTCTTAAAGACCATACCGAACCACCTTTTCAATGTCGCTATCAATCCCATGACACATCATCACCTTACAAGATCACGCCGGGTCGCCCCTTCTCATGGAAATCGGGCTCGTTGCGTAGCGGAGCGCGTCGATCCAGTGGTTGTCATGATCCGGGTAATCCGCGATCACCTCGCCGTCCGCATCGACCTCATGCTCGTATTTTATGATCTCATCGTATGCCCTCGGCGTCCGGCGCGGGTCGATCACCAGTGTCCGGCACTGCAGCCACTCGAATGTATAGCGCACGCTTCCGGGCCCAACAAGGGCCTGTCTCGCCGGCAGCCCCGCGTCCCGGAAGTCAACAATGCTCTCCTGTTCGTCCGCCCCACAGTAGATCAGGTAATCGTCATAGCCCTTTTCCCGGATCTGCCGCGCCATCTCCGCGTTCCGGATCTTGCACCCGCCCAGCTCGTCGATCAGATAGATCTTGTCGGAGCCGGGAACATAAGACACCCGGATGAATGCTTTCGGGTCCGGGTACCAGCCCCAGTCCTGCCCCTGGTAGATGCGCTCCATCCTGCCGACCTCCTCGTCCGTGATGTCCCGGATCTCCAACAACTCAAATATATTTGTTCCCAGGCCGACCGGCTCCCCCAGGTACTCGTGCCGGTAGGCCCGTTCATTCGTCTCCTTCAGGTGCTCCGCGTCGTCCAGGAACTGCTGCCCCAGCCATTCCTGCGGCACGGTCGTGTAATCGCTCTTGTGCCGCAGGCTCCCTTCCCGCGGCTCCGCGACGTACCTGTTTGCCCAGCTGCTCCGGCTGATCGGCGGGTTGAACGTCTTGAATACGACAAACCTGCTCCCGCCGCGGAGGATGGATTGCTGCACCGTGCGGATCTCTTCCGGGCCCGCGAACTCATCCAGCTCTTCGAACCACAGGTACTTGAAGTAACCGTGGGATGCCTTGATGGATTTTGTCTTCTTCGCTTTGTCCAGGCCGCGGAAGATGATCTTCTGTTCGGTTCTCTTCCCCGGCGCCCGGTACACGAACTGCATCGGGCTGACACTGGCGCTCCACCGGTCTGCAACGCCCAGTGCATCAATCGCCCACTGGATCTGCTCGTACACGCTCTCCCGCAGCGTCACTGCGTATTTGCGGAACACCGCCGCGTTGGCGTCCGGGTCTTTCATCATGCCCAGGACGATCTCCACGGATGCGAAAGTGGATTTCGCGCTGCCGCGCCCGCCGTAAAGGTCGTAATACGTGTGCCCGCCGGCCAGAATGTCCATATGCACATCATCAAAACTGGGTGCTATGATATCCGTCAGGTCAATCCGTGTGTTTGCCTGCCGCGCGTTCGGGGATATCATCGACGATCACCACCCCTCCGCCATCCGGACCGGCGCCGCCCGCTGCCTCCAGCCGGGCCGTGTTGGCCTTCATCTGGGCGATGCGGGCCTTCCGCTCCTCCGCTGCCAGCCCCTTCCCCTCCTTGCCGGCCAGCAGCTCCTCGTACAGTTTGATAAGGTTCCGGAGCTCGCCCTGCGCCCTTGCCTGGGCGTTTAAGAAGGCGGCCTGTTTATCCCATGCCTGCTGGACCGTATATCCCCTGGCGGAGCCCGTCCCGCTTTCGCTCTCCATGGTAAGGTCCACGCTCTTGTCGTCCCGGTCCTTTACGTGGGCGATCTTCTGCGCCCGGATGACAGCAGCATAAGCAAGCTGGATCTGGTGCCAGAGGATGTCTAGCGGGTCCGCGTGTTCAATGGCATTAAAAATCTCCCTGGTTTCTTCAGGGAGGTATTTATCAAAGAATCCGTACTTCTCGGCTTTTTTATTCCCGGGCGGCCCGCCGGAAGCGTTATGGTTTCCCGGCTGCGCACCCCTTTTCCGTTTCCGAACGTTCGCTTTCGTTTCCGAACGTTCGCTATCCGCGTGTTGTTCCGAACGTTCGCTTTCCGCGTGTTGTTCCGAACGTTCGCTATCCCATCCGTAAGTACACTTCCATCGGCGGACGGTCCCTTCCGGAAGCCCCAGCTGTTCAGCAATATCAATCAGTTTCACGCCTTCCAGGTACATGCCCTTTGCCCGGTCCATGCGTTCATCCGGTTTCCGCGGCACCGTCACCACCCCTCATTCGTCGGTTTTGGGAAACGCGCCGCATTCCGCCGGATGCAGGCGGGCATAGGCCCTTTGCGCCCATCGCGGGGCGCCCGCGCATCGGCGGCACCCCTGCCGACTCGGAACCCATTATTATTATAAACCGAATAAACCGAATAAATCGAACTTTTTTTTATTTCATGCCGATTTTTTTGAAGTAGGCATCCTGGATCCGCAGCCTCGGGTAGTCCTCGTTCTGCGGCATCCCCATCTTGAGGGCGATCTTCCCCCAGCCCAGCCCTTCCAGGTAGCGCATCCGGATCACCGCCTGCGCCTGCACGTCATCAATGCCGTCAACCCATTCCGTCACGGCCTGCAGCTCCCCACGCTTCTTCTCCAGGAGCTTCCGCTTCCGGTCATAGCGCTGCCAGTCGAATCCGGTGACCGCCCTGGGTATCCCGTACCCGGTGCGGTAATCCAGGACCGTGTCGCTGCCGATCCCGCCGTCCCCTTCCCGCATCTCTGTGATTTCCGCTTCCAGGACGGCGATCTCGCGCGGCAGGCCGCGGGCGCGCTTAAGGCGCGCCACGGTCATCTTCTGCCCCCTGCCTGTTTTGGCCATGCTGTACCTCCCTGCCTCGTTTTCATCCGGCTGCCTTCCCCGTATCTCCCTGACCCGCATGCCGCCTGCCGGCGCACTTCAGCCCGCTTAGGATCTGCGGGTCGGCGATCATGTCCTTGTAGGTGATCGTCCTCATCGGCAGCGCCCGCCATGACGCGCTCGTCACCTCGACCAGGTGCGGGTAGATGCGCCGTATCCGGCACGGAACATACGCCTTGCGCGTGACGGGCCATCCTTTGCCCGCATCCTCCCGGTAATACACCGGGTACATCAGCCTGTCCCCGACGTGCAGAAGATCCATCACCTGCTTTTCCGTGTTTGCCATAGTGCCCCTCCTTAACATTTGATCAACACTCCCGTCTCATCCTTCAGCTGCTCAGCCAGCTCCTCTACCGTGGCTTCGCCGCGGCCCACCTCTCCCATGATGCCGTCAATGTATTCCAGGCTGCGCATGATCCGTTTAGCGCCGAATCCGTAAAGGCGGTGTTCGGCCAGCGCGAACGCGGTCATCATGACCTCCACGCTGAAATTGGAAATATCATCCGTAATCTCCCGCTTCACCCGGCCAAGGTCTTCCCGGGAGATCAGGATCTTCTCCTTCCGCTTTCGGATGCGGTCATTACGCTCCCGCCTGCGGCGTTCCGCTCGCCCCATTACCTGCCGCCCGCCTTTCCGTACATGCCTTCCACGCAGATGCAGTCGCCGGGCTTGACGGACGGGAACAGGTCATACTTTATGCTTCCCAACTCGCATTCATCCTCACCGCTTGGGACATATTCTTTGCCGTTTAATCCGATATTTGGTTCATGCTCCCATAAATAAACCAGACAGGTCTTTTGGAAATTATCCATGCTGACCCACTTAGCGCCCACCGCCTTGCAGATGGCAAGCTCGGGCTCAGTCAGCGACGGCCTGCGGATTATATTCTCCGGGTTCTCGATTGCCCTTAAAAGGCAATAAGACGCACCGCATCCGCTTCCTTCCAGGACGTTAAATGAACCATCCGGGTTTATGCTTAAATATCCGTCATATCCTTTTACCCGGAATCTCTCTTCCACTTCCACGCCCAGAATCTCGCACAGGCGCGGCTTCTTATTTTCACTCATCGCTCTTTACCTCACTTTTTTTATAATAAAGAGGGCAGTCCGGGCAGTTCCAGACCAGTTCGCCGTTTTCATCGATGGAGTAATCGTCTCCGTACCCGCTGCATTCATAGCAAATATCATTGTTACTTCTCATTGCTTTCACCCTCTTTTTCTTTTGACGGCTCGCTTTTCAGCATTTTCCAATTCACAATGGCGAGATCATTTACCATATCGGAATTAGGATACGTCTTCCGTATGGTACTCAGCAGTTCATCGTTCCATCTGTTCACATCCTCCGTTTTCGGAGGGTTTGAATCGGATTCGAGTGCATCGGACGCAAAGCCGTTAACGTATCCCCCGAAATATCCGACAACCAAGTATTTGTACTTCACTTAATTCGTCTCCTTTCCGATAATCATTCCATCCATCCTAATGTCAGTTCCGCTTTCTTGGTTTAGCATTCCAACAAAAACCGCAATCCGATGCAAATTTGTCAACATTTCTGCACTGTTCATTGTCTTCGTCCCATAACACACAGTCTTTGCAATAGCATTTTGCAGTAGGCTTTTTGTCAAACCTATGAGCGATTTCGTACTCATATCTCTTATCCTCGATAAAGTCTCTTAAAAACGAAAATGCGAGGATTCCTGCTATAACGAGTCCCTCTATAATAAACAGCACACCACATAAAGCAAGAATTTCAATCATTACTTCTCGCCTCGCTTTCTTCCGGCAACTCCGGCAGCGGCATCCATGCTACCACATTTTCTCGATCGGTCAGCTCCCCTATGTAGTTCAACCAGTGTTTAT
>CAYYHX010000018.1:0-14648 GCA_964471835.1 uncultured Hungatella sp.
AGCCGATTGACCCGCATGAGGAGATACAGATTGTATTGAAACGGTACCTGGAAGCCGTGGTGCTGTTCTTCTACCGGAGAAAACTGCGGGTGGAAGACGGCAGAACGCCGGAGTGAACAGAAGAGCGTCAATAAGGGGCGCGGGACGCAGACGGGCAAATGAACAGTATGTGGGAGAAAAAACGGATACGGCCCGGGGATCTATGGAGAGGGATCAGGAATGATAACAGGAAATGCGACGGTCTGCGGCGTGATCGGGAACCCGGTGGGGCATTCCCTCTCGCCGCTTATGCATAACAGGATAGCGCGGCTCATGGGCCTTGACTATATCTATGTGCCTTGCCCGGTGGAGGACGGTGCGGTCGGCGACGCGGTGCGCGGAGCGTATGCGCTGGGATTTGCGGGACTGAATGTGACGGTGCCGTATAAACAGCGGGTGATTCCGTTTCTGGCGGAGGCGGATGAGTCCGTGCGGTGCATCGGGGCGTGCAATACACTGGTGCGGAATGGGTGTCAGGATACGGATACGCAGGAAAAAGCACTGTCGGGGGATATTCTGCGAGGACATAGAGACAACGAAGGTTACAAAGGTTATAAAGGTTACAATACGGACGCGGAGGGATTGTTCCGTGCGATGCGGGAACAGGGGATGGAGATCCGCGGCCGGGACTGTTTGCTGATCGGAGCGGGCGGCGCCGCGCGGGCGGCCGCTTACCTGATGGTGCGGGAAGGGGCCGCTTCCGTTACGATTGTGAACCGCAGCCCGGATAGAGCACAGATACTGGCGGAAGATATGCGGCGGATGGCGGCGGAGTGTGGGCAGAAAAATCCGGATAGCTTGCGGATTCGTGTGCTGACGCCTGATCAGTGGCGGCAGCTTCCCGGCAGTTCTTATCTGGCGGTGCAGACTACCAGCGTGGGGATGTATCCGCGGACGGATGCCGCCATTATCGAAGAAACGGGATTTTATGGGAAAATCAGCGAGGCGGTGGATGTCATCTACACGCCGTCAAAGACCCGGTTCCTGTCCCGTGTGGAAGCGGCTGGCGGCCGTGCCTGCGGCGGACTCGATATGCTGCTCTATCAGGGAATAGCGGCGCTGGAACTCTGGAACCCGGGGGTAAAGGTGCCGGGGAAGGTCGTGGAGGAAGTCCGCAGGGTCATGGAGGAGCAGCTGCATGAACGGGGATAAGGAACCGCTCCGGGGGGACGGCCGGAATATCATTCTCATCGGCTTCATGGGCGCCGGAAAATCCACGGTGGGCCGGGTGCTTTCGCGCAGGCTTTACCGGCAGCTTCTGGACACGGATGCGATGATCGAAGCCAGAGCCGGAATGACAGTCAGCGAGATTTTTGCATCGCTCGGAGAAGAGGCGTTCCGCGGCACGGAAACGGAAGTGCTGAAAGGATTGCGGCAGCTTAAGAATCCTGTGATTATTTCCACGGGAGGCGGCATGCCGCTGCGTGAGGAGAACCGGACCGCCTTGCGGGAACTCGGTTGCGTCGTCTATCTGCGGGTGCAGCCGGAAACCGTATGTGAGCGGCTGGCGGAAGACGATTCCAGGCCGCTTCTGGCCGGAGGCGACCGGCGGCAGAAGGTGGAGACGCTTCTGGCCCGGCGCGGGCCGGTTTACGAAGCCGCAGCGCACCTGATCGTGGACGCGGACGGCCGCACGCCGGAGGAGATCGCGGAGGAGATCATGGGGAAGACGGAACAATGAAAAGGCGGATGTGTGCGGGAAACCGCGTTCGAAGATCGCGGCACAGGATAAGGGAAAGGAGATGTGGCACATGAAGCTGCTGGTAATTAACGGTCCGAATCTGAATTTTCTGGGGATACGGGAGAAAGGTATCTACGGAACGGAGGATTATGAGTACCTTGTAACCATGCTTGAGGACAAGGCGAAAGCGGAGGGACATGAGCTGGAGATCTTCCAGAGCAACAGTGAGGGCGCGGTGATTGACAAGATCCAGGAAGCGTATCATTCGAAGGTGGAGGGCATCATCATCAATCCGGGCGCGTTTACGCATTACAGCTACGCGATCCGCGACGCCTTGGCATCGGTGGAGATTCCTAAGATTGAGGTTCACATTTCCAATGTCCACAAGCGGGAGGAATTCCGTCATACTTCCGTAACCGCTCCGGCATGTACAGGCCAGATTGTCGGATTAGGGTTAAAAGGTTATACTCTGGCGATGGATTATCTGACGGACAGGAGATGAGCGTACCCGGTGCGTTTCATGGCGTGTTTAATTTAACGCATTTTTGCAAAAAATGGTTGAAAGTGTGGTATGTTTAGTATAGAATGAGATAAGTATTTGAAGGAGGGGCTACATTTATGATAGCAGCAGGTGAATTTAGGAACGGCGTGACGCTGGAGATCGAAGGAAGCGTTTATCAGGTTCTAGAGTTTCAGCATGTGAAACCGGGCAAGGGCGCGGCGTTTGTCCGTACGAAGCTGAAGAATGTGATCAGCGGCGGCGTGGTTGAGAAGACATTCCGTCCGACTGAGAAGTTCCCGGCGGCCCGGATTGACAGGGTGGATATGCAGTATCTGTATCAGGACGGCGATCTTTATAACTTCATGGATACGAACACCTATGAGCAGATCGCGCTGAGCAGCGAGCTGATCGGCGACACGCTGAAATTTGTCAAGGAGAACGAGATGTGCAAGGTTTGTTCTTATAACGGCAAGGTGTTCTCCGTGGAACCGCCGCTGTTCGTAGAGCTGCAGGTTACAGATACCGAACCCGGATTTAAGGGTGATACCGCTACCGGCGCTTCCAAGCCCGCCGTCGTAGAGACGGGCGCGACGGTATTTGTGCCGCTGTTCGTCAACACCGGCGACATGGTCCGGATCGATACACGAACCGGCGAATATCTGTCCAGGGCGTGACGTGGGCCGGACGAATATCTGTCTGGAGAGTGACGCGAGCCGGACGAATATCTGTCCGGAGAGTGATGCGAGCCGGGCGGATGCGGAAGATGTGAAGGATGCCCCTTCAGCTGTGGCTGGAGGGGCTTTTTAGAGGGAATTCGGGGAGAATAATTCGGGGAGAATGATGCGATGAAGAAAATTCTGGATCTGATCGGGGAACAGGTGCGGGCGGCATTCGAGAGCTGCGGGTATGCGGCGGAATATGGAAAGGTGACGCTTTCCAACCGGCCGGATCTGTGCGAGTACCAGTGCAACGGGGCGCTGGCGGCGGCGAAGGTTTACCGGAAGAAACCGATCGATATCGCGAATGACGTGGCGGGAGCACTGATCGCCGCGGGACTGCGGGAACCGCCGGTAGAGGCGGAGGCAGGTGCCGCGTTGAGTGAGCCGGCGGCGGAAGCGGAAATCGCCGCGGGGGAGCGAGAGCAGGCGCCGGCAGCGATGTTTGCGGAGGTGACGGCCGCGATGCCGGGCTTCCTCAATCTGAAGCTGAGCAGTGAGTTCCTGGCGGCTTATCTGGAAGGTATGCGCGGAGAGGAAAAGCTTGGCGTGGAGGAATGCGGCCGCGGGGAAACGATTCTCGTGGATTACGGCGGGGCCAATGTGGCCAAGCCTCTCCATGTGGGGCATCTGCGCACGGCCATCATCGGCGAGTGCGTGAAGCGGATGGGCAGATATCTGGGCTACCGGATGATCGGCGACGTTCATCTGGGGGACTGGGGCCTGCAGATGGGACTGGTTATCGAGGAACTACGCAGAAGAAAGCCGGATCTGCCGTATTTTGATGAGACATTTACGGGAGAATATCCGTCGGAACCTCCGTTTACGCTCAGCGAGCTGGAGGAAATCTATCCGGCGGCCAGCGCCAGATCCAAGGAGGATGAGGATTTCAAGGCCAGGGCGCAGGAAGCGACTTATCGGCTCCAGGACGGTTACGAGCCTTACCGGGCGATCTGGAGGCATATCATGAATGTGTCCGTGGCGGATCTGAAGAAAAACTACGGCGCCCTGAACGTGACATTTGACTTATGGAAGGGCGAGAGTGACGCCATGCCATATATTCCCTGGCTGATCGAGGATCTGCAGAAGAAGGGGCTGGCTCATGAGAGCGAGGGCGCGCTGGTCGTGGATATCGCTCGGCCGGATGATCCGAAGGAGCTGCCGCCCTGTATCATCCGCAAATCCAACGGCGCCGCGCTTTACGCCACGTCGGATCTGGGGACGATCATCGAGAGGGAGCGGGATTATGCGCCTGCGGAATACATTTATATCACGGATAAACGACAGGAGCTGCACATGACGCAGGTTTTCCGCGTGGCGAAAATGGCGGGTTATGTGAAACCAGAGACGAGGATGACACACCTGATGTGCGGCACGATGAACGGCAAGGACGGCAAGCCGTTTAAGACCAGGGCCGGCGGGGTCATGCGTCTGGAGGATCTGATCCGTCAGATCGATGACGCGGCTTACAGCCGGATCATGGAAAACAGAACCATGGATGAGCGGGAAGCGGCCGGGACAGCGCGGATCGTCGGACTGGCGGCGCTTAAATACGGCGACTTGTCCAACCAGGTGGGGAAGGATTATGTGTTTGACATCGACCGCTTCACATCTTTTGAGGGCAATACGGGGCCGTATATCCTGTATACAATCGTGCGGATCAAGTCGATTCTGGCGAAATATGAAGAAGGGCTGTCTGGCGGCGCCGGCGCTGCCGGTTCCAGCCGTGGAGATGGGAATGGAGAAGCGGCAGGCGGGAAGGCCGGTGCTGCCGGTTCCGGCTGCGGAGATGGAGATGGAGAAGCGGCAGGCGGGAAGGCCGGCGCTGCCGGTTCCGGTTGCGGAGATGGAGCTGTGGAAGTGGCAGGTGGGAAGGCCGGCGCTGCCGCTGCGGACGGCGTGATACCTCCTGCGGAGACGGCGGAGGAAAAGACGCTGATGCTTAAGCTCTCCGCTTATAACGAAGTGGTGGAGACAGCATTTGCCGAAAAGGCTCCTCACAAGCTGTGCCAGTTCATTTATGAGCTGTCCGACGCCTTCGGTGGTTTTTATAATACGACGATGATCCTGAAGGAAGAGGATGCGGGGAAAAAGGCCGGGTACATCCGTCTGATCGGGCTTGTGAAGGACGTGCTGGAAAATTGTATCGATCTGCTGGGATTTGAGGCGCCGGAGCGGATGTGACGCGGCTGGCTGAAGGGGATGCGCCCCAGATAGCTGTTTCCAGGCGAACAGAGCCGTAAGTTGCGGATTGGATCGCGGCCATCGGCCGGGCAGGAAGGCAGCGCAAAACAGCGCAAAAACAGGGTGCGGCTTTGGGAAATGAAGCAGAGGCGGAACCTGGGAAACGGATAGCGGATCAGGCGGCTTTGGTGGAGCGTCAGGGAGGCAGTTATGCGTGTAGAGAGCATGCAGGTCAGAACCTTCTGGAAAGGCGAGACCGGCGTGGATGGCGTCGTGGAGGATCTGGGATACCGGTACCGGATACGTCTGGAAGTCAAGGGCAGCAGGATTTACAGCTGCTCTTGTTCGTGCGGCCGCGGAGATGTGTATTCCCGTCCCTGCGTCCACGAAAAGGCGCTCTTGAAACATTATCTGCAAAATGTGTCCGGCTCGTCCGGGCGTTCCGTACCGACCTCTCCCCAGGTGCGCAATATGATCCGTGAATACACCAGCCGGGAGGTAGCCGCGATCACGCGCGGGGAGACGGAGGAGCTGGCGGAACTGGCGCCGCGGCTTCTTCTGTCCCGTCAGGACATCCGTGTGGAATTCCGCGTGAGCGCGGGCGGCGGCCGCGGGTATGTGGTGAAAGATCTGGTCGCCCTGGCGGACGCCGTCGAGAATGGAACCTATGTGGAATACGGCAAGGGTCTGGGCTTCTGTCACAGCCGGGAGGCATTTGCGGAAACATCCAGGGAGCTTCTGGACATGGTGCTGGAGACGGCGGATTCTTACAGGGAGCATTATCTTGAATTCAGGAAAAATCTGTACGCGGCGGTGCCTCCGATGCGGGAGATGAATTTAAGCCGTATCCGGCGCGACCGTTTCTTTGATCTGCTGTCCGGCCGGGAAATGGAGGTGGAGGACAGCCGGGGCAACGTGAGGGATGTACTGGTGTGCCGGGAGAATCCGGACATTTCCGTGGAAGTCCGCGGAGAGGGAAGCGGAGGAATCCGGGTATCCCTTGACCGTGATATCGTCACATTCAGCGGGGAGAGGCGACTTTACGTGCTGAAAGGCGGCCGGCTTTGTCTCTGCGACGGGGAGTTCAGCCGGGAGATGGAGGTTTTCTTCGGACAGATGACGCAAGGCATGGAAGCTCCCTATGAGGTGACGGTGAGTGAAAAGGACGTGCCGCTGTTCTATGAGCGTGTCCTTCAGAAAATGGAGAACCGCGGCATCCTGCGCTGCGACGGCGTAGATCTGGAGAGTTACCGGCCCGCCGCGCTTACGGCCCGATTTGTGCTGGAGAGCCCGGAGCCGGGCAAGGTGATACTGCGGCCAAGGCTCAGTTACGGGAACTATTCCTTCCATCCGCTGGAGGAGGCGCATGTGCCGCCTGCGGTCGTCCGCGATGTGCCGGGAGAATACCGCGTCAGCCGGACGCTGACGAAATATTTCCGGTACAAAGACCGGGAGACGAATGACCTGGTCATAAAGGATGATGAGGCGGCGCTGTTCCGGCTGCTGTCGGAGGGAATCGGAGAACTGAAAGAGCTGGGCGAGGTGCTTCTGGCGGACGGTATGGACAGCCTGCGCGTGCTGCCGCCGCGGGAGATTTCGGTGGGACTGAAGGCGGACGGGGACTGGCTTCAGCTGACGGTGGACGCGGGAGATTTAAGCCGCGCGGAACTGGAACAGGTTCTGGCTGCTTACCGGGAGAAGAAGCCCTACTACCGCCTGAAAAGCGGAGAATTCCTGCAGCTGGCGGATGACGGGCTGCTGACCGTGGCGCGCATGGTGGATTACGCGGAGGCGCAGGGGCAGGGGAAACTGTCCGCGGAGGAGGGGATGGATGGAGCCGGCGCGGAAGGCAGGATGGCCGGGGCCGCAGGCAGCATCATTTTCAAGCTGCCCAGGTACCGGGCGCTTTATCTGGACAGCCTGTACCGGGAACGGAATGATATCCGGGTGGAAAGGGATGCGCATTTTAAGGAAATTATCCGCGGCATGAAGTCGGTGGAAGACAGCGGTTTCGAGGTGCCGGAGGCATTCGAGAAGGTGCTGCGGGAATACCAGAAGACCGGTTTCCGATGGCTGCGGACACTGGATCTCTTCGGATTTGGCGGTATCCTGGCTGACGATATGGGGCTTGGAAAGAGTGTACAGGTTATCAGTGTACTCTATGACGAGGCGCAGAAGCGGCAGGAGGCCGTGTCCCTGATCGTATGTCCCGCTTCCCTGGTTTATAACTGGGAATGTGAATTCCGGAAATTTGCCCCGTCGCTGCGTGTGCTTCTAGTTACAGGAACCGCCGCGGAGCGGGAGGAGAAGTTGCGGAACGCGGCGGATTTCGACGTACTCGTGACTTCCTATGATCTTTTGAAGCGGGATCTGCTTCTGTATGAGAACATGCGGTTCCGCTTCGAGATCATTGACGAGGCCCAGTATATCAAGAATCCGTCTACCCAGAGCGCCAGGGCCGTGAAAGCGGTGCGGGCGCAGACCCGATTCGCGCTGACAGGAACGCCGGTCGAGAACCGGCTGAGCGAGCTGTGGAGCATCTTTGATTTCCTGATGCCGGGATTTCTCTATTCCTACCGGCGGTTCAGAGAACGGTTCGAGTCGCCGATCGTCCGTGACGGCGACGAGGACGCGGTCGGGATGCTGCGCCGGATGACGGGTCCATTTATCTTAAGAAGATTGAAACGGGAAGTCTTAAGGGAACTTCCGGAGAAGCTGGAGACGGTGGTCTATTCCCAGATGGAAGGAAGACAGAAAGAACTCTACGCGGCGCGGGCGCTGCAGCTGAAAGAGACGCTGGAAGGACAGGGGGAGGAGAACCGTATCCAGATCCTCGCGGCGCTGACGCGGCTCCGCCAGATCTGCTGCGACCCGCGTCTGGTCTACGAGGACTACGACGGCGGTTCGGCCAAGCTGGAGACCTGCATGGAGCTGATCCGTTCTGGGGTGGAGTCCGGCTACTCGATCCTTCTGTTTTCCCAGTTTACATCCATGCTGGAACTGCTCCGCAGACGGCTGGAAGAGACGGGGATCGGCTGCCTCGTTCTGGTCGGCGAGACCCCGAAGGAGGAGAGGCAGCGCCGGGTGAGCGCTTTTCAGAGGGGCGAGGCGCCGGTCTTCCTGATCTCGCTGAAAGCCGGCGGCACCGGGCTGAACCTGACGAAAGCCGATATGGTGATCCATTACGATCCCTGGTGGAACGTGGCGGCGCAGAACCAGGCCGCCGACCGCGCTCACCGCAT
Source organism: uncultured Hungatella sp. (assembly GCA_964471835.1). Classification (GTDB taxonomy): domain Bacteria; phylum Bacillota; class Clostridia; order Lachnospirales; family Lachnospiraceae; genus UBA3402. Next base: position 8,365 of record CAYYHX010000018.1, read on the forward strand.
CGGACAGGAGAAGACGGTCACGGTGGTCCAGCTGATCACCCGCGGAACCATCGAGGAGAATATTTTGCGCCTTCAGCGCGCCAAGGCGTCGCTGGCCGAACAGGTGGTGACGGACGAAAACCCCTCGCTTGGCAGCCTGAGTTTTGAAGAAATCGCGAAGCTGCTGGAATGAAACCCCTAAAGTCGTTTTTGCAGTGGGCAATATTCCAAAAGGCGAAACATCCATCGTTCCTACCGCCTCAGAAACGCGGTGTAATCGTTACTGTTACGGGTCTGGCTCACCAAGGGGATCGCATCCCCCGTCCGGAGGTCAATGCCCCCGAGACGGTGGCCAAACGGCTATGGCCCGCCCCCTCGGCTTCAGAGTATTGCGCAAGAAGATGTGCCGTCTGAACTGTTACGATATATTAGAGAAAATGAATGATGCTACAATCTGCTCAGTATGCTGGATGTATAAGCGATATGATGAACTTTTCGGGAATAATCTGCATTATGGAAACGCATTAGGGTTATGACGCGGACGATAATGAAAAGAGACCTGTGGCCGGCAGGTCTCTTTCAGAAAGAAGAACATCAGTCAGATTTATTCATGATGAAAGGAGAATCGCTTCATGGCATCACCTCTTTTCCTTTTGTCTTGTGCATCTCCGGAGATCACTACTTATATAACGCAAAAAGCGCGAAAATATAACAGAATATTCCTTAACCAATATCGGGGCCGGGGTATGGCTTTTGGCGTACATTTACATTGGTACGGGACTGATTATGGAACGCTTCCGTACCAGCAAGAAACGGAAAGGCACATCAGACCGGCAAAAGGCAAAAAGGCGACAACCAGACCGGCACAAGGCGAAACGGTGGCAGCCAGACCGGCAAAAGTCGAAAAGCCGGCAGCCAGAGAGCAAAAGTCGAAAAGCCGGCAGCCAGTTGACAGATAAGCCCGGACAAATTATAATCATCAGGAGGTATTCCGCCCTGATGGGAGGGGACGCTGATATTGCTGCGTCCGGTTGGCGGAAGACTGATTAATTCCAGTAAAGCTGGTTAAGAAGAAAGAGGATTTTGAGATGGCAATTATCATGGACATCATAAAAGGTATCTTCATCGGCATCGCTAACATCATTCCCGGCGTCAGCGGCGGCACCATGGCCGTGTCACTGGGGGTTTATGACAAGATCATCGCGGCCGTTTCTAATCTCTTAAAGAACTGGAAGGCAAGTGTGAGGACCTTGCTGCCGCTGCTCATCGGCTGTGCGCTTGGCATCGTAGGCTTCACCTATGCCATCGAATATCTGTTAAGCCAGCATACCTTTGTGACATGCATGGCTTTCGTCGGACTGATTTTTGGCGGGCTGCCTATGTTGTTCCACGCGTTGAAACGGGAGATGGAGAGAGCGCACAGGAAACCTTCTTTGCTTGCTTTTGCAATCTTTTTTTGTGTGGCGGTTTTCCTGCCAATGTTAAATCCCGGAGAAGATGCGCTCCGCACATTTTCAATTACACCGGTGGAACTCATCTCCCTGTTCCTTGTCGGCGTTATCGCTTCGGCTACGATGGTGATCCCCGGCGTCAGCGGTTCGCTGGTCATGATGATACTGGGATACTATTACGGTATCATTAACACAATCAAGACCTTCCTGGAGGCGCTGCGGCATTTCGATCTGGGAGGAATGTTTTCCGCAGGGTGCCTGCTGGTTCCCTTCGGCATAGGCGTACTGCTTGGGATCTTTCTGATCGCCAAATTGATCACTTTCCTCTTCGAGAGATACGGCGTGACGACCTACTGCGCGATCCTGGGGCTGATCATCGCTTCTCCGTTTGCGATCTTCTATAACACCGGCCTGTTCGGCCAGCTGGGCAGCCTGACAGCGGGCGAGATCATTGCGGGGTTCTTGCTTGCCGCCGTCTGCGGGGTATTTACCTATATTCTCGGGAAAACCGATAAGGCCTCCTGACGGCAATTGCAGCTAAAAGACTGCCGCCCGCAGCAGACACGCGGCCTGCTTAAGACGGCAGTTTCTTTCTTTCATCTTTGTGATTTCACATTCCTTAATTCTTTATCCTTCGTCAGCTGTGATCTTTACATCATCCTGATCTTTCTCAGCGGTTCCTTTCCCGTTATCTTCAACGGATCCTGTCCCCTCTGCGGATTCTTCTCCGGTATCCTCCGTCGTATCCGTTTCTTCTGAAATGGCCACACCTGCTGTATCTTCGGCCTCCGCGGCTTCTTCCTCCTTCGCCGCATTTTCTGCTGCTAAGGCTTCTTCCTCTATCGCCGCATCCTCTGCTTCCGCAGCCTCTTCCGCAGCCGCATCCTTCGCTTCTGCGGAACCACTCACATCCGGCTCGCATGTCTCGGCTGCATTCTCAGAATCCTCCTCGTCCTCTGCGGCAGGTTCCGGAGCCGGCGCTCCGCATTTCCCGCAGAACGCGTTCCCCTTCTTAATCACCGCGCCGCAGGAAGGGCAGATCACATTGCCGTCCAGCTTGCGGATCTTCTCCTGGAGCTTGGAAACCGTCTTCATGCTCTTTGCGATCTCATCCAGAAGAGACTGGTACTCGCTGTCCGTATCATCCTTATGATTCCTGTAGTAAAGCTGTCCGATCGCCGCGTATAATGACTTCACCTTGCTCTTCTCAGAAGAAACCTGGCCTTTCAGCTGCACAATCTCTGCGACATCCTTTGCTTTCTGGGCGGCTTCTTTCCCCCTATCCGCCAGCGACTTGCTGATATCCTCAAAATCAAATCGTGCCATAATGGCATACCTCCTTATCTTTTTCTCTATATTACCCTTTTGAGATAAAAATGTCAATCCGTATCGGGCATGCTCCTTATTCCATCCAACTGACCCGTGAATAGCAGAGCCGGCCGCTTCTTCACAAAAAAAGAGAAGAATATTCTTGACAATCCGCACAATTCATATTATACTACCAGTCGTATCGAGGCGTGGCTCAGTTTGGTAGAGCGCTGCGTTCGGGACGCAGAGGCCGTGGGTTCGAATCCCGTCGCCTCGATTGAAGGCAAGGCCTCGTGGTCAAGCGGCTAAGACGACGCCCTCTCACGGCGTAAACCCGGGTTCGATTCCCGGCGAGGTCATCAGGGATGCTTTGGATGCATCGTGCATTCAGGGTATTTTTTTGAAAAAGAGAAGACCAGCGTGTTTGCTGGGACAGATTTGCGCCGCAATAGCTCAGTCGGCAGAGCACTTCACTCGTAATGAAGGGGTCGCCGGTTCAAGTCCGGCCTGCGGCTTACAGGTAGAGAGACCGCCCATTGTGGCGGTCTTTTGTCGCAAAGGTCGGCGGTCAAAAATATCCGGGAGGCTGTATTTACAAAAATTCAGATAAAGTGTATGATAATATCGGAAGAAACGGAAAGGCCGCAAACCAATGCGGAAAGGACTGACCGGCCGAAGGGTTAGGTAAGAGGAATGAGTGTGGTAGAATCGATCATCGATATCCCGATGGATCACGAACGGAATGTCTGCGGGCAGTTCGACGAGAATTTGAAGAAGATCGAGCGGACGCTGCATGTGACCATGGTATCCAGGGACGGGGAACTGAAGATCATCGGGCCGGAAGAAACGGTTCACCGGGCCGGGAGCGTGTTCAGCAATCTTGTGGAGCTGTCGAAGCGGGGCAATGAGATCACGGCTCAGAATGTAGATTATGCGCTGGCACTCTCATTTTCCGAGAAGGACGGGGAGATCCTGGAGATCGACAGGGACGTCATCTGCCGGACGGTGAACGGGAGGCCGGTCAAGCCGAAGACTCTGGGACAGAAAGCCTATGTGGACGCGATCCGCAGCAAGATGATTGTTTTTGGCATCGGACCGGCGGGTACCGGCAAGACGTACCTGGCGATGGCGATGGCGATCCAGGCGTTCAAGGATGGGGAAGTCGGGCGGATCATCCTCACCCGTCCTGCCATCGAGGCGGGGGAGAAGCTGGGATTCCTGCCAGGAGACCTGCAGAGCAAGGTCGATCCATACCTGCGGCCGCTCTACGATGCCTTGTACCAGATCATGGGTGCGGAGAGTTATCAGCACAACGCGGAGAAGGGCCTGATCGAAGTGGCGCCGTTAGCCTATATGCGCGGCCGCACGCTGGACAATGCCTACATTATTCTGGATGAGGCGCAGAATACGACGCCGGCGCAGATGAAGATGTTCCTCACGCGGATCGGCTTCGGTTCGAAGGTCATTGTCACCGGGGACCAGACCCAGAAGGATCTGCCGGCTGGCAGCGTGTCGGGGCTGGATGTGGCGGTGAAGGTTCTGAGGAATGTAGACGGCATCGGATTCTGCTATCTGACGAGTACGGATGTCGTGCGGCACCCGCTGGTTCAGAAGATTGTGGAAGCCTATGAGGAATATGAAACGCGTACGAAAGGACCGGGCGGGGGACACCGGTACCCGATGGATCATCTGCCGCACGGACAGGAGGGCAAAAGCAGGGGGAATCTATGACGGTTCATATTGATTATGAGGCGGAGAAGGAGCTTCCGGTTCGATGGGAGGCGATTATCCGCGAAGTCGCCGGGGCGGTGCTTGACTATGAGGGATGTCCCTATGAGGCGGAGGTTGATGTTGTCCTGACCGGTGATGATGAGATCCGGGAAATGAACAGGCGGTTCCGAGGGATAGACAAGCCCACGGACGTACTGTCTTTTCCGGCCCTGACATTGGATGCCCCTTCGGATTTCGGACATGTGGAGGAGGCGTTTGCCGACTGCTTCAATCCGGAGACCGGAGAGCTGATGCTGGGAGATATGATGGTTTCTGTTGACCGGGTTCTCTGCCAGGCAGAGGAGTACGGCCATTCTCCCGAGCGGGAGCTGGCTTTTCTGGTAGCGCACAGTATGCTTCATCTCTGCGGTTATGACCATATCGCGGATGAGGAACGGGCTGTCATGGAGAAGAAACAGGAAGACATTCTTAGGAGCAGAGGATACTTGCGATGATGAGGAGACGGATGGTATGGCCGGTTCTGGCGCTGGCGGCCGCGCTTGCGCTTACGGCGTGCGGCGGCCGGTCCCGGGAGGAGATTGAGACCCTGGAAACATCGGAGAAGGAGACGGAGACGGAACCGGAGGAGACGACAGCGGTGCATCTGACCACCGCTCCGGAGAAGGAGACAGAGAAGGAGACGGAGACGGAACCGGAGCAGCTGGCCCAGCGGCCGGAAGACCGCGTCGAGGAGAATGGGAAGATCCGGAGCTATCTGACCGGGGAGATGGTCGATGCAAAGAAGGGGAACCGGCGTCCGCTGGCCATCATGATGAGCAACGACAAGGAAGCCATGCCAAACTATGGCATCAACCGGGCCGGAGTCGTCTATGAGGCGCCTGTCGAAGGAACTATGAACCGCTACCTGGCGATCCTTGAGGACTATGATGATCTGGAACGGATCGGATCCGTCAGAAGCTGCCGTACCTATTACATCTATTTTGCGAGGGAATTTGACGCGATCTATGCGCACTACGGACAGAGTACATTTGCAAAACCGTATCTGAAGAATATCGACAATATCAACGGGATCGAAGGCATCGGCTCAACAGCTTATTTCCGGTCCAAGGACAGGAAATCGCCGCATAATGCGTACGCGAGCGCAGAGGGCATCCAAAAGGCGATTGGACAGCTGGGATACTCCCAGGAGTATTCTGACTCCTACAAGGGGCATTACCTGTTTGCCGTGGATGGCGTGCAGATCAATCCGGAAAATTCGCTGGATGCTTACAGGGTGGTTCCCGGCTATGCATACAACAAACCGTATTTTGAGTACCATGAAGACGACGGGCTCTATTACCGGTACCAGTATGGCGGCGAGCACCTCGGGGATGAGGGGCAGATCGCGGTGAAGAATATCATTTTCCAGTATTGTTCTTCCGGGTATTACGCGACGACCCAGTACCGCAATATCGACGTGCATACGCCGCAGTACGGGTATTATATCACCAATGGCCGGGCGATCCCGCTGTCATGGGAGAAGGATGGCGAATTCGGAGTTACCCATTATTATAATGCAGAACATGAGGAAATCATACTGAACCAGGGAAAGACCTGGGTATGCATCATTCCGACCAGCGATTTTGACAAGACGGAGATCCATGGAAGAGACGAGTAGAGGACGAAGCAGGGCAAAACAGGGGAGCAGCCGGGCCATTAGCCGGGAAGAGCAGCCGTATTCTCGTGCGCGTGGGGAGATTCAGCTTCAGCCACAGTCGTCGCAGGCGGCGGGGACGAATTTTCTCGTGCAGGGAAGCATCCTGGCGGCTGCCGGCA
>CAYYHX010000018.1:14748-21539 GCA_964471835.1 uncultured Hungatella sp.
CGAATTTTCTCGTGCAGGGAAGCATCCTGGCGGCTGCCGGCATCCTGGTGCGCCTGATCGGAATGCTGTACCGGATCCCGCTGGCGAATTTCATCGGGGACAGGGGGAACGGCTACTACGGCGCGGCGTATAACATCTATTCCACGCTGCTTATCATGTCCTCCTACAGCCTGCCTGTGGCGGTTTCGAAGATGGTGGCTTCCAGGCTGGCGTTAAAACAGTACCGCAACACGGTCCGCATCCTGTGGGCTGCCCTTTTCTATGCCACGGTTGCTGGCGGCCTGTGTTTCTGTCTGATGTGGTTCGGCGCGGATTTCTTTGCCGATGTGATGCTGAAGATGCCGTTCTGCTCTTATGCGCTCCGTGCGCTGGCGCCGACGGTCTGGATCATGGCATATCTGGGCGTGTTCCGCGGGTATTTCCAGGGACAGTCTACGATGGTTCCGACCGCATTTTCCCAGATCATAGAGCAGATCGTCAACGCGGCGGTGAGCCTGATCGCGGCCGGCGTGCTTTTTTCGATGGGCCTTAAATCGAATCTGGTCTACGGCGGAACGGAATATTCTTACGCGTTCGGCGCTGTGGGCGCCACCCTGGGTACCGGTGCGGGCGCTCTTTCAGCCCTGGCCTGTTTCCTTGCGCTTATGATAAAGCGAGGCCCCGGGATCCGCGCCCAGGTGCGAAGCGACAGAAGCGGCCGCGTGGAGAGTTATGCGGCGATCTCCTCAGCCATGATCCTGACGATCCTGCCGATCCTGGTCAGCAGCACGATCTATAACAGCGGGACGGTTATCGACAATGTGATCTTCGGCCAGGTGATGGCCGGTACGGGAGCCGAAGAAGAGATCGCTTCCCAGTGGGGCATCTATTCGGGCCGTTACCATTTGCTTTTCAATATTCCGGTGGCGATTGCCAACGCGCTGTCTTCTTCGTTGATTCCTTCTCTTTCCACGGCTATGGCGGAAAGGAACCGCAGGAAGGTGGTATCGCGGATTGCGATGGCGATCCGGTTCTCGATGATCATAGCGATTCCGGCAGCGGTAGGCATGGCTGTGCTGGCCGGACCCATTTCGAACCTTCTGTTTCCGAATCTGGATAATTCGATGCTGATTTCGATGCTTACCTACGGTACGCTGGCGGTGGTTGTATTTTCCCTGTCTACGGTGACGAACGGCGTGCTGCAGGGGATTAACCGGATGCGCTCGCCGATCGTCAATGCGAGCATCGCGATGGTGATTCATGTGGCGGTTCTGTATGTGATGCTCAAGGTGTTCCACCTGGGGGTCTTCGGCGTGCTTTATTCCAATATCCTGTTCGCGCTTCTGGTGTGCATCTTTAACGCGGTTTCGATCGCGCGGTACGTGCATTACCGGCAGGAGATCGTGAGGACATTTCTGATCCCGCTTCTGGCCTCGGCCGTGATGGGCGGCGCGGCGTTCGGCATTTACCGGTTCTGCATGAAGTTTGCCGGGAACCTGGTCAGCACGGTCGCGGCTGTCTGCGCGGCGGTGGTGATCTATTTCTTCCTCCTTCTGTTCCTGCGCGGGGTCAATGAGCGGGAACTGCGAAGGATGCCCGGCGGCAGGAAGATCCTCGCGCTGGCCCGGAAACTGCATCTGATGTGAGAGAAGGGGATGGGATGAGGCTGGCGGGAGAAGTGAGTGAGCGGCTGATTGATGGGAGAAACAGTGAGTCGCAGCTGAGGGGAGAAACAAGAATGAGGCTTGTGGAAAATGTATGAAAAAGCGGGTTGTGGTCATCGGCGGAGGGGCGGCCGGAATGACGGCGGCAATCATCGCGGCGCGGGGCGGCGCGGACGTGACGGTTCTGGAGCACATGGATCGTGTGGGAAAGAAACTTCTCTCGACCGGAAACGGGCGGTGCAATTTTACAAACCGGAACCAGAAGCCGGAATATTACCGCTGCAGTCAGGCGGATTTTGCATGGAAGGTGATTCGGCAGTTTCCGTTTGAAGAGACTGTGAATTTTTTTGAAGAGATGGGCATACTGCCGAAGGAGCGGAACGGGTATTTCTATCCGAATTCGGATCAGGCGTCGTCGGTGCTGGATGTGCTGCGGATGGAACTGGAACGGGAACATGTCAAAGTGCAGACAGGCTGCCAGGTGCTGCGGATAGAGCCGGAAAAGGAGCATGGTGGGTTACGGACGGACTGCCAGATACCGCGGACAGAGCCGGAAGAAGAAGATGCTGTACTGCGGACAGGCTGCCAGGTATCGCGGATAGAAGCGGAACAGGAACAGATCGGATTGCGGACGGACTGCCGGGAGCTGCAGTCTCGAAACGAAGGAGCAGGAAAGAGAAAACGCATCTTTGTAAGGACGGATCAAGGCGTGATCCTGGCGGACGCTGTGGTACTGGCAGCCGGTTCAAAAGCGGCTCCCTCAACCGGTTCGGACGGCAGCGGATATGAGTTGGCGCGCGGGCTGGGACACCGGATTCTGACGCCGCTTCCCGCACTGGTGCAGCTGCGGTGCGCGGAGAAGGATTTCAGGCAGCTGACTGGCGTGCGCGTGGACGCAAAGGTTGATTTATATGCGGAATTACACGCGCAAGAGGATGATGTATCTGCCAAGAAGGAAGGGGGCGTTTCGGCAGCAAAACCGAAAAACGCCGAGAGAGATGTTCCGGCAGACCGGACAACCGGGGAACGCTGGGAGCTTTTGGCATCCGACTGCGGCGAACTCCAGCTGACGGATTACGGCATTTCCGGAATTCCGGTGTTTCAGGTGAGCCGCTATGCGTCGATTTCCCTATTTCATAATAAACGGGTAAAAGCGGTGATCGATTTTTTTCCGCGCCAGAGCAGGGAAGAAACGAAGGAAATGATCCGGCGGCGCGCGGCGTCGATGCCGGATAAAACCTGCGAACAGTGGATGTGCGGGCTTTTCCATAAAAAACTGTCGGGCGTGCTCTTGAAACGCGCCGGCCTCAGCCTGACGCAGAGGGCAGGGGACGTGGACGAGAACGGCTGGAATGCCCTGTACCGCCAGATGCGCTGCTTTACGGCGACGGTAACGGCTGCCAATTCGTATGAGCATGCCCAGGTTTGCTGCGGGGGCGTGGACACTTCGGAGGTAGATCCGCTTACACTTCAGTCGAAACTGGTTCCGGGCGTTTATTTTGCCGGGGAAATCCTTGACGTGGATGGCATCTGCGGCGGCTATAATCTTCAGTGGGCGTGGTCGAGCGGCGCGGTGGCGGGGCGCAATGCCGCACGGGGCATATAGACTCGTACAGACCGGACGTTATGCTGATCTGCGAACGGACACCATTTGAAGCAGATACGGAAAAGATGGAAAATGATGCAGTTACAGAGAAATGGATCATCGAGAGGCGGATCATGTGACGCAGATCAGTTGAGGATAGCAAAATTGAGAATAGCAAAATTGAGGATAACGAAAATATGATACGGATTTCCCAGCTGAAACTTCCTGCTGGACATACAGAAAAACAGCTCTATGAAAAGGCGGCTAGAACGCTCAGGGTTCCGGAAGAATCGCTGCGCGCATTGACTGTCGTGAAGCGTTCCATCGACGCCCGGAAGAAGGATCAGATTTTCTTTATCTATACATTGGATGCGGAAGTGGCAGGGGAAAAAGAATCGAAGATTATAAAAAGGGCGAAAAATGTGCAGGTTGCGCTTGCCGCTGACACAGTCTATCATTTCCCGGAACCGGGAAACAAGCCGCTGTCACATCCTCCTGTGATCGTTGGCAGCGGTCCGGCCGGCCTTTTTGCCGGGTATATGCTTGCGGAAGCGGGATATCGGCCAGTGATTCTGGAACGAGGAGACGAAGTTTCCGTGCGCAGACGGAAGGTGGAACGGTTCTGGCAGGAAGGGATTCTGGATATTCGCTCGAATGTCCAGTTTGGAGAGGGCGGTGCGGGAACTTTTTCCGACGGAAAGCTGAATACGATGGTGAAGGATCCGGACGGACGGAACCGCAAAGTGCTGGAGATTCTTGCGGAGCATGGAGCGGGAGCGGATATTCTCTGGGACGCCAGGCCGCATATCGGAACGGACGTACTGGCGCAGGTGGTGAAAAACCTGCGGGAGCATATCATTTCTCTCGGCGGCACGGTGATGTTCGGTACGCGGGTGACGGAATTGCTGCTTGAGCGCGGGCGTGTAACCGGCGTGAAAGCGGAGGTGTATCCGGCCGGACGGCCGTCGCCGGGGGAATCTCGCGTCAGACCATCGCCGGACGAATCCCGCCTCAATCCACTGTCAGACATATCCCCCATCAGCCCGCCGCAGGAAATCGTGATCCCCGCGGAGGCGGTCATCCTGGCAATCGGACACAGTGCGCGGGATACCTTTGCCATGCTGGAAAGGCTTGGCGTGCCTATGCAGGCGAAATCCTTTGCGGTCGGCCTGCGCATCCAGCATCCCCAGAGGATGATCAACGAGTCGCAGTACGGCTGCGCCGACCCGGGTATCCTGGGTTCGGCTCCTTATAAACTGACCCATCAGGCCGGCAGCGGACGGGGCGTCTATTCATTCTGCATGTGTCCGGGCGGGTACGTCGTGGACGCTTCTTCGGAACCGGGTCGTCTGGCCGTCAACGGCATGAGCAATCATGACCGCGCCGGAGTCAACGCCAACAGCGCACTAATCGTAACGGTTTCCCCCGCTGATTACGGAAGCAGTTCACCTCTTGCGGGTGTGGAATTCCAGCGGCGTCTGGAGGAGAAGGCATATCATCTCGGAAACGGCAGGATCCCGGTTCAGCTGTACGGCGATTTTAAGGCCGGACGGGCGAGCCGGGACTACGGCGGGGTGTGTCCGCAGTTTATGGGCCGCACGGAATTTGCTGATTTGCGTGAAATCCTGCCGGACTGCCTGACGGACGCGCTGATCGAAGGCGTAGAAAGCTTTGAACAGAAGATAGCGGGATTTTCCAGATATGACGCCATTCTGGCCGGTGTGGAGAGCCGGACCTCATCGCCGGTGCGGATCCTGCGGGACGGGCATTTCGAGAGTGCCGTCGCGGGACTGTTCCCCTGCGGGGAAGGAGCCGGATACGCGGGAGGAATCACCTCCGCGGCCATGGACGGGATGAAGACGGCAGAGGAGATCGCGCGGAGATATGCGCCCGTTCGCTCTTATAAAGGAGGCCGCCGTGTTCCGGCAGCCCCCCTTTTATCCTTATCTGTCCTTATCTGATCCTCCTTAGGATAGAGCCTGTAAACAATTATTTGTCATGACAGAGCCGATGGAAATGATCTGTGTAACAGAGCCGACAGAAATCATTTGTCATCCGGCTTCAGATACAGGTGCCTTGGAAGGCCGTTCACCATCACGCACGGGTAGTCGCCCTGGATCAGCGGACGCACATAATCGATGAAATCTTCCGTCACGTAGGTTCCGTCTTCCGTGATCCAGTTGCGCGGCACCAGCTTCTCGTCGTTGGCGATCCGGTGTACGTCATACATGCCGGTAGCGGACTGGTACGGGTCGTTGGAAACACGGTCGATCACGATCATCATGCCGGAATCGCCCTCGTCGGCCGCTTTCACGGCGGCTCCGCCGACCATGAACGCTTCATTGATGTCGGTGCGGGACGCCAGGTGGGAAGCGCTTCTCTGCAGCGTGCTGAACTCTACGGCGCGGGTCTTGCAGCCGAAGGTGTGGGCGACCAGGTTCGCCAGATAGGTCGCGGAGCCGGTCAGCTGCTTATGGCCGAACGCATCCACATAAGTGGAGCCGCCGCCCGCCTCGCTGACATAGGTGCCGTCCTTCAGCCGGATGCCCTCGGAGATCGCCACAAATACGGTGGATTTCTGATCAAGCAGGGACTTCACTTTCTCCAGGAACTTATCGATATCGAACGGAACCTCCGGCAGATAGATCAGATCGACGCCCTCGCAGTCCTCGCCTCTCGCCAGGGCGGCGGCGCCGGTCAGCCAGCCCGCGTTGCGGCCCATAATCTCGATAATTGTGACCTGTTCCTTCTTATAAGAGAAACCGTTGCCGTCGCGGATGATCTCCTTGGTGGAAGTGGCGATGTATTTGGCAGCGCTGCCGTAGCCGGGCGTATGGTCAGTCAGTGCCAGATCATTGTCAATGGTCTTGGGCACGCCCACGAACTTCTGGCTCTGTCCCGTCAGCAGCGCAAAATCAGCCAGCTTCTTGATGGTATCCATGGAATCGTTGCCGCCGATATAGATGAAGCACTCGATGTCCAGTTTGTTCAGGATTTCAAAAATGCGCTTATAAATATCCTGGTCCTCATGGATCGCCGGCAGCTTATAGCGGCAGGTGCCGAGAAATGCGGACGGAGTGCGCTTCAAGATCTCGATGTCCAACTCATTCTTGATATAGTCAGACATATCCACATATTTTTCATCCAGAAGCCCCTGGATGCCGTTGCGCATACCGTATACCACCTTCGCGCCCCGGTCGATAGCGGTGCGGAACACGCCCGCGAGGCTGGAGTTGATGACGGCCGTAGGGCCGCCGGACTGGCCTACGATAACATTACCATGCATAATCATTAACCTCCGTGAATAAATACAATCGTTAATTCAATCGCTGCCGATTATAGCACAGGCAATCAGGAAAAACCAGTCTATTTTTCAAAAATCCGGAAAAATCAAAAGTAGATTTTAATCTACAGCGTTTGGGTTATACTCTGCTCGTTTTTTATTTGACATTCGAAGAACATCGACTCAGCGGTTTTAAGATCATACTATCGCGTTGGTAGTAGAATATTGTATAAATTTCCGTACAATTTGTACGAACATTGACTTTTGAAATGGGGGGGTA
>CAYYHX010000019.1:0-18583 GCA_964471835.1 uncultured Hungatella sp.
GCGGAGGGAATGTCAAACAAGCGGCTATGATAGTAGAAGAACAGGGAATTGGTTTTTGGACAGGGGTTCGATTCCCCTCAGCTCCACTTCATTGTGTGAATCCGGACATGGACTGTTGTCAGTGCCCGGATTTTTCATTTAATTCCAATGATTAATTTCAACAAATGCAAGGCATACAAACTTCACGAAAGAAGTATCTGAATTCTCATTTATCGATATAATTATTCCGCCCATCGTTATATTACAGATAATGAAGTTACCTTAAATCTGTCCCTTCTCCCTTTACATCCTCTTCCCCACGGCGTATGACATAAGCAATGAAACGGATGCCTGCACGTCCTATTTTTCCGTTCGTGCAGACACCCGCCGTCTGCCGCCTATTCGACCGAAATCAGATAGTAATAAATCGGCTGCCCGCCATAGTTCAGTTCCACCTCGCACTGCGGGCAGAGCGCCTGCGCCTTCTTAAGAAATGTGCCGGCTTCCTCCTCGGAAATATCCTGCCCGTAATAGATGCTGACCAGTTCCGATTCCTCTTCGAGCATTTCCTTAAGGGCATCCAGGGCCGCCGTTTCCACCGACTTCGCAACCGAGAGAATATGGTGGTCGTCCAGCCCCATGATATCGCCTTCCTCGATCTCTTTATCTTCAATAATCGTGTGGCGGACGGCATAGGTGATCTCGGCTGTCCTGACCCGGTTCATCTCCTCAATCATATTCTTTTCATTCTCCTCCGGCGCCAGTCCGGGGACGAAATTGATCAGAGCGGAGATGCCCTGCGGAACCGTCTTCGACGGTATCACGACAATCCGCTTATCTTTCACCAGATAGGCAGCCTGCTGGGCCGCCAGAATGATATTGCCGTTGTTGGGCAGGATGTAGACGGTATCCGCATTTACCTGGTCGATGGCGTTCAGCATGTCCTCGGTACTCGGATTCATCGTCTGGCCGCCTTCGATCAGGCAGTCCGCCCCGATTCCCTTGAATATGTCGGCAAAACCGTCCCCCATGGACACCGCGATAAATCCGCAGTCCTTGCGCGGTGTCCCTTTTACCGCTGCACCGGTTCCGGGATCCGGAGAAAGGTCAGTTTGAGGATCCGGCGAAAGGTCGCTGCAGAAATCCGTCGCCGCTTTGCTTCCAGTGCTTGCTGTGGCAGTTCCAGCGGCAGCGGATGAATCAGAGCCGCTTGTTCCGCTGCATGAGCGGGAAGGTTGTGTCGAGGTACCGCCGCCCTCCGGTGATATGGCCTGCGCTGTGACACTGCCGGGAATACCCGGTGCTGCCGCCGGGCTGTCCGCCAAACCGGCGGAATCGTTTCCGATACCGCCCGCAGCGTCGTTTCCAGCCTCTTTCATCGCCGCCGACGTCAGCTCTTTCCGTTTCTGCTGCGCGGCCAGCCTCTCCGCATCCCGGATCAGGCGCTCATGGTGCTCCTCGCGCATATTATCGACCTTGATCTTTGACAAAGAGCCGAACGTCAGCGCTTTCTGGATCGCCAGGCCGGGATCATTCGTATGGACATGAACCTTCACCACCCCGCCGTCAGAAACCAGTACGATGGAGTCACCGATGGATTCCAGGTATGCCTTAAACCCTGCCTCCTGTTCTTCATCATACTCTTTCTCCAGATTCACGAGGAATTCCGTACAGTATCCGAAGCGGATATCGGCTGTCTCCGGGCCGGATCCCGGCACAGCTTCTGTCCGGAGGATGCTTTCATCCCTTTCCTCCCCCGGCGCGGCATCCGTCCTCTGCTCTTCGCCCGGCATCCCCGCGGCGTTTGCGTCCGTCTTCCGTGCTTCGCCGCCGGTTTCCTGCGGCACGTCCTCCGTAAATGGAATCCCCTTGCCGAGAAGCCCGTTCAGCGCCCCCTTCATCACCTGCATTAAACCCTGACCGCCGGAATCCACCACGCCGGCCTGCTTCAGGATCGGCAGGAGTTCCGGCGTCTGGCTCAGAACCTCATCGCCGCACTCGACGACAGCCTGCATGAATTCGATGATATCATCCGTCTTCCCGGCCATCTCCGCAGCCTTATCCGCCATGCCGCGGGCGACGGTCAGGATCGTACCCTCCTTGGGCTTCATAACCGCCTTATAGGCCGTCTCCTTGGCGCGCATGAAAGCATCCGCAAGCGTGGCCGTCGTGATGACATCCACGGTTCTGATCTCCTTCGTAAAGCCGCGGAACAGCTGGGACAGGATCACGCCCGAATTGCCCCTCGCTCCCCTCAGGGAACCGGAAGAAATGGCTTTGGCAAGCAGTTCCATCGTCGGCTCCTCTATCGCCGCCACCTCGCGGGCCGCCGCCATGATCGTCATTGTCATGTTGGTGCCGGTGTCGCCGTCCGGAACCGGGAAGACGTTCAGCTCGTTGATCCATTCTTTCTTAGATTCCAGCTCCTTCGCTCCTGCGAGAAACGCTTTCTGCAGAGTCTTTGCATCCAATGTATTCATAACCACGGGCGGTTTCCTCCTTAATCGATCACTCTGACGCCTTCGACGTAAATACGGATCTTGTCCACTTCCATGCCGGTCATCTCTTCTACTTTATATTTCACATTCTCGATCAGATTGTCCGCTACCGCGGAAATGCTGACGCCATAAGAGACGATCACATGAAACTCCAGGGTGATGTGGTTCTCTTCCACTTTCAATGTAACGCCGTGCGTCAGGCTGTCGCGCTTCAAGAGTTTCACCAGGCCATCCTTCATGCTGATCGCGGCCATGCCCACGATTCCGAAACATTCCACCGCCGTCAGTCCGGCATACTTGGCAATGACTTCGGGATTGATCCGGATCTCGCCCAGCTTGTTGCTGATTCGTCCCTTCATATACGAAACCTCCCTTACCGATTGTCGTTCTCTCGAAATGTATTCCAGTGTTATCTGTATCTTGCTCATTGCCGTCCGTACCGGATACCGGATCATGGAATCCCGTTTCCGGATTTTCATTATACACCACGGTCCGCTGTTTGTGAAGAAGCGTCAGGAATAAATTTCAGTAACAGTTAAGACGGCGCCGTCTGAACGGTTATAAATTGCAGGCAGCAACATGCAGTGTCCATGTCAATCACAAATTGCAAGCGGGAATGCGGCCCGCTCCTCACCTCTGCTGCAGCTCCATGTCAGCCGCGAACGAAAGACGGGGAAGCAGCGGCCCTCTCCTCGCCTCTGCTGCAGGCCCCATGTCAGCCGCGAACAAAAGGCATGGAAGAAGTCCGCTCCTCGCGTCTCCGCTTCTCCAGTTCCTCCGCATACAGCGCGCTGTCACAGGGAATCGCGACCTCCCGGCCCTGCCAATCCGACAGATAGGCGGCATTTGCATTTTCCAGGGCACGCAGCCCGTCGTCAAAATCCGCGAGAGGCGCTTCCCGCCCTTCCAGCGCGTCCGCAAAATTCTGCAGCACGGCCGTATGCTCGTTCTTCTCCTGCTTTACCTCCCAGCTTCGTACGGTGTACGGGATCACCGGGTTCGGCTTTCTCGCGCTTCGGGAAACCTCGGACGTGGACTGCTCATTTTCCCAGAACGTGACGGTGCGGTCCGCTTCCACCACCAGCTTTCCCATCTCCCCGTGGATCTCCAGACGGTTGCTTCCCGGCGAATCCCCGGTGGAAGTGATAAAATTCCCCCACATCCCGTTGTCATGCGAGAAAAACAGGGAAACCTTATCATCTACGGAAATCGGGTTGTAACAGCCGTATCCGATCCGGGCCGCCACCCTCGCGGGCTGCCCGAACAGCCAGTTCCACATATCCATCAGATGCTGGCTCTGGTTGAGCAGCAGGCCGCCTCCTTCCCCGTTCCAGCTGCTGCGCCACCGGGACGACTGGTGATAAAAGGCAGGCCGGTACCAGAAATTCGCCGTCCATACCACCTGGTGCAGTGCCCCCAGCTTTCCCTCCCGCAAAAGATCGCGCACCTGCCTGTAAATCTCCCTGGCCCGCCAGTTGAATACGACCGCGTAGATACGGCCGGAAGACCGCGCCGCTTCGGCCGCCGGGATACATTCCTTCGCGCTGATCCCGAAAGGCTTCTCGCAGAGAACGGAAAGCCCTTCCTGCTGCGCGTGTTCGACGACCCGGATGTGTTCCTTATGCGGTGTGGCAATAATCAATGCGTCATAATCCGCCGCCTGCGCGAACATGCTCTGCTCGTCTTCAAAGACGCGCACCTCCGGCATCCGCGACCGGATCCGCTCCTGCCCCTGCCGGTTCCGGCAGAGAATCCCGCAGAGTTCCAGATCCCTGACCTCCCCGGTATAGATCTTATCGGCGTACTGGCTTCCCATATTGCCATAACCGACAATCACAACCTTTTTCATCCTGACTCCTTTCCGTCTCCGAGGTAAACCAGAAACGCTGCTCCCGATAGTCCGCGCAGACTTATGATCTTCGGTACACATCCTTTCTGTTGTGCAGCGCCTCAGCAATCGCAATCAGTTCCACCGCCGCCTCGGCACTCTCTTCCGGCTGACTGTTGTGAACCACTGCATCCACAAAATGGTCGATTTCCCCGTAGAATCCGCTGGCGACGGCGTTTTGCCGGGGACTTCCCACCTCCGGTCCGGTCATGGTATCCACTATGCGGTCATTCCGGTAGGTGACAATCCCACCCGGGCTGTCACTGCACTCCCACACGGGCAGCGCCGCAAAATAAGCCGTTCCTTTACAGGATGCCATTACTCTTTCATTTTGGATGCCGCTGTCCACCAAGATGGTGATCTGTCCCGTTACGCCGTTGGAAAGCCGGCACTGCAAATAGAAATTACTCACATGGGAACCGTATTCCGGCAGATCCTGATAGGAAAAATCTACCTGCTCATACGCGGCACCCGCCAGAAATCTGAGCAGATCAATGCTGTGCACCGCCGTCGTGTAAAAAGTCGGTTCCGTTCGGTTAATCCGGCACATCTGAACCTGCAGGTTGCGCACCTTCTCCTCACGAAGTTTTTCCTTTAGCGCCGCAGCCACGGGAATGAAATGCCGGTTAAAGGCCACCTGATGCAGTACCTTGTATTGTTTGAGCGTTTCCGCCAGCAGAAGCGCGCTCTCTTTCGTCAATGCCGGCGGCTTTTCCAGCATCAGTGGAATCCCGTACGGGGCGACACGCATGGCCCATTCAGCTGTTTTATCCACCGGAAGCGCCATCAGGATGCCTTCTGGCCTGACTTCCTCAATCATCTGCAGGCAATCCGTATACACCCTTTCAAACCCGATGGCCGCGGCCTGAAGCGCTTTTTGGTTATCCACATCGCAGCAGGCCGCCAGACTGACTTTGCCCTCCTGCTGAAGCTGCGACAGTGCAGGGAGATAATACCGTTTAACAATAGCTCCGCATCCGACCAATCCAATCCTGATTCCCATCGTTCCTCCTTATCCGGACATTCCGCATTCCGTCATGCCCATGATGACTTTAATGATATGATGTAAGGATTTTTACGCATATCTGATTTTTAGCGGGCATTGTAACGATCAAGAGCTGCCTGCTGGAGTTCGATCATACGGTCAAGTCCCTGATTTTTCAGCTGCCCGATATAGGCGTCCCACTCATCATCAACATTAGTATCCATGGTGAACCACTTCGCGCGGTACTCTTTCATGGTCGTATCGATGTCGCCAAAAATTCTTGCGTACTCGCTGGCCTCATCCGGGGTCATGGTGATTGGAGGGATCTTCGTCTTCTGACTGTCTGTACCGTCATTCCAGATATGAAGGGCATCTTTCTGCGCGTCCTCCGCATAGAAGCCGAAGATGAAAGCCGGATCCTGCACGAACGCGCCGCTCATATTGGCGCGGCCATGGTAAGCCATCGCGACAGCGGGGGTCAGCCCGTTCGGATTCGCCATAATCTCATCGGTGTACTCGGGACCGTCCGCGCCCATCGTGTAGGCGACGCCCTCCTCTCCGAAGTTGATCTCATAATGTCCCTTCTGGCTGTAGCAGAAGTTCAGGAAAGCGGCAGCAATCTCCGGATACTGGCAGTCGGCCGTAATTGCCGCGGAAGACAAATTGGTTGTTGCGTAGTCATACGAAGCGTCGCCGTACTGAACCGTCGTGCCGGATTCCAGTACCGGGAACGGAGCGCCGGCCAGAGCAAAGTCCGCACCATAGGTGTCGGGAGCAGCCTTGGCTGTCGCCAGAAAGGTTCCCATGTAGCCGCCGCCGGCGCCGTAGCACATACCGCCCACGCCGGTCAGGATATAAGTCTCCATCGTGGAACGGTCGCAGGTAAGGACATCAGGATCAAGGAGTCCGGCCTTCACCCACTCGTTCATCTGCTTCATCCAATCCTTGAAGCCTTCCTCGGCAAATCCGTAATGCACCTTCCCGTCGTCCGGGGATACATACATGCCGGGGCGGATGTTATACGCGTTCATGGTGCCGTTCTGCAGGTTGTCAATCGACTGCTGCACCATGGGCTTCTCGATACCGTAATCCTTCAGAGCGGTCAGAGCCGCGGTCAGGTCGTCGATCGTCTCAAACGGTCCCGTGTAGCCGGCCTTGTCCATGAGGTCCTTGCGGTACATCAGACCGGAAGTACACTGTAAGTACTTGGACCCGCGGACAAACGGGAAACAGTAATAATGTCCTTGGTCGTCCTTGACGCTCTTGTCAACCACCGGGTTATCCTGCAGCCACTGCCACAGGTCGGCCGCCGGGCCGTCCGGAGTGATATAGTCGTCCAGATAGATCAGGACGCCGTCCTCCTGCGCAGCCTCCGGGCCGCCGGTATAGCTGGTCGTCCACTCCCACTCGATGATGTCCGGAAGCGTACCGCCGGCGATCATGGTGTTGAACTCCTCGACGTCAGAACCCTGGGTCGGATGGATGAATTCGATCTTGACGCCGGTCAGTTCCTGCCAGCGCTCCGCCCACTTCGTCAGCTGCACAGAGTCAGACGTATCCGGGTTCGCGGAAATATTGGACGGAAGGGGCAGCCAGTAACGAAGGGTAATCCCCTCCGCGCCCTCATAAGGATAAGTTACATAGTTGCTTCTCGGAAGAGTACAGTTTCCCGCGCTCCCTTTCTGGTCGTCCGGAAGGGCATCAAGCAATTCCGCGCCTGTCTCCCCGGCTGCCTGCTGTGTTTCCTCGGTCACGGTTCCCGCAGTCGTTTCCGCCGCTGCTGCCACAGTCGTCTCCGCCATTGTGGTCGCCGGGGCCGTCGTTGTTTCGGCCGTCCCTCCTGCCGTTGTACCGCTGTCTGAACTTTCGCTGCTGCCGCAGCCTGCCGCAACTGCTGATACTGCCATTACGGCTGCCAGCGCTGCTGAGATTAACTGGTTCTTTCTTTTCATTGTTACCTCCTTAAAACAATTGTTTACAGTTACAACGTCTCCCCCATAGAAACCTCAACCGGTCCGAGCAACCCCGAAGGCTCCACCGGCATCGTCATGGAGAGATCGTCCCTCAGGCTGTGTACCAGGGTGTTGATTACCCGCGCCCTCAGTACATTTCCCTTTTCTTTCAGCACGGTCCTGCCGGCTACACGGTACGGCGGCGCGATGCGCACGCCCAGTTCCCCGCCGTTGAGCCAGACTTCCAGAGTCTCATAGACCTCTCCGAAATCCAGTTCCACGTCCCGCGTCCCGGCACTCTGCCCTTCCGGCAGGTCGAACACGGTTTCGTATTCCATCACGCCGGAGAATTCCGGCCTCCGGTCCGGGGCGGTCATATCCTCCGGCTTCTCCAGGCACAGCGTTTCCGCGTCCCCGCCGTTCCGGTAATCCCTAAGCGTCACGGTCCATGGACCGTCAAGCGGAAAGGACGTTTTCTCTTTCCCGCCTTCCGCCGCGGGGACACAGCCATCTTCCAGTCCGCCCACATAGAGCAGATACGCTTCGCCCGGGCTTAGGCGCAGGCGAAGACGGTCCCCATCATGCTCCGCCGCGTACAATCGGTTGTCAAATGCGTCGTAGCGCCAGCAGTCCCGGCCGCACAGGGGAAGCCGGACTTCCGTCTCCGCCGCGCGGTTCACGGATTCATTAAAAAAGAGATAGAACTCCCCTCCCGTCTGCCGGTAATGGTAATAGCGCAGGCCGGGCGCCTTGGGGGCGCATACGAGTTCGGCAGCTCCGGCTTTCCTGAGATACGGCACGAGCATCTCTTTCGGAAGAACAACGGCGTCCGTGCGGCGGAATGGCTCCCCTGTTTCGAGTACCCTGGGCGGCTTCTCCAGAAAGATGATCTTCAGCCCTTCCGCCGACGCGTCCGCGCACCAGTCCAGCAGGTACCGGGGCAGATATTCACAGTACGGAAAGACGAGCGCGTTTAACGGTTCCCGGCCGGCGATCAGCCTGCCGTTCTCGCAACGGCAGTCCTTCAGCACATCCTCCGGCAGCACTTCGTAGTCGATCTGTTCTTCCGATAGCAGCATGCCCGCCTCCTCGAACGGCTCATAGTCGCCGGCCCACTCCGCGCAGGCATTGTAAAACAGTCCCACGCAGGGCACATGGGTGCCGCCGTTTATCAGATGGCTCACCCGGTTCATATACTGCATCAGGTACCGGAAATACGGGTACTGCGGATTCTTTCCCCTGGCATAAAAATGGGGTGGGCAGTCCGGATCGGGAAAATCCTTCATTGTGAACGCGTGGGGAACAAAGTAATTGACGCCGCGCACCAGCATGTGGTCGGTCAGCCACTTCATCAGCTTCAGGCCCTCGGACCAGCCGTAGGCGCCGTAAATCTCGCACATCGTCCTGCCGTGCTTCTTCTCATCCAGATGGCCGAGGCTTACACCCATCTTTGCCAGCCCGAACTGGAAGAAACGGCCGTCGTAGAGCCCTTTCCCGCCGATGTGATGGAACGGCCTGTCCCCGTATCCGGGACGGATCTGCTGGAGCACCACATCGATGCCGGACATATCCTGCCCCCGCAAAGCCCGGAAAAAATGTCCGGTTCCCAGCCCCATCCTGGCGTGGCAGCCGTTATCCTCGATCACATGGCCGATGTATTCCACCCCGTGGTCACGGCACCATTGTCCGATCTGGCCGCAGAAATTCACCTCATACAGACGGGTTACTTCATCCATGAACGCCACCCTGGCCGCCGGCGACGTTCCATCTATCTTACAAAACAGGGCCGTCAGGTTCGTCCCGTAGGCCGGGCCCCACATTTTTCTCAGCCGGTTTTCCAGCTCCCCGCACCAGGGAAGAGGGGCGTCCGAATGTCCGATCCGGTGATGGGATATTGTATTGCCGATCTCCGGCTCATCCGAGAAAAATCCCGCGAACCGCCTGCCGAACTCCTTTTTATAATGGGCATAATGAGGCTCATAAACGGTGTCAAGAAAGAAGCGCACCGCGTCCCTGTCAAGGGAATTGATATAGCCGGGGCGCGCCTTCGCTATCCCGGTCGTCTTCAGTACGGTCAGCACCCAGTCCCCCTCCGGCACGTCCCAGTACAGGATCCCGTCCCGCACCAGGCCGGTCAGATCCCTCACGTCCGAAAGGTTCTCCGGATCACCGCCCGCCCGGATACCCGCAGTCACCGCTTCCAGTTTCTCCCCGGCTCCCGTCTTGATTATAAAACTTTCGCGGGGAGCCGGCCCGAGCACGTCGATATGGTAATAATCCAGAAACGTCTTGGCGTAAGGCGAATTCTCCCCCACCTTTCCGTTGGCAAAGCCGCTTGGAAAATGGGCGTCGTCCAGCACCCATACGCGCATATCCAGCCGTTCGGCCTCATCCAGGATCACATCCAGGTCCCGCCACCAGCCCTCGCCGGCGAAATCCGGATGGGGCCTGGATTCCACGCATACCGCGCGGATTCCGGATTCCCTGATTTTCCTCATGCCTTCCCGGATCAGGGCTTCCTCCTCTCCGTGCTGCCAGAAAAAAGGCAGTATATAATTCTCTCCCGCGCCATCCAGCAGTTCCTTCAGTCTTTTCTCCATACTCTGTACTCTTCTGCTCCTTTCCATGTCCGGGCCATCTTCCCGCCGTCAGCCTTTCACCGCCCCGATCGTCAGTCCTTTTGTAAAATATTTCTGTAAGAAAGGATAGATCAGGAGGATCGGCAGCAATGTCAGGAACAGCTGCGCCGCCTGCAGCGTCTTTACATTAGACAGCGCATTTTCGATGGCATCGCTGGCATTGGTCATATCACTGTTGGATATGAGGTTCTGCAGATAGGTCTGCAGCGGGTAGTGAATGGATTTATTGTTGTAAATCTTGCCGTCGAACCAGGAGTTCCAGTGGCTTAAAAAGCTAAAGAGCGTAATGGTCGCGATCACCGGTTTGGAGAGCGGCAGGACGATGTACAGAAAACGCTGGAAATAACTGGCTCCGTCCACCCTAGCCGCGTCCTCGATCGTGTCGGGAAGCTGTTTCATAAAATTCATGCAGAGTATGATGTTATAGATCGGAACCGCTCCCGGAAGCACCAGCGCCCAGATTGTATCGAACAGCCCCAGATCCTTTACCAGAATATAGTTCGGGATCAGTCCCCCGTCAAACACCATGACAAAGATCAGGAGCCATACATAGTACCGTCTGGCCTTGAACTTCGTAGCCGGCTGGGACAGCGGGTAGGCCATCAGCACGGTCAGCACCGTATTAATCAAGACGCCCAGAACCACACGCTCCAGGGAAACGCCGAATGCCCTCCAGAACGCTTCCCGTTTGGCCACAACCTTATAAGACGCCAGCGTAAAGCCGACCGGCAGCAGGTTGACTTCATTGGCGGACACCGCGGCCTGATCGCTCAGGGAAACAGAAAGAATATGGATCACGGGAAACAGGCAGACTGCGGAAAGCGCAAGCATGAGCAGGGTGTTTGCCACGGTAAATGCCTTATGCCCGATCCCTCTTGATTTCAAACCGCTATTCATAATACCCTCCTGTTCCGGGATTAAAAGACCGTATAATCGCTGTATTTATTGGCAAGCGCATAGCTGGATACGATCAGGATAAAGCTGACCACCGATTTCAGCAGGCCAACCGCCGTCCCGAGGCTGTAATTGGCTTCCACCAAGGAAATGCGGTACACAAAAGTATCGATGATATCCGCCGATTCATAAACAAGGGGATTATAGAGGTTAAATACCTGCTCGAATCCCGCGTTGAGGACATTTCCCAGATTCAGGATCATCTGCAGCATGATAATCGGGGCAATACCCGGAAGCGTCACATGAAGAATCTGCTGAAAACGGTTCGCGCCGTCGATCCGGGCCGCTTCGAAAAGCGTCTCATCCACTCCGGTAATCGCCGCCAGATAGACGACTGTTCCGTATCCGAAATTCTTCCAGACATCGGTTCCTACCAGCAGCCCGACAAACTTGCTGTTGTCGCCCAGGAAAAAAACGGACGGCAGCCCCACGGCGTTGAGCGCTTTATTCACTATGCCATCCAGCGAAAAGAGATCAAGAATGATCCCCGCCAGGATAACCCAGGAAATAAAATAGGGCAGATAAATGATGGTCTGTACGCTGCGCTTAAAGAGATTGGAGCGGATCTCATTTAAGAGAATGGCCACAATAATCGGGATCGGGAAATTAACAACGATCTTTAAGACCGCTATCTTTAATGTGTTCCAGAGTACTCTGGCCGTATCCGGCAGATCGAACATATACCTGAAATTCGCCATTCCGACCCATTCCGATCCGAAGATGCCCTTGGAAGGGTAGAAATCCTTGAACGCGATGGTGATTCCGGCCAGAGGAGCATATTTGAAGAGCAGGACCAGGAGAATGCCGGGCAGGAGCATCAGATGCAGCTGCCAGTTGCTGCGCAGTTCAGATGCGATGCGGCTGCCCAGGGATTTTTTCACCGGCGCGGGGCCGGCCGTTGTTTTCGTCGTTTTCATTTCATGTACCACCTTTTTACGGAACCGTTACCTGTTGTTTCTTGTTTATTGTCTGTTGTCCGCGCTGTTTTGCGGCAGGCCCCGCGCGCTCCTGCTTATTCCGCCGCGGCCTTTATCTCTTCGGCAACCGTGCTTCCGCCGATGCTGTTAAAGGTCTCGACAAAGGTGTCAAAATAATCCACAGGCTGGTCGCCCATGATGATGGAGATGTAATCCGTCAGTTTCTGTTTGTCCAGGAGGGACTGTGTCTTTACAGCCGTATCCGTAGGCGCCCCGGTATAATCACTGTAACGGACGTTGGAAAAGTCAATCGCGAGGTAGCCTTCCAGGTATACCTTCTTCCAGCCCCATGACATCTCTTCCGGGAGTTCGGTGCTGATCACGTTCTGGTAATCGGCGTCCTTGCCTTCCACATGCTCTTCGCCGGCCTCGATCGCCGCCACAAACTTTTCGCCCCAGTTGATATTGCTCTGCATCTGGAACGGCATCAGGTTATTGGGACCTGCCGTTCTGATCTCATCGTCCAGCGCGAGCTCGTTAAATTTGGTATAGAACTCCGTGGGCTCTTCCGCCAGATCCGGGGCCGCAAAGCCGTCGCATACCTGATTCAGCATTTTTACTACCGCTTCCGGATGCTCAATGCCTTTCCTGGCATACATATATCCGTATACGTTCAGATCAACACCCGGTTTATACGATGCGACTCCTTCCGCGGGGGGCATCTTGACGGCGATCCAGTCGGAGCCTTCAACGTTCTTCACACAATCCTTCATCACGCCCAGCGGACTGAAGAAATACCCGATATAGATACCGATCTTGCCGGCCGCGATCAGTTCCTCTTCCTTCGTGCTGTCTTTTACCGCGAATTCCGGATCGATCGCCCCGGCCGCGTACAGTTCGGCCAGCTTCGCAAGCGGCACTTTCGCCTTCTCATCCGTACAGCCTGCCATGAAGGAACCGTCGTCCTTCTTTACCCAGTACTCATCGTTGCTGTACACCTCATAAGCTGACATGATCTGATCCAGGCCGGTCAGGTCTTTGTCAAGATACAGTCCGTAAGTATCCTTCTGGCCGTTTCCGTCCGGATCGTCCGTAGCAAATTTCATCGCAATATCCAGGGCTTCGTCCATGGTAGCCGGTGCTTCCAGCCCCAGGGAATCCAGCCAGTCAGAACGCATCCACATGATCGGATAGCTGTCGCCGAGGGTGTTGGCTACGGGGATGGCCATATATCTGCCGTCTTTGGTCGCCGGCGCGAACAACGCATTGTTGCTCTGCCCGGTCACTGTTTTCAGGTCGTCGGTCGCCCAGTCATTGTAAATATCGGTCATGTCCTCGACCATATCGTTGTTGATCAGTGTCGCCAGCATCGTTGCGTCCACAATCCCGAAATCCGGTATTTCGTTGCTGCTGATGGCCAGCTGCATTTTCTCCGTCATGGAACTGCTGGGGCAGAGAATGGCATTCTCCACTTTAATACCCATGACGTCTTCCCACATCTGGTACAGGGCATTGTTCTGGGCGTCCATTCCTTCGGGATAATCCGTAACCACTTCAGCTTTGTTAAAGGTCAAGGTAATAACCGGGTCATAGGGTTTCATCTTGTCCTCTTCGCTTTCAGGCTTCCCGACGGTGACAGTACTGCCTCCGTCTCCCCCTTCTCCGGCGCCGCATCCTGCCACCGGAAGCAGCATCGCGAAACAAAGCAGAACCGCTGCCGCCGCTTTGTACTTTTTCATAGAATTCCCTCCATTCGTTTCGGCGGACATCTGTCATGTCCGTGTTTTTTTTTACCGATAAGAGAATTCTACCATTGCGGTTCCGGGGCGGAAATAGAAAGGTTTTTACTTTATGGAACTATCTTGACTTTTCTGACTGTCTTTTTTGCGGCCGCCGCTGCCGTTCCGGCCCTCACCCGGCCCGGTATTCCTTCGGCGGCATTTTCACCATACGGTTAAATACTTTCGTGAAATAGCCGGGGGACTCAAAGCCCACTTTACGGGAGATCTCATAGATCCTGTCATCCGTTTCCCTGAGCAGACGCTTGGATTCCTCGATTCGCACCTCCGTGATAAACACGGACAACTGCATCCCCAGCGCCCGGTGAAAGATTCTCGAAAGATAGGACGGATTGATACGGAACCTGGATGACAGGGCGCCAAGCGACAGGTCCGCGCCCGGATTTTCCCTGATGTAGCGCTCCACTCTCTGCACGATGTAATTGCCGTTCTCCTCCCGCGTGTCCGGACTCTCATCCGGCCTGCAGAGGAACAGCGTCCCGTCCGCGTGCGCAATCTCCCGGTGGGAAAAGACATGTTCCAATGTGTTTTTTAAGTCTGCCAGGGCACAGGGTTCCGTCAGGCACACAGACATGGACATATCCAGCTGCTCGTAGAAATAGCTCTGCATCTCTTCCGCTGCCTTGAGCAGGGACGCCGTGTCGATCTCCCTCTCGCCATCAGGCTGAAGCAGAAAAACGGAACAATCCGTCCCGTACCGGAAACCGGTGATCCACCCCATGCCATACAACACGTTCCGGAGTATATTCATCAGCCAGAGATGGGTCCTGTCCCCGGCATCCTCCCCTGTCCTTCCGCCATAGCGTATCACCAGCACGCGCACCTTCTGATCCGCATGCAGCGGGATTTCCGCCCGGTTCAGGCTGTCCTGCCTGCAGAAAGAGGCGTCGCCGGACAGAAGATCGTAAAAATAGCGGTTCAGCCGCTCCAGGCCGGCGCGGTCCGTCTCCCAGCGGTCCCCGCCCGCGTGGAAACGGTGGAACCATTCCGTATCCAGCCGGTTCACCAGCCCACGAAGCACGCCAATCAGCTGTTCATCCATGATCGGCTTTAACAGATAGTCCACACTTCCAAGCTGAATGGCCCGGCGGGCATATTCGAAATCCTGGTACCCGGTCAGAAAAATCACGCTGGTATCCGGCCAGATTTTCCGCGTTTCCTCCACCATGGACAATCCGTCCATATCCGGCATTCTGATATCCGATAAAATGATATCAAAGGGCGTCTTGGCGAACAGATCCAGCGCGGTCTTTGCGGAACCGGCGGTTTTTATCTCCTTAAGCGGGAGATCCGAAGCCGCGATCACCTCGGCCAACCCCCCCCAGCAGGATGGATTCATCATCCACAATCAAGATACTGTACATTTTGTCCCCCTGTTCATGGAATGGCCTAAATCCGGAACTCTACCCGGAAGCAGCCGTCCTCCGTGATCCGCAGGCTCAGTCCGCCGGAACCGGGACGGAGGGCCTTAAGCCTCTGCTGGATGTTCCACAGCCCGAAACTCCGGCCCGGGCAGACAGGCTCATCCAATGTCATTTTGAGTTTTTCCACTTCTTCCGGCGTGATGGCGCGGCAGTCATCCTCCACCCGAAACGCGACCTGTCCATCCTCCCGTTTCACCGTAATGCGTATCCGGCAGGCCCTTCCGGTTTTCTCCACGCCGTGGCAGATGGAATTCTCGATGACCGGCTGCAGGAGCAGGGGAGGAATCATTTCCTGTTCCAGACCCTTTTCCTGATCGATCTCATAAAAAAGCCTTCCCTCATAACGCATCTGATACAAGAGCAGATAGGTTTCCGTGAACTTCATCTCTTCCTGCAGGGATATGAAATCATCAGATACATAGGTGAGTACCCTGAAATAATCTCCCAGATACAGGCAAAGCTGCGCCACTTTCTCCGTATCGCCGGATTTGGCCATGCGGTACCCCATATAAAAACTGTTAAACAGGAAATGCGGATTAATCTGGGCCTGCAGCTGTTTCAGCTTGGCCTGTTCTACCTGGATCTGTTTCTCATACACTTCCTGAATCAGGTTTTCCACCTTAGCCGCCATGGAATTATACTGGCGGAACACATAGTTAAATTCCTCTGATTCATCCTCCGGGAGCCTGTAATCGTAAATCTCCTGCTCTACCTTCCGCATGGCAGTAACCAGCCTGTTCATGGGCCTGGAAATCATGCGCCGCAGCAGCCATGCGATGGCAAACGGCAGCATCACCGCCATCACGGTCAGAAAAGCCCAGACCTGCCGGATATAATAGACGTCGCGGTAAACGGCATCTTTCTCCGAATAAAGGATGATATCAAAATGATTGTTGGGGGTATGTACCTTTTCCAGCAGATAAGTTTGTCCTCCGATCCTGGTTTCCTCCGGCAGCTCGCTTTCGCCGCGCATGCGCCGGTAGATCTGGATGCCGGTCCCGCTTGCGCCGCTCTCTCCCAGCATCTCGCCGCTCACCGAATCCACCAGGTAGAAATCATAGCCGTTATCGCTGTAGGAGCGCAGCGTGTTCCTGATATGCTGGACCGAAACCGTGATGCCGCACATGATACCGTTCCCGCCCTGCAGGAGATAAAACATCTCATTCTTGTTGTTGAAGAAAGACTTTTTGCTTTCCAGATAGCCGTCAATCATCGCCTTGTAGGTATCATCTATCGGAATAACGCTGTAATTCGCCGTAAGAAGTTCCCCCGTAGCGGGGAGAAGAATAAAGATATCATCGATGTACATGCTGGTCTGACGGTAATCCTCCAGCTTGGAATAGGCATCGTAATAGGCCAGATAATCCTGATAGTCAAAGGTGTCATCCCTTTGGTTCACGAATTTCTGTACATCCGCGTCCCCGCACAGGGTATAAAGCAGACGTATGACCCGATCCAGGTCGTCATTGACAATGGCTG
Organism: uncultured Hungatella sp.; assembly: GCA_964471835.1. Lineage (GTDB taxonomy): Bacteria > Bacillota > Clostridia > Lachnospirales > Lachnospiraceae > UBA3402. The sequence goes on from CAYYHX010000019.1 coordinate 16,515, forward strand.
AAAAGTAAGAAATATTTTCTTTCTGGCTGCGGATGGTGTTTTCCAGCTGTTTCATGCTGATTACCCGGAGGCTCCCGAACACTGCCACGGAGAACAGGAGCCACAGGGCAAATATCCACAGAAAAAGACGAAAAGTAACGGATTTGCGATTAAGCGTTATGGTTAATTTCTTCATGGGGTTTTCCTCATACGATACATTTCCTGTCACGGCTTTTGACTGAATGCCCGCGTGGGTATTTTATGAGAAAATTACCGTATCATTCAACGGCTTCCCGTACCGGCCTGCCGCGAAAGGAACAGCTTCACGGCCTCCGTCATTTTCTCCAAATGACGCTCAAAACAATGGTTGTCGCCCGGCACGATGACCAGCCGCGCGTCGGCGTACAGTTCTTCCGCACGCTTTGCGTAAGACAGGGGAACCGCGTCGTCCTCGTCTCCCTGCACGATGAGAACCGGCCCGGAGTATCTCGAAATCTCGTCTTCGACGTGGATCGTCTGGGCGACACGGACATAATTGCCGTTCAGCCGCAGCGGACCGGCCTCGAACATGTCCGGGATATGCAGCGGATCAAACGAAACGCCCATGAGACTCCCCTGCCTTGCCCCGTCCGGGATCATCCAGGCAGGCGCCAGGGGCAGGATAGCTTTCAGATCATCCGCCCGCATGCCTCCGATCAGCATGGTAAGCAGGCCGCCCTGCGAATGCCCGGCCAGGTAGATCCCGTTTACAAGATCAAGGGTTTTCGCGTAATCGACTACTGCCAGAGCATTGGTCACCCATTTATATAATGTATGATCCTCAAAGCGCCCGCCGCTCTTCCCGTGGCCGTACATCTCCACCCGCAGGGCGGCAAAGCCGACGGAATTCGCCGCGTCGGCGACAGCCCTGATATGCCGCTCCTCCATATCCCCGGTGAAGCCGTGGATCACGATGAGCAGGGGATACCTGCCCGTACCGTCCGGCCGGTTCTGCGGCAGATCCAGCTTCGCATGGAGCCGGATCCCGTCATTCTCAATATAAAATTCCTGCATTTCTATTCTCTCCTTTCCCGTCCGTCACCGCAGATTCTGCTTAAACTCCCGCTGCACTTCCCGCTTCTGATCTTTCTTCGCGATGTCTTCCCTCTTATCATAGAGCTTCTTCCCGCGGGCCAGCCCCACCTCGACTTTCACGAGGCTCCCTCTGAAATACACCTGCAGGGGAACCAGCGTATAGCCCTTCTCGGCGATTTTGCTTTCCAGCCTGCGGATCTCCAGCCGGTGCATCAGGAGCTTGCGGACGCGCAGCGGATCCTTATTGAAAATGTTTCCCTTCTCGTAAGGATTCACATGCATGCCGTGGAGAAAGACTTCGCCGTGCTCGATGCGGATATAGGCTTCCTTGATGCTGCACCGGCCCATGCGGATCGACTTGACCTCGGTTCCGAACAGCTCGATGCCGGCCTCGTACTTGTCCTCGATGAAATAATCGTGGTACGCCTTTTTATTATTTGCGATCAGTTTGATGGAATCCTTCGACATAATCTCTGTCCTCTTTCCGTTCTGCGCATACGCCGCCTGTTATGTCAGATTTCCCGCCTGCTGACGAAAAAAAACACCCTTGTTGCCAAGAGTGTCTGTCCGTTGCCTTTACCAGATGATGTTCAGAACCAGCGCCAGAATCAAAAGCGCGGCAGCCGCGAACTTGGTGAACTTCTCCAGCGTGCCCTCTATGGAACGGCCCCTGTTCTTGCCCCAGTAGCTGTCCGCCATGCCGCTGATGGAGCCGAGTCCGGCGGACTTGCCTTCCTGCAGCAGCACGATGACGGTCAGTGCGATACAAATGAGAACAAACACAACCGTTAAAACCACCTTCAGAACCTGCATGCTCTACACCTCCTGTCGTAAAACAATTGTAGTCTAACACATTTCCCTGGAAATGACAACCGGTTTTGCAAAAAACATTCCGAACAGTTGCACCGGTTGTAACAGTTCAGACACCCCCGTCGCCTCCTTGCAGCAGGTGCTGCGAGGGCGACGGAATCATGCGTATGGCAAACAGGCCGGTCAGATCTTAACCGGCCCGCCGC
>CAYYHX010000020.1:0-9406 GCA_964471835.1 uncultured Hungatella sp.
GCGTGGAGAAGCGGGTCACGGCCGGCGCGCCGGGGCCGGCGGCCATGGAGGAGGAGCTGAGGGCGTGCCGGGAGCGGCTGCTTCTGCCGTAGAACTCCCTTGTCTGGAACTTCAGTCAGGGAATTTTGGTCGGGATTCTTGTCTGAGATTTCCGCTCCATAATCTTATTTTACCGACCGCAGATATTCTTCCGCTGTTGTCTCAGGTAAATCATATTGATCCATAAGTACACGCTTAATCTCCTGATCACTGTGGCCCAGGCTGCGGAAACCTCTGATTCCCTGGCTGATTCCCTGGCTGATTCCCTGGCTGATTCCTTGGCTAATTCCCTGGTTAAACCCCTGGCTGATCCCCTGGCTGATCCCCTGGCTTTTTGCCTCCTCCGCCGCTTTCTGTATCACCGGCTCCACCAATTCCAACAATGCCCCACTCATCTCTTTGCCTCCTTCCAGTAATGCTTCCGCTGTCCGTTCATTCACCCGCACACTTACATCCAGCACGGAATCCGCCAGTTCCCGGTCGTATTCCCCGGTAAGCTTCAGCGTATTCTCGAACAGCCGCTTCATATATCTCCAGTTTCCCTGACAATGCCTTCAGCCAGATATGGCCTTCTGCTTCAAGTTCTCTCGTGACAATGATCTGTGTCGGGAAAAGTACCCTTCCTTCCGCCGCCTGTTCGGCATCCGCCGACATTTACGAAATCCTGTTCCTTTTGCTGCTATCCCAGCATGAGTCAAACGCATGTCCTCTGCTTCGTAATCTGTTATACTCTATCCGCCGAATGTCCCGCAACAGTTTTTTACATCATAAACCCTGATAGTTTTGGAAAATAATGTTCACAGAAAGTTCACAAAAATTTAGCACTCACCTATTGACAGTGCTAACAAAATGTGTTATAGTGCATCTAGAACAAAGGAAAGATCCTTTGTCGGAACAGGAAAAGAAAGATTAATAAAAAGGAGAGATGAGTTATGTTAGTACCGAGCATTTTTGGAGATAGTTTGTTTGACGACTGGATGGATGATTTTACGTTCCGCGACCGGGTTCCAGAGGTTCGTATGAATCAGTTGATGAAGACGGACATTCGCGAGCACGACGACGGCTACGAGCTGGACATCGATATGCCGGGCTTTAAGAAAGAGGACGTGAAAGCGGAGCTGAAGGACGGATACCTGACCATCGAGGGTCGCACCAGCCACAGCGAGGATGAGAAGGACAAGAACGGCAAGTATCTCCGCCGCGAGCGTTTTGCCGGAACCTGCAAGAGGGCTTTCTATGTGGGCGATGACATCACCGAGGAGGATATCAAGGCGAAGTTCACGGACGGCATCCTGAAGCTGGCCATCCCGAAGAAGCAGGCGCAGGCGAAAGCGGAGCAGAAGAAGTACATCTCGATTGAGGGATGACGTCACGGCGGACAGCTTGCGAGGCGGGCGCACCGCCGGGGGCGGAAGAAACGGAATAAGAAAGGTTCATGTGCCAGCCTTAGACAGCGGCCGGGGATCGCGGAAGAAACGATTCCCCGGCCGTTTTCAGTTATCGCACCGTCTTGCATCCGGCGTCATTTTTCAGTATACTTAAAATATAGGAAAGGTATTCCTGTTTAATGACAGAAGATTTGTGAGAGAGGAGCGGGGAGTGAGACGATACGTTTTGATGAGTTGTTTAAGTTGTTCACAATAATGACCGGCAACTCGCATTTTGAGGAGACGGCGAATGAAGTGAGATAAGAAGGAGGCAGGGAAATGTTTCGGATGCATGCAAAACCGTCGTCGGATTATGATAAGACCGGGAAGATCCCGGTGATCCGCGCCAGTATCTGCAACGGGGAGAAAGTAGCGGGCTTTAAGGACACGGCTACGGGCAAGTTTGATGAGCTGATGTTCATCCGCACGGATGATGATCTGCGGGAGTTCCTATATAGCTACGGGGTGAAGGAGGAGGAGATCAAGAGAGAGTGGTAAAGAAAGGAAATGCCGCGTTTGCCGGGGATGCCATGGCAGACGCGGCGTTTTTGGCGGATGCAGCGTACGCGGCGGATTTCCGCTTTGCTGCGTCCGGTGAGGCATGTTCCAAACGGGTGAAAGTTCATGAAAGTTCCGAACAGCGGCTATAGGATGCGCAAAATCCTGTTCGGAAACCTGTGGACATCGAATGGATGGGACGCCGGGTTACGGCGGCAGGCAGCGCGGGATGACTGGTGGACGATATCCTGCGCAGACCGGAATGGAAACCACGCCAGCCGGATGAGAAGAACAGGAATACGCCGCCGCAATATCTCGGGAATATGCGTTAGCCCCGGAACCGGTTGATGCAGGCATATAATTCCTGAATCCGCGGTTTCGCCAGCCCGCACGGCACATAGGAGGAGCAGAACGGCTCCCAGCCCTTCTGAAGCAGCGTGTCATAGACCTGCTTTACTGCCTGCTGCACGGTTTTGCGGCCATCGAGAACCTGTTCTGTGGCATACCGTAACAGATAGGCCAGCGCCGTCATCTGTTCGGAATCGGCAAGCTGTTCCACATAACGCATATCGACGGTTTCATGGTCGATGGAGAAGGAATCCATGCCGAAGGACTTGATCTTGCCGCGGTCGCGGCCGGCGCGTTCTTCCCGCCTGTCGCCTCCGGGTTCCCGGTTCGCACGGGACGCGCCGCCTCGCCGCGTGGTTATGACGCGCGCAAAGGACGGAACCGCGAAATCCGGCGCCTGCGTGCGCGGGGCCGTATGTTCGCCGCAGAGTTTCTTCACGCGTTCCGTGATGTCCACCGGCCTGTAACAGTCCATCTGCAGGATCGTGTCCGCGATGTAGAAGAACGCGCCGGAACTTCCGGCCACGAGGATCGTGGAGACGCCAGCCTTTTCATACAGATCCCTGGCACGTTCGAGAAACGGCGTGATCGGCTCCTGGCTGCGGCTGACCACCTGCTGCATGAATTCGTCCCGAACCATAAAATTCGTCGCGGATGTGTCCTCATCGATCAGGAACAGACCGGTTCCGGCCTCGACGCCCTCGATCACGCCCGCCGCCTGGGAGGTGCTGCCGCTGGCGTCCTCGGTGGAGAAGCGGACGGTGTCTTTTTTGTTCGGCAGGTCACGGATGAACATGGAGATATCTACATTCCGGATCGAGCGCCCGTCCTCGGCCCGCAGTTTCACGGCGGTATCGTCGGTGATGACATACTCGCGGCCGTCCCCGGCGATATGGTTATAGACGCCCATCTGCAGCGCCTCGAGGAGCGTGGATTTGCCGTGATAGCCGCCCCCGACGATCAATGTAATGCCGCGTCGGACGCCCATGCCGCGGATCTCCCCGGCATGGGGCAGCGTGATGCCGATCTCCATGGATGCGGGAGAGACGAACGGCACGCTGCCGCTCATCGGCAGGTCAGAAACGCCGCTTTTGCGCGGCAGGACGGCGCCGTTGGCGACGAAAGCCACCAGCTGATGGTCACGCAGATAGCGGCGGATCGCCTCCTGGTCTTCGGCCAGGTCGATGGCGGCCTGCAGTTTCTTTGCGTCCTGGCGGCGCATGAAGCAGCCGTTTTCTACGCAGCGGGGAAGGAAGTCAAAAAGAATCCGGTCGAGTTCTCCGGCGTTGATCGTGCGCCCGAACGCTGGAAAGCCGACATGGAAGCGCACGATGATCTTCTGCGGCGTAATCTCGCAGGCGGTGCGGGCCAGCACTTCCTGCCCGCAGCGGCTGATGGCCAGAAGGCCGCTTTTGCCGGAGCCTTTCGCCTTAAAATTATAAGCGGAGAACTGTTCTTCCATGCGCCGTGTCAGGTAGTCCTGCAGGGCGGTGCGCACATAGTCCCGGTCAAAGTAGGCAGCGGGGAAGCCGGCGTCCCTGTGCAGGATTTCAACGTGCAGGCTGGACGGCGAGGCAAACGGGTCTCCCTGCACATGGTCGATGGCCAGCGTGTAGTTTGCGAACTGATAGATCCCGGCCAGGGATTTGTAAGCCGGGTAGCCTCTATGGTCAATGGAGCGCAGCAGTGTGCGCAGTTCCGCGGATGATTTCATAATCTGTCTGTCCTTTCTGGAAAATGCGGGTTGCACCGCAATCCTTTTCCCCATTATACCCGGTAAGCATTTTCTTGTAAATATGATCATCTTCCTTTTATTTCAGCCCGGCCTTCACGTTACTATTCACAGGGAATTTTTAGGCATACTAAATACTCCTTCTTAATATAAGCTATACAAGAAGGAAAATCAATAAATATCCAAGATGCCGTATGGTCGATCACCCCTCGGAAAATATTTCCGCTACTGTCATCGGATTTCCCGCGCACAACCTCGTCAGAGCAACGATCTCATTTATGCCGTTTCGCCTGCATGTCTCTATATAGCTTTTGACCATGGCATAATTGTTCGCGTTCTGTGTTGACAAAAATTGCCCTGATACTTTCATCTTCGTCTTCACTCCCCTGAGTGCCCGCTCCGACAGGTTGTTCGTTGTCGGTATGGTAAAATCCCTGACCCATGCAAAATAATTTCCCCGCTATTCCTTCACCCGCCTTATAACCGCTTGCTCAAAAGGCCCTGAATAAACAGAGGTATTTCCCTCAGCCTCTGTTTCCGCTTCCGTAACGGCCTCCGTGAGCCGTCGCTCAAAATCTTCTATATAAGATCTCTCAAATCCTGCCTTCCCTTCTTTGACCAGATCGTTCCGTTCCTTTATCGTGGCGGATATGAGTCCCTTCAACTTCCTGAAACTGTTATGTCCGGTCTCATCCACGATTTTTTGGAGATCCCTCTGCAAGTGTGCGTTGCACTCCACATTCGTAAACGCAAATCGGTCATTGTAATTGATCCGGTTGTGGTCATGCATGACCGCCGTCCCTTCCGCAAGAGCGTCAAGAACCCCGTCTTCAATCACACTGTCCATATCTTTTTTGTCATGCGCTACATAGTATGCAGCCTTCTTCATCAGCTTCGCGACATACCCTTCGCTTGGACAGACCTCGCCCCCTGTCATCCCGGATAGGAAGAGCGGAACTTTATTGATGGCTGCATTCGTTGTGTTCATGAGGGAGAGCGCGACGCCCTGAACCACCGGCCCATACCGACACTCCGCCCGCAGCCCGGATCCTGTCTCTGACATGACAGTCTCCCCGCAATCTATCGACCTCAAACCGCTCCTCACATTTCCCCGTGCAGGAAAGATCCTTTGACCCGCAGGCCGGACAGCACTGCCGGCTCGGAACGTGCTCAATCTCTTCTGTGACTTCCTCCTCTGACGGCTTCCCCATGGTATGCTTCTCATGGCCGGGCTGTCCGCCCCTTTTCTTCCCGGATCTTCTCATTCTTGCGCGCCATCTCTGTCCGGTACTCTTGCCAGACCTGGTCACAGGTATCGCTCCATAGTTCCCTGACGCTGACGGTCTGCGCATGCGCATCCGCAAGCTCTTTCTTGAGCTTCTTTATCTCCCTGATATATCCATTTGTGACGCGCTTATAGTCTTCCTGAAGTTTCAGATATCTTTGCCCGCTCTTGAATTCTTCTATGATCTGCTTCTGTGCTTTCACTTCGCACCGCAGCAGCATAGCTGTCTCAAAGAGATTGCCATCTTGAAAACCGCCTGACATCTTGTCGCCCTCCTTCACGAATTCATGCTGCTAAGCATATCGGATGCGGTATCCCCGAGCTTCTGCAAACAGAACCTGAGCCTTTTGTTTTCATGCTCCAGTTGCCGGATCTTTTCTCCTCCCTGTATTGGCACTATATATTATAACACATGCCAATAAAAGATGGAGAACTGCTCCTTGAGAACAATCCTCTATCAACTGATCGGCATAAAACCTTTATTTTTCAATAACTATGGTGATTTTAAGATGAATATACCCCCTTCTTCCGCTTCATTATCATGAACCGTGAATAGTAACATTACTTTCAATGCAATAAAGATACAAACTCATAATTACTTAACACAAACCAAAACGAAAAGGTGTCTGGCGCGATTCGCAGGAATGTGCTATACTTGACGTACAATAAACATATCGTTTTGGAAAGTACATGCAGTACCTTGTTTTGCGGCAGCACATTGCTCCGAAAAATATCTCGAAGAAACAGAAGGAATAAAGAGAATACCGAGTTTGCGAGCGGAGACGCCCGCACGGCGCTCAATGTGTTGGAGATGGCCGTGACGAACGGCGAGACAGGATCCGACGGCAACACGGTCAGCATGGAGACGTTGAAGCAGTGTATCGGCAAGCGGAGCCTGCTGTATGAGATGGCGGCATTGGGGAAGGCATTCTGGCGGATATTCTCATGAAGAACAGAGCGGAGGTAACAGAAATGATACTGGAAGAATAGGATGAGGAGTTCCATATCCGCTCCGAGAAGAAGCTGAGTTACGGTGAAGGGGAGAAAGTCGGCTATGCGAATGGGGAGAAAGCAGGCTACGCGAACGGCGAGAAAGCAGGTTTGGAATAAGGAAAGTTTTCCCTTTTCAGATATGGAAATGTATGGTATGATAGCCATGGCTTGAAATTATGCGGCCGCTATGCCGTTCATTTTAGACATTGGGCGGTTCAACAGATGGATCCGGAGGCGTCATTGTATGAACAGATGGAATCGTGTATTGCTGAAATTAAGCGGTGAGGCTCTCGCGGGGCCGAAGAGAGCCGGCTTCGATGAAGATACGGTTAAGGATGTCGCCCGGCAGGTTCGCGTAAGCGTAGAGTCCGGCGTTCAGGTCGGTATCGTGACCGGCGGCGGGAATTTCTGGCGCGGCCGCACCGGTAATGAGATCGACCGCACCAAGGCGGATCAGATCGGAATGCTTGCCACCGTCATGAACTGCATCTATGTATCGGAGATTTTCCGCGGCGAAGGCATGCGGACGAAGGTGTTCACTCCCTTTGTGTGCGGTTCCATGACGACGCTGTTCTCGAAAGACGAGGCGTTATCCGTCCTGGAAAGCGGCGGCGTCGCTTTCTTCGCCGGAGGAACCGGGCATCCATATTTTTCCACCGATACCGGCGTCACGCTGCGAGCGGCGGAGCTGGAGGCGGACTGCATCCTTCTGGCCAAGTCCATCGACGGGGTCTACGACAGCGATCCGGCGGTGAATCCGCAGGCGAAGCGTTTCGACACGATTTCGATTCAGGAAGTTATTGACAGGAAACTGGCGGTGGTGGATCTGACCGCGTCGATCATGTGCATGGAACATCGGATCCCGATGGCGGTTTTCGATCTGAATGAGAAAGACAGCATCGCGAACGCGATGCAGGGCCGGATCAACGGTACGATTGTAACCGTGTGAATCGAATCGTCGTCCATAATTGTCCGAAGCATTTCTGAAGATCATCACGCATGGCTGTCGGAATCGTTAGTTACTATTCATCATCACATAGGAGGGGTAAATATGCTGGAAGAAGAACTGAAGCAGTACGAAGAAAAGATGGAGAAGACCATAAGCGTCCTGGAGGAAGATTACGCGTCCATCCGTGCGGGCCGTGCCAATCCGCATGTACTCGATAAGATCAAGGTAGATTACTATGGCACGCCGACCCCGATCCAGCAGGTTGGGAACATCTCTGTCCCCGAGGCCCGCATGATCGTGATCGCGCCCTGGGAGAAGAGCCTGATTAAGAACATCTGTAAGGCGATTCAAGCTTCGGATCTGGGGATCAACCCGAACAACGACGGCAGCGTGATCCGTCTGGTGTTCCCGGAACTGACAGAGGAGCGCAGGCGGGATCTCTCCAAGGATGTGAAGAAGAGGGGCGAAGCCGCCAAGGTGGCGATCCGCAACGTCCGCCGGGACGCCAATGAGAGTTTCAAGAAGCTGGAGAAAGACGGCGAATTTTCCGAGGACGACAGGAAGCTGGCCGAGACGAAGATGCAGAAACTGACCGACCGGATGATCGAGAAGGTCGATAAGGCGGTAGAAGCTAAGACGAAGGAAATCATGACGGTCTGATTGGCCGCGGAATGGCAGCATAAGAAAATCGGGATGGATTGACCGGCTGAAAAATGGCAGTGAGAAGGGAATCCGGATATGCTGACTAGCTGCAGAATAGCAGCGTGAGGGGAATCAGGGTGTCAGGCAGACTGTTGGCTGGCAGCATAAGAAAATCGGGACGGGTTGACCGGTTGCAGAATGGCAGCGTGAGTGGAATCAGGATAGATTGACTAGCTGCAGAATGGCGGTGCGAGGGTAATCAAGATAGTCAGACAGACTGTTGATTGGCAGCATAAGGGAATCCGGACGGATTGATTGGCTGAAAAATGGCAGCGTGAAGGGAATCCGGATAGGGAATAATGTCAGGGGAAATGTTGTTCGGGGGCGGGATTTCCTGCCCCTTTTATCCAGAATACACTGGAGTTTATCATTCTATAGATTGCTTAATGCTGTATGAGAGCCGGAGAAGAATCTTGTTGATGGATTGCGGAAACGCGAGCCGGAGAGGGACCTTGTTGTCGGCTTGCAGAAACGTGGGCCGGAGGAGAATCTTGCTGCCGGCTTGCGGAAACGTGAGCCGGAGGAGGATCTTGCTGCCGGCTTGCGGGAACACGAGCCGGAGGAGGATCTTGTTGCCGGCTTGCGGAAACAGGTTATCGGATGCATGATGCCGTCATTTGCTTTTGATGGGATTCCCGGACCATGGAGGAGTTATGGATTTAGAGAATAAGAACATGCCGCGCCATGTGGCGGTGATTCTGGACGGCAACGGCCGCTGGGCGAAGCTGCACGGCGTTTCACGTGCGATGGGACACAAGGCAGGCTGCGAGACATTGGAGAAGATGGTGGAAGCCGCGGCCCGCATGGGACTCGAATATTTCACTGTGTACGGCTTTTCCACGGAAAACTGGAAGCGCCCGGAGGATGAAGTCGGGGCGCTGATGAGCCTGCTCCGCTACTATATGGGACGCATCATCGGCGTCGCGAATGAGAACAATGTCCGCGTGCGCATGATCGGCGAGAAGAGCCGCTTCGATCCGGATATCATCGAGGGAATCGACCGTATGGTGGAGAGCACGAAGAACAATACGGGGCTTACTTTTGTGGTGGCGATTAATTACGGCGGGAGGGACGAGATCGTGCGCGCCGCGCGCAGGCTGGTGCAGGACTACCGGGCGAACGGCCTGGATGTGTCGAAGATCACGGAGACTTCGTTTGCCGGCTATCTGGATACGGCGGGTATGCCGGATCCGGATCTGATGATCCGCACCAGCGGGGAAATGCGGCTTTCCAATTACCTGCTGTGGCAGCTGGCCTACACCGAGCTCTATGTGACCGACTGCCTGTGGCCGGATTTTAATCAGGAAGAATTTGATAAAGCCATCGAGGCGTATCAAAAAAGGGAGCGGCGTTTTGGCGGGCGGTAACAGGAGAAAGGATAGGGGCGCGGCATTTTATCGTCGGGACGTCAGCAGGGAAACGAGTTTCAGCGT
>CAYYHX010000020.1:9506-11721 GCA_964471835.1 uncultured Hungatella sp.
ATAGGGGCGCGGCATTTTATCGTCGGGACGTCAGCAGGGAAACGAGTTTCAGCGTAAGTGAATGAAAAAGAGGAAATCGGCGCGGCGTTTGGCAGCGGGAGGGGGAAGGATGTTTGCGACACGTCTGATCAGCGGGATTGTTCTGCTTGTCCTGGCATTTGTGGTGGTGGGGGCCGGCGGCGGCCTGCTGTTTGCCGTGACGGTTTTGATCTCCCTGGCGGGACTTTTTGAACTGTACCGCGTCTTGAAAATTGAGAAGACGCCGCTTGCGGCGATCGGCTACGGCGCGGCGGCCTGTTACTATTTTCTGCTTTGGATGGGATGGGAACAGTATGTAACGCTGATGGCGATCGGGGCGCTGATGTGCCTGATGGCGGTGTATGTGTTTACATTTCCCCGATACAAGACGGAGGAGATTGCGGGGGCGTTTTTCGGCGTGTTCTATGTGGCGATGATGATGTCGTACATCTATCAGGTACGGCAGATGCCGGACGGCAAATATCTGGTCTGGCTGATTTTCCTGAGTTCCTGGGGATGCGATACCTGCGCTTACTGCGTGGGGATGCTGATCGGGAGACACAGACTCGCCCCGGTCTTGAGTCCGAAGAAATCGGTGGAGGGGGCTGTCGGCGGCGTGGCCGGGGCGGCGGTTCTGGGCCTGATCTACGCGGCCGTCCTTGGCGACCGCATGGCGGACGTAGGCAATCCGATGCTGGCCTGCGCGGCGGCCTGCGCGATCGCGGCGGTTATCTCCCAGGTAGGCGATCTGGCGGCCTCGGCGATTAAGAGAAACCACGACGTGAAGGATTACGGCCACTTAATCCCCGGTCACGGCGGCGTGCTGGACCGGTTCGACAGTATGCTCTTCACGGCGCCGGCCATTTATTTTGCAATTACATTTCTGCGGTAAGGAAGAGAGTGAAATGAGGACGATTTCGGTTCTGGGTTCCACCGGCTCCATCGGTTCCCAGACGCTTGAGGTTGTGAGGCAGAACGGGGATATCCGTGTAACGGCCCTGGCCGCCGGCCGGAATGTGGAAGCGCTGGAACGGCAGATCCGCGAGTTTATGCCCCGGATCGCCTGTGTCTGGGACGGGCAGAAGGCGAAAGAGCTGCGAACGGCCGTGGCGGACCTGCCGGTGAAGGTGGTTTCCGGCATGGAGGGGCTGATCGAGGCGGCGACGGAGGAGGCGGCGCAGACAGTCGTCACCGCCGTGGTCGGCATGATCGGCATCCGGCCGACGATTGCCGCGATTGAAGCGGGAAAGGATATCGCGCTGGCGAATAAGGAGACGCTGGTGACGGCGGGGCATCTGATCATGCCGCTCGCGAGGGAACGCGGCGTGCGGATCCTGCCGGTGGACAGCGAACACAGCGCGATCTTTCAGTGTCTGACGACGCTGGGGGCCGGTGCGCCGCCGCTTGACTGGCAGGCGATGGACGCGTGCGGCGCCGGACGCCGTGCGCGGCGGACGAAAACGGTCACAATGACCGGGGAAGAAGCCCAGATAGGGTGCGACGCTTCACGGACGGGTGCGGCTCAGACCATACTATCCGGAACAGCAGCACAGGCTGAATCTCGTGCGGAACGGCCGGAAACGGAAGCGTGGACCGGGGAAGATTCCCGTAAAGACCGGAACGTCCCGGCAGGTCAGAGCCAGCTGACGAAAATCCTTCTCACGGCGTCCGGCGGGCCGTTCCGCGGCTGTAAGAGGGAGCGGCTGCGGGATGTAACACCGGAGGACGCCTTAAAGCATCCGAACTGGTCCATGGGGCATAAGGTCACGATCGATTCCTCCACCATGGCCAACAAAGGGCTGGAAGTCATGGAGGCCGGATGGCTGTTCGACGTGCCGGTTTCCCGGATTCAGGTTGTGATCCAGCCGCAAAGCATCATCCATTCGATGGTTGAATTCGCGGACGGGGCGGTTCTGGCCCAGCTCGGCACCCCCGATATGAAGCTGCCGATCCAGTACGCGCTGTATTATCCCGAGCGGCGGCAGCTTTCCGGCGGGCGGCTCGATTTCCGGACGCTGAGCCAGATCACATTCGAGAAGCCGGATACGGAGACGTTCGGGGCGCTTGCGCTGGCGTACCGGGCGGCGGAGGCCGGCGGGACGATGCCGACGGTTTTTAATGCCGCAAATGAGTACGCGGTCGCCCGTTTTCTGGATCACCGGATTTCATTTCTGACGATCACGGAGATGATCGAGGC
>CAYYHX010000020.1:11821-14539 GCA_964471835.1 uncultured Hungatella sp.
AAGAAAGAGAGAGATTTTATGAGCATCATTATCGCGATCCTGATCTTTGGCCTGATCATCCTGATCCATGAGTTCGGCCATTTCATTGTCGCCAAGAAGAACGGCATCGCCGTGATGGAGTTTTCCATCGGCATGGGGCCGCGCCTTCTGACGACGGTGAAGGGCGAGACCCGTTATTCCCTGAAGCTGCTCCCCTTCGGCGGTTCCTGCATGATGCTGGGGGAGGACAGCTCGGATCCGGATCCGAGGGCATTTAACAATAAATCCGTCTGGGCGCGTATCGCTGTCGTCGTCGCCGGCCCCGTCTTTAATTTCCTGCTTGCTTTCGTGCTGGCGGTGGTGATCGTTCAGTTTGCCGGCTATGACCCGCCGGAGCTGACCGGCGTGCAGGAGGGCTTTTCCGCCCAGGAACAGGGGATGCAGGCCGGGGACGTGATCACGAAGCTGGACCATACGCCCATCGTCGTGTACCGTGACTTGACGATGTTCATGATGACGCACGGGAGCGAGCCGATTCAGGTGGAATACCGCCGTACGCTGGAGGACGGTTCCGTCGAGAAACGGACCGCGGTTATTACGCCCAAATGGAGCGAAGAGTCCGGTACCTATATGCTCGGAATCATTTCCAGAGGCTACCGTGTTCCTACCGGAAGTTTCTTCAAGTCGGTGAAATACGGCGCCTATGAGGTGGTCTACTGGATCCGGGCGGTCATCAAGAGCATCGGGATGCTGTTCCGCGGGCTGGTGGGCGCGGAAGACCTCGCGGGGCCGATCCGCATGGTCGCCATGGTGGATGAGACGGTAGACGAAAGCATTTCCTACGGGATCCTCACGATGCTGCTGAGCGTGGCGAATCTCTGCGTCCTGTTCAGCGCGAACCTGGGCGTCATGAACCTGCTGCCGATCCCGGCGTTGGATGGCGGACGTCTGATGTTCCTGCTGATTGAGGCGGTGCGCGGCAAGCCGGTCAATCCGGAGAAGGAGGGCATGGTCCATCTGGTGGGCATGGCGCTGCTTATGGTCCTGATGATCTTTGTGCTGTTTAATGATATTTCAAATGTATTCTTCCATTAAGAGGGTGCTTATCAAATGAACCGGCGAGAGACAAGGCCGATCCGTATCGGCGACAGGGTGATCGGCGGAGAAAACCCGATCCTGATCCAGTCGATGTGCAACACGAAGACCGAGGACGCAGCGGCCACGGCGGAGCAGATCCTGCGCCTGGAGGCGGCGGGCTGCGACGTGATCCGCGTGGCGGTGCCGACCATGGAGGCCGCGGCGGCGATCCGGGAGATTAAAAAGAAGATTCATATTCCGCTGGTGGCGGATATTCATTTTGATTACAGGCTGGCTGTCGCGGCCATGGAGTGCGGGGCGGATAAGATCCGCATCAATCCCGGCAACATCGGCTCCCGCGAGCGCGTGCAGGCCGTGGTGGATAAGGCGAAAGAACTCGACATCCCGATCCGTGTCGGCGTCAACAGCGGCTCACTGGAAAAGACGCTGCTTGAAAAATACGGCGGCGTCACCGCCGAGGATCTGGTTGAGAGCGCGCTGGACAAGATCCGTATGATCGAGGAGATGGGTCATGGCAATCTGGTCGTCAGCATCAAGTCTTCGGACGTGCGGATGTGTATCAAGGCCCATGAGCTGATCGCGAAACGAACCGATTATCCGCTGCATATCGGCATCACGGAGGCGGGTACCGTGACCTCCGGCACGATCAAGTCCGCCGTCGGCCTCGGTATCCTGCTCTATGAAGGCATCGGCGACACGATCCGCGTGTCGCTGACCGGCGACCCGCTGGAGGAGGTCGAGGCGGCGAAGCTGATCTTGAGGACGCTGGGGTTGCGGCAGGGCGGCGTTGAAGTGGTGTCCTGCCCGACCTGCGGGCGCACCCGCATCGATCTGATCGGGCTTGCGAACCGCGTAGAGAGCATGGTGGCGGAATATGATGATCTGGATATCAAGGTAGCCGTCATGGGCTGTGCCGTCAACGGCCCCGGGGAGGCCAGGGAAGCCGATCTGGGCGTGGCCGGCGGCGACGGCGAGGGACTGCTGTTCAAGAAGGGACAGATCATCCGTAAACTGCCGGAGGACGAGCTTCTGAACGCGCTCAGAGAGGAGCTGGAAAGCCTGCGGGCGGCGGAGAGGACAGGAAGGTAATCCGTATGGGAAAAGGGTTTCTGGAAGTATTTCCGGATCTGCGCGTCGCGGAAGACCTGAGGGAACTTCTGAAGCGTGTGGAGGTAGAGCGCGTGTCCGTGACTCCCGACCGCAGCCTTCTGCGCGTCTATCTTGTGAGTCCCCATCTGATTGAGAAGCGTTCCATCTTCGCGCTGGAGAAAAGCATCGCGGATCAGCTGTTTCCGGGGAAACGCCTGAGCGTGAAGATCATTGAAAAATATCATCTCTCCGGACAGTATACGCCAGAGAAGCTGCTGAAGGTCTACCGGGAGAGCCTGCTTCTGGAACTGAAGCGGTACAGCATCGTGGAATACAATATCTTCCGGCGCTCCCCGTGGGAATTCGCGGAAGAGAATGTGCTGCGGCTGACGGTGGAGGACAACGCGGTGTTCCGCGACAAGTGCGGCGATCTGAAGCGGGTGCTGGAGAAGGTGTTCGGCGAGCGCTGCGGGCTGCCGGTGACGGTGGAGTATGAGTTTGTGAAGCCGGCCCGGGAGCGGGAAGCGGAGCAGCGGAGCGGGACGGCGGCCG
>CAYYHX010000020.1:14639-18417 GCA_964471835.1 uncultured Hungatella sp.
AGAAAGAGCGACAACCCGGACGTCCTCTACGGCCGGGATTTTGACGACGGCTTTATCGAGCTGAAAGACATCGCCGGCGTGCAGGGCGAAGTGACGATCCGCGGCAAGATCATTTACACCAGCCGCCGCGCACTGAAGAACGGTAAGACGCTGGTGATCTTCGACATCACCGACTTTACCGACACCATTTCCGCGAAAATCTTCGCGACGGAAGAAATGCTGGAGGACGTGGACAGGGCGGTCGTCAAGGGAAATTTTATCAAGCTGAAAGGCATGACCGCCATCGATCATTTTGACGGCGAGCTGTCCATCGCCTCGATCGTCGGCATCAAGAAATGCGAGGATTTCTCAAATTGCCGTATGGACGACAGCCCCGTCAAGCGCGTGGAGCTGCACTGCCACACGAAGATGAGCGACATGGACGGCGTTTCCGACGTGGGCGATCTCATCCGGCGCGCGAAGAAATGGGGCATGCCCGCGCTTGCGATCACCGATCACGGCGTGGTGCAGGCTTTTCCGGACGCCAGCCATGCGCTGGCGAAGGACGATCCTTTCAAGATCATTTACGGCGTGGAAGGCTATCTGGTGGACGACCTGCAGCAGCTGGCGGTCAACCCGCGCGGCCAGAGTTTTGACGATCCCTTCGTGGTGTTCGATATCGAGACGACCGGCTTCAGCCCGGCCAGCGACCGTATCATCGAGATCGGCGCGGTCCGGCTGGTGAATGGCGCCGTCTCCGATACTTTCAGCACCTTCGTCAACCCGGATATGCCGATCCCCTTCCGCATCGAGCAGCTGACCGGCATCAGCGATTCCATGGTGCTGGCCGCGCCGAAGATCGACCGGGTCCTGCCGGAATTTTTGAAATTCTGCGAGGGCGCGGCTCTGGTGGCCCATAACGCCTCCTTCGATACCGGTTTCATTTCCCATAACGCGCAGCTTCTGGGGCTGCCGTTTGATCCGACGGTGCTGGATACGGTTTCGCTCGCCAGGCTCCTGCTGCCGCAGCTGAACCGCTTTAAGCTCGATACGGTCGCCAAGGCGCTGAATATTCCGCTTGAGAATCACCACCGCGCCGTGGACGACGCCGGATGCACGTCGAAGATCTTCATGGCGTTTCTGGCGATGCTTCAGAAGCGCGGCATCGGCGACGTGGACGCCCTGAATGAGATGGGCCGTCTGGATGACGAGCGCGTGAAGAAGCTGCCGGCGCATCACATCATCGTCTTGGCGAAGAACGACGTGGGGCGGACGAACCTGTACCGCCTGGTGTCCCGCGCCCATATCGATTATTTTTACCGGAACCCGAGGTTCCCCAAAAGTCTGCTGATGAAATACCGGGAGGGTCTGATCATCGGATCCGCCTGCGTGGCGGGCGAACTCTGTCAGGCGCTCCTGCGCGGCGTGCCGGACACCCAGATCGGCGCGATCGTGAATTTCTACGACTATCTGGAGATCCAGCCCCTTGGCAACAACGCATTCCTGCTGGAAGACGGCGACAGCGGAATGAAAAGCGAGGAGGACCTGCGGGAAATGAACCGGAAGATCGTCCGTCTGGGGGAGCAGTTCGGCAAGCCGGTCTGCGCCACCTGCGACGTCCATTTCCTCGATCCGGAAGACGAGATCTACCGCAAGATCATCATGGCCGCGCGCACCTACGAAAACAGCGACAAGCAGGCGCCGCTGTACCTCCGCACGACGGAGGAGATGCTTGCGGAATTCGATTATCTTGGCCCGGACAAAGCCTATGAAGTAGTCGTCGCCAACACCAGGAAGATCGCGGACATGTGCGAGCGCATCGCGCCGGTTCGTCCGGACAAATGCCCTCCGGTCATCGAGGATTCCGACGGGACGCTTCGGAAGATCTGCTACGACCGGGCGCATGAGATCTACGGGGAGAAGCTGCCGGAAATCGTGGTCGAGCGGCTGGAGAGGGAGCTGCATTCTATCATCTCCAACGGCTTCGCCGTCATGTATATCATCGCGCAGAAGCTGGTCTGGAAATCGAACGAGGACGGCTATCTGGTCGGCTCCCGCGGTTCGGTCGGCTCGTCGCTGGTGGCGACGATGGCCGGCATCACGGAGGTAAATCCGTTAAGCCCCCATTATTATTGCCCGAACTGCCATTACTCGGATTTCGATTCACCGGAAGTGAAAGCATTTTCCGGCATGTCCGGCTGCGATATGCCGGATAAAATGTGTCCGGTCTGCGGAACCAGACTCAGGAAAGAAGGGCATGACATTCCTTTTGAGACGTTTCTGGGGTTTAAGGGCGACAAAGAGCCGGATATCGACCTCAACTTCTCCGGCGAGTACCAGAGCCACGCCCACGACTATACCGAAGTCATCTTCGGAAAGGGGCAGACGTATCGCGCCGGCACGGTAGGCACGCTGGCGGACAAGACCGCCTACGGCTATGTGAAGCGCTACTACGAGGAGAGGGGCGAACACAAGCGGAACTGCGAGATTGACCGCATCGTCCAGGGCTGCGTGGGCATCCGGCGCACCACCGGGCAGCATCCGGGCGGCATCATTGTCCTGCCCATCGGCGAGGAGATCGAGTCCTTCACACCGGTGCAGCGGCCGGCCAACGATATGACCACAACCACGGTGACGACTCATTTTGACTATCATTCCATCGACCATAACCTGCTGAAGCTGGACATTCTGGGACACGATGATCCGACGATGATCCGCATGCTGCAGGATCTGACCGGCCTGGACCCGGTGAAAGACATCCCGCTGGACAGCCCGGAGGTCATGTCGCTGTTCCGGGATACCTCGGCGCTGGGCGTCACGCCGGAGGACATCGGCGGCTGCAGGCTGGGCGTCCTCGGCGTACCGGAGTTCGGCACCGACTTCGCGATGCAGATGCTGCTGGACGTGAAGCCGAACTATTTCTCGGACCTCGTGCGGATCACCGGCCTCGCCCACGGGACCGACGTCTGGCTGGGCAACGCCAAAGATCTGATCTTAGGCGGCCAGGCCACGATCCAGACGGCGATCTGCTGCCGCGACGACATCATGATCTACCTGATTCAAAAGGGGCTGAACCAGAGCCTGGCGTTCACGATCATGGAGTCGGTACGCAAGGGCAGCGGCCTTAAGAAAGAGTGGGAGGAGGAAATGCTGGCCCACGATGTGCCGGAGTGGTACATCGCGTCCTGCAAAAAGATAAAATACCTGTTCCCGAAGGCCCACGCGGCGGCCTACGTCATGATGGCGTGGCGCATCGCCTACTGCAAGGTCTTCTATCCGCTGGCCTATTACGCGGCGTTTTTCAGCATCCGCGCCAGCGCATTTAACTACGAGCTGATGTGCCAGGGCCGCGAGAGGCTGGAACAGCACCTTGCGGACTACAGGAAACGTTCCGACGATCTCTCGAAGAAGGAGCAGGACACGCTGCGCGATATGCGTGTGGTACAGGAAATGTATGCGCGCGGTTTTGAGTTCCTTCCTCTTGATATCTATAAGGCGAAGGCGAGGGATTTCCAGATCATAGAAGGAAAGCTGATGCCGTCGCTGGCGAGCATCGACGGCCTGGGGGAGAAGGCGGCCGAGGCCGTCGTGGACGCGGCGGAAGACGGGCCGTTCCTGTCGCTGGAGGATTTCCGCAGCCGCACGAAAGTCAGCCAGACGCTCTGTAATACGATGGCGGATCTGGGCATCCTCGACGGCCTGCCGGAGAGCAGCCAGCTGTCGCTGTTTGATATGATTTATTAAGCACTTATCAATATTTGTCTTTTGAATATAATTGACTTTTATCAATTTAATTGGT
>CAYYHX010000021.1:0-18347 GCA_964471835.1 uncultured Hungatella sp.
ACACTGATTCCGCTGCGCCGACTTCATCATTCTGATTCCATTACACTGATTCCGCTGCGCCGTCCCCATCTTACTGATTCCACCCCATTCGCAGCAGTTTTGTATCCCTCATTTTCCTTCCGATTGAACCGTTACTCATTTCATATAGATCCGTTCCATCTTGTACATCCGTCCACCGGCTCTTTATCATCCTGATTATACAGATTTTCTCATTCCGGCACAAGCACAAAATACAATCCCGCTGCTCACAGCGCAGTTCACAGACAGTAACCGTTCAGACGGCGCATCTTCTTGCACGTCCGCTGGCCGCCGGGGAAGCATCGGATATTCTCCCGCCGTCTGTCGCAGCCGCGCCGCTGCTCACAGATATTTCTTCACATACTGCCCCGTATACGAGTTTTCGCACGCCGCGACCTCCTCCGGCGTCCCCTGCGCGATTACCGTGCCGCCCCGGTCCCCGCCCTCCGGACCCATATCGATGATATAATCCGCCGTCTTGATCACGTCCAGATTGTGTTCGATCACAACCACCGTATTGCCGCCCTCCGCCAGTTTCTGCAGAATCTCCACCAGCTTGTGGACGTCCGCGAAATGCAGCCCCGTCGTCGGCTCGTCCAGAATATAGATCGTCTTTCCGGTTCCCCGGCGGCTCAGCTCCGTCGCCAGCTTGATCCGCTGCGCCTCGCCGCCCGACAGTTCCGTCGAAGGCTGTCCCAGGCGGATATAAGAAAGCCCCACATCATAGAGCGTCTGGATCTTCCGCTGGATCGAAGGCACATTTTCAAAAAACCGCAGCGCTTCCTCCACCGTCATATTCAGCACGTCATAAATGCTCTTCCTCTTATACTTTACTTCCAACGTCTCGCGGTTATACCGCTTGCCGCCGCAGACCTCGCACGGGACGTACACGTCCGGCAGGAAATGCATTTCGATCTTGATAATGCCGTCTCCGGAGCAGGCTTCGCAGCGCCCGCCCTTTACATTGAAGCTGAAACGCCCCTTCTTATAGCCGCGCTCCTTCGCGTCCGTCGTAGACGCGAACAGATCGCGGATCATGTCGAACACCCCCGTGTATGTAGCCGGATTCGACCGCGGCGTGCGTCCGATCGGCGACTGGTCGATGTTGATCACCTTGTCCAGATTCTCCGTGCCGTCGATCCCGGCATGTTTCCCCGCGATCGTCCTGGCCCGGTTCAGCTTCCGCGCCAGCGCCTTGTAGAGAATCTCATTCACCAGAGAACTCTTGCCCGACCCCGACACGCCGGTCACGCAGGTCATGATTCCGAGAGGAAATTTCACGTCAATATTCTTCAGGTTATTCTCCCGCGCGCCGCGCACGGTCAGCCAGCCCGTCGGAACCTTCCGCACCTTCGGCACCGGAATCGTAAGCCTCCCGCTAAGGTAAGCCCCTGTAATGGATTCTTTGCAGGCAATGATGTCGTCCACCGAACCCGCCGCCACCACATGGCCGCCGTGCTCGCCGGCCCCCGGCCCGATGTCCACGATGTAGTCCGCGGCCCGCATCGTCTCCTCGTCATGCTCCACCACGATCACCGTATTGCCCAGATCGCGCAGGTGAAACAGCGTCTGCAGCAGTTTACTGTTGTCCCGCTGGTGGAGGCCGATGCTCGGCTCATCCAAGATGTAGGCCACACCCACCAGACCGGAGCCGATCTGCGTCGCCAGCCGTATCCGCTGCGCCTCGCCGCCGGAGAGCGTCCCCGTAGACCGTGAGAGCGCCAGATAATCCAGTCCCACGTCGATCAGAAATGTCACCCTGGCCCGGATCTCCTTCAGGATCTGCGCGCCGATTGCCTGCTGCATGCTGCTCAGCTTCAGCCCGTCCAGAAACGCCCGGAAGCTGACCACCGACATATCCGTCGCGTCGTAGATATTCAGGCCGCCCACCGTCACCGCCAGCGACGACTGCTTCAGCCTCTTGCCTTTGCACAGCGAACAGGGCGTAATCCGCATAAATGTCTCATATTCCGCTTTGCTGCTCTCGGAAGCCGTCTCCCGGTAACGCCGCTCCACGTTCCGCAGAAGCCCCTCAAACGCGACGTCATAAACGCCCACGCCGCGCTGCCCCTTATAATGCACCTTCACCTCATGGCCGCCGGTGCCGCGGATCAGCACGTCCTGCACCTCCTGCGGATACTGCTCAAACGGCGTATCCAGGCTGAAATGGTACTCCTTCGCCAGCGCGTCCAGGATCGCCCGCGTAAAGCTTCCAGGCTCCGTGCAGGACTGCCAGCCCAGAACTACGATGGCCCCCTGCATGATACTCAACGATTTATCCGGGATCATCAGATCCTCGTCAAATTCCATCTTATAACCCAGGCCGAAACAGTCCGGGCAGGCGCCGAACGGATTATTAAAAGAAAAGCTGCGCGGCTCCACCTCCTCGATGCTGATGCCGCAGTCCGGGCAGGCAAAACTCTGGCTGAACGTCATCGTCTCTCCGCCGGCCACGTCCACCATCATCAGGCCGTCCCCCAGGTTCATCGACGTCTCGATGGAATCGGTAAGACGCTTCCCGATGCCGGGCCGCACCACCAGACGGTCCACGATAATCTCGATGTTATGCTTGATATTTTTATCCAGCTTGATCTCCTCATCCAGATCGTACTGGTTCCCGTCCACCCGCACGCGGGCGTAGCCGCTCTTGCGCGCCTGCTCCAGCACCTTCGCGTGTTCGCCCTTGCGCCCGCGCACCACCGGCGCCAGCAGAAGGATGCGGCTCCCCTCCGGCAGAGACAGAATCTGATCCACCATCTGGTCCACGCTCTGCCTGCGGATCTCCCTGCCGCACTTCGGACAGTGGGGGATGCCGATGCGCGCGTAGAGAAGGCGCATATAGTCGTAGATCTCCGTCACGGTTCCCACGGTAGACCTGGGATTGCGGTTCGTAGACTTCTGGTCGATAGAAATGGCAGGCGACAGGCCCTCGATGCTCTCCACATCCGGTTTCTCCATCTGTCCCAGGAACTGCCGCGCATAGGAGGACAGCGACTCCATGTACCGTCTCTGTCCCTCCGCATAGATCGTATCGAACGCCAGGGACGATTTCCCCGAACCGCTCAACCCCGTCAGGACAACCAGCTCGTCGCGCGGGATATCGATGTCGATATTCTTCAGGTTGTGCTCGTTTGCCCCGCGTATCTTGATAAACTGTCTCGCCATGAAAATGAACTCCTTTGCAGCCATGCATTCGAACAGAATTTGAGGCGGAAGACATCCATCTCCCGCCCGTATCTTGCCATGTCTTCTTCCGCGCATCCACGTCCGCCGGCCAGCAGCCCCACTCCCTGAAAGGCACTCCGATTCTCAGTCCCTTCCCATCTGCCGGCCAACAGCTCCGCTCCCTTAGAGACACTCCGTTCCTCAGTCCTTCTACGTCCGCCGGCCAACAGCTCCGCCCCCCCCCTAGGAAGCACCCGGATACGCCGTCGTACCCGTCCCGTCCGTCGTAAAAGAAAGGACGGCGTCTCCCGCGGAGATGCTCTCATATATCGTCTTCGCAGCCGGCGGCGGCAGATTCACGCAGCCGTGCGATCCGTCCCTCAGATAGATCTCCCCGCCAAAAGAACCGCGCCAGGACGCGTCGTGAAGGCCGACCCCGCGGATAAAAGGCATCCAGTAGTCTACATGCGACGCATACTGGTAGCTGCCATTAGCCTGCCTCTCTCCCCGCAGCACACGGTCCCTCTGCTTGTAATTGATGAAATATGCTCCAAGCGGCGTATCCTGGTTCTTCGAATGTGTACCCGACACAAAATCCGTTTCGATTACCAGTTCCCCGTCCTTATAAAAATACAGGTGCTGATCGGTCAGATTCAGCTCCACATAGGTATCCCCGTAATCATTCTCCCCGTGGCTGTTCGCCGTCTGGGAATAGACCGGCTCCCGGGTCTGGCTCTCCCCGGCCGCAAGCAGCGTACAAAGCTCCTCCGTTTCCTTCGCCTGGTCGATACGCCAGCCGTAGGTCGCCCCCGGCACCGTCACGGTATCCCCCGCCGTGGTTACCAGCGTCTTATCCTTGCCGGCTGTATCGTATTGATCCGCCAGACCCTTCACATAGGCAGCAACCCGTTCCTGATCCAGTGTGACCGTACCGTCATTATCCAGCGCGATCCAGCGGAAGATCGTATCCTTATCCAGGATCTCTTTCCTGTCTCCGAACTGGTAGGTTATTGTAACATTCAGATAGGCGTTCAATTTCTCCGCGGCTTCCCGAAGCCCCGGATCATCCGATGTAACCTTAACCTCTTGATATACACCAAGCTCCTCCAGAGACAGATAGGATTGCAGGTTATGAACCGCCTCCGTCACGGCCGCCCTGACCTTCGCTTTATCGAGGGCGGTTCCCTCTTCTTCCGGAATGATTCGATAGCCTTCCCCCGCAATGTAATCCGACAGGCGGGCGTCCTTCGGCTCCTTCATCTGCGCATCGTCCAGAAAAACCAGCTTCTCGATGCGTTCCCGAAGCATCGCCTCATCCGCCTCAAACAGGTTATCGACCCGATAACCTGTCGCCGTATTCCGATGGCCCCACCATTCCATCGGATTCTGGGAATCAAGGTACCGTTCAAAGGTTCCGTCGGATACATGGTGCATGCCGATTTCCGTACCGGTGATCTTCTCCTCCACGCCGCCGCGTCCCGCGACCGTCAGGATATACTCGTCAGCCGCCGAAACCACCAGCATTTCCGCCTCCCCGGCGGTTTTCAGCGAAACATCGATCCCGTTCACAAACGTATTCGGGAAAAATACCGTGCGGTACTGTTCTCCCTCCTTGACATAATACAGGTATCCAGCCGTTCCCGCACCTACCCCCGCGATCGCAATGGCAGCCGCGGCGGCCGCCGCTATCCAGGCGGCAGGCGCCGGCTTCTGAGCCGGCTTCTTCTTCCGGCTCCCCGGCTCTTTCCTCTCCCCCTCCGCCATTGCACCCAGGTTCCTTTCATTTGGATAATCAAAGTAACCGTTCCGACGTCTGAACGGTTACTACTTGAAGGATTACGCGCTCTTCTCCTTCAGCAAATCGCGGATCTCGGTCAGAAGTTCCTCGGTAGTCGGTCCGGCAGGCTCGGCAGCGGCCTCCTGCTCCTGCTCCTCCCGTTTCTGTCTCATCTTAAACTGCTCGGTAATCGCGTTCATGATCTTGATCGCTGCAAACACGCAAGCCGCAATGATCAGAAAATTGATGACATTCTGAATAAAATTGCCGTACAGGATCGCCGCCTCCTCAGTGACCACCCTGCCCGTCTCATCCAGAACCGCCGGACGCAGCACCAGCTTGTAATTGGTAAAGCTGGTCCCGCCGGCCAGCGCGCCGACCACCGGCATGATGATATCATTCACCAGAGAATTCACGATCGTGCTGAACGCGCCGCCGACGACAACGCCAACCGCCATATCCACGACATTTCCACGGAAAATGAACTGTTTGAATTCCTCGATTGTGTCATGCAGCTTACCCATCTGAGAGTCCCTCCTCTTTTATCTTCAAGTATCAAAAATGCACTTCCTATTATATACGGCAATTCTGCAAAAGTAAATTATCTTTCATGAAGATTTCCTGTAAAACAGGATACCCAGCGTCCCCGGACCGCAGTGACAGGAAACCGTGCATCCGGCCCGCGTATGGATGATCTCCTGAAATGGAGCCGTCTCCCGCAGCGTCTTCTCAACAAGATCGCGAAGTTCCTGGTCGATTCCGGAATCCGTAATGAAGATCCGCCTCATATCCACCGTGGAAATGTCCCCCAGCTGATCCTTCACATAATTCTCCAGGCAATGCGCCATCGTGCCGCGGTACTTCCTGCCCACTCCCATGGCCCCATCCTTCACATAGATACAAGGATGCAGTCTCAGAAGATTCGCGCCCAGCGCCGTCAGCGCCGTACAGCGCCCACCCTTGCGCAGATACTCCAGCGTACTCACGAGAAAACTCACATCCAGGTTCTCACGCCGCGCGGTAAGCGTCTTCTGGATCTCCCCGGGCGCCACCCCGGCCTCCGCCATCTCACAGGCGTCCAACACCAGATGCGCGATGCCGGTAGACAGGTTCCGGCTGTCCACCACGTAAACCGGCCCCAGTTCCTCCGCCGCGATACACGCATTCTGATAGCAGGAAGACATCTCCGAGCTGATCGTGAAATGGACGATTGCATCGCAGTCCTCCAGCAGCTTCCGGAACACGTCCACATATTCCTGGACATTCACCGCCGCCGTGGAGCCGATCTGCCCGCTGGCCCTGATCTTCGCGTAGAGTTCATCCGGGGAAATGTCTACGCCGTCCTTGTAGCTTACACCCGCGCAGTTCACCGTCAGGGGTGTGATCGTGATGCCGTACCGGCTGACCAGTTCCGGCGTCAGGTCGCAGGTGCTGTCAGCAGTAATACGTATTCTCATAACCTTAACCTCTTCTTTCTATTTCCGCGCAGGCTGCCGCATCCGGTGTCCCGCATCTCCGGAATATTCTCGTCGTTCATTATAAAACCGGCAGATTGGAATGTCAAGGAATGAACCGTTTCAGGTACAGTTCAGGAATGATCCGCTGGAACAGTTCAGACGTCTGAGCTGTTACGCCCTCGCTCTGGTACCCTTCAGAAAAATGCTCCGCCCGTCACAGCCCCAGCACACCCTCAAACAGGATCACGTGGAACTCCTTCGTGTGTCTGGGCGGCTGAGAAAATACGGCCGTCACCCGGCACATACTGTCCCCGGAGATGCAGTTCCCGCACTCGTCCGTCAAAGCGCAGGGCGTCTTATGCCCCAGCCTTCTGGCATTTTCGGGACAAATGTTTTTCTTAATCTGGGCGATTCCGCTCTCCACATCCCGCGTCAGCTTATTCTCAGCAGCTACCGTCACGACCTTCTTCGGCCCGAAAAGCATCCCCGCGAGGCGGTTTCCGGTTCCCTCGATCTCCACGATTTCCCCGTCCATAGTCAAAGCGTTGGCGGTGCAAAGATACAGATCCGCATCAAGGGCCATCCTGTGGGCCTCCGCCTTATCCTCGCTCATCCAGTGCCAGAACACTTCATTCCCCTGCTCCTTCAGCGTCTCATACACATGCAGGGAGTGGATGCCGGAGGAACCGCCGAACCCGACGCTTCCCCGGCCGGCCAGACGCAGTATTTCCTGCCGAAGCTCCTCCTCCGTCTCCGTGATATGCGGGATGAATCCCCTCATTTTCAGCTTCGCGGCCAATTTCTCATAATCATCATGCTTCATCCTTTTATCCCCTTTCCTTTGCAGTTCTCCGCAAAACCGTAAAACCCGTTTCCGGAGCCGGCTGTATAACAGGATTATACACCAAAGCGGGCGCATAAGTAAAACAGATGTTTTTTCTGTCCCTTGACACCGGAAAACAGATGAGTTATAGTACAAACCAGACAGAGAAACCCCTGTTCATACTGCAACCCGTTATCACCGTTAGAATCAGTTTTGGAGGAAAAGGTAAATGAATACTTTAAAAGCTGAAAAAAGAAGTATGGCCGTCAAGGCCAAGAAACTCAGGCGGGACGGATACGTCGTGGGCAATGTATTCGGAAAAGAGCTGAAAGATTCCATTCCTGTCATGATGGACAAAAAAGACGTGGACCGGCTCTTAAAGACTGACCACAAGGGAAGCCAGATTATCCTGGAAGTGGACGGACAGCCCTATGACGTGCTGATCAAGAACATCGACGTCAACGCACTCGCGCACAGGATCGATTCCATCGAATTCCAGGCGCTTGTCAGCAATGAGATGGTTCATTCCGTTGCCGAAGTGATCATCCTCAACCATGACAAGATCACGGAAGGTGTCGTACAGACCGAACTTTCCGAGATTTCCTATAAAGCGCTGCCGGCAGCCCTCGTGGATCACGTCCCGGTAGACGTGAACGGCATGAAGATCGGCGACACCGTCCGCGTGAAGGATCTGGACATCGCTTCGAACCCGGATATCCAGATCAAGAACGATCCGGATGCCATCGTCGTTACGGTAATCGCCATCCACAACGCCGCGGTACCGGCTCCGGAGGCAGAAGAACCCGCGGAAACGGAAAACCCGGCCCCGGCAGCGAAAGCATAGCGAACTCCGGCCGTGATTTCAGCCCCGGCAGCGGAAACACGAGCAGAATTGACCACCATCCCGGTCACGGCGGCGGAAACACGAGCAGAATTGACCACGATTTCAGTCACGGCGGCGGAAACAAAGACTGAACTGAGCACGGTCTCGGCTCAGAAACAGGCAAAACAGCCTCAACCGCAATGGCATAGCGGAACCGTCCGCAGAGACCGATACATGGATAACAGACATGCAAGCAAACAGGCAGACAGTCAGACAAACCGCAGAGGTTTAGAACTGGCTGCCTGTTTTTTCCTTAACAATCCCCTCACCCGCACCGCGCCTCTCCGCCAAACGCTCCATACAGAGCAGATAATTCCGCTCCCGGCGCTCCGTCGCCGCCGCCCGCCTCTGCTTCAGTTCCTCCGCGTCCGTCATCCAGTCCGGACGCAGGACGCCCCGCAGCAGGCATCGCCGGACTTCCTTCCGGATCTCCGGCCCCGCGCCGCCGTCGCTGATTTCCTTAAGAAGCCCCGCGGCAGCCCCCTCATAACCCTGGCACATAAACACATTTTCAATGGCGTCATACGACAGGTTACATACGGTTCCTGATCCCTTGTACTCCGTCAGGAAAGCCGCGTCCTCCACCGATTCCCTCACATAGAGATAATACAGGCAGGCCCAGGGCTTGTCTTCGCTTTTGCGCAGAAGACGTCCGATCCGCTGGATGCGCTGCCGCGTCATGGACGTTCCGGACATCACGATCCCCACCACCGCATCCGGCACATCCAGACCCTCGTCCAAGGCCCGGCAGGCGATCAGGATGCGAATCTCCCCCTCCCGGAACGCGGCCAGGTTCCTCTCCCGGACCTGCCTCGGCATACCGGAATGGAAACTGCCCACCCGCCGGATTCCCTGTTGGCGCAGCACCTGGCTCAAATGTTCCGCCTGACTGATCCGTTCGCAAAAGACCAGAATCCTCGCCGCGGGATCCAGCTGCCGCACCAGCTCGCAGACGCAGCCCACCCGCGCCCTGGCCATATGGCTGATATCCGCCCTCCGGTACGAAAGGTTAATATAAGTCGCGGCCGGCGAATCTTCCCCGTCCCTCTTCGCCGCCTGCTTCAGGAAACGGAAAAAAGCGGCGCCGCCCAGCTCGGACAGACCCGGATACTGCGCCGTCAGTTCATGATACAATACGCCCATCCGGCTCGAAAGTTCGTCATACTCCTCCATCTCCTCCGCCAGAAAGGATAACCCGATCTGATAGACAAAAAACCTCGAAACGGTTCCTTCCCGCACGGCTTCCCGAAAGCGGTACCGGTAAATCTCCCTCCCCAGCGCCGCCTCCAGAACCAGGCCGCCCTCGTCATACCGCGGTGTCGCCGACAGCCCCATGCAATGGTACAGTTCCTCCGCATAAGCCTGCTGCCCCTGAAACTCAAAGATCTTCCGGTTCTCCTCGCTGGCATAATGATGGCATTCATCCGCAATCAGAAAAACATGGTACCCTTCTTCCATATCCTGCAAAATATGGCGGGCCAGGGCGTGGCGGGCAGAATTGATCACATAGATCATCCAATCGCAGTCACTGTCATCCTTCCGGGTACCGTTATACATCCCCACCCGCGCCGGACGGGAAGCGGCCGCCCACTGGCGGGCCAGCGCCAGCGTCGG
This sequence comes from uncultured Hungatella sp., assembly GCA_964471835.1. Taxonomy (GTDB): domain Bacteria; phylum Bacillota; class Clostridia; order Lachnospirales; family Lachnospiraceae; genus UBA3402. The sequence continues at coordinate 9,738 of CAYYHX010000021.1, forward strand.
CGTCACGATCCGCACCCGCAGCCTCCCCGGATATTCCCGCGCAAGCATACGTGCCGCCTCCAGCGCCAGCACTGTCTTGCCGGCCCCGGTTACCACATTGACGATCCCCCGGCAGCGGTTTTTCTTCCATTTTTCCAGACAGTCCCTCTGCCACTCGTACAGCTCCATCTCTCTCCGCTCCTCTTTGGTATCTTCTCTCCCGCTTCATTGTAACCGTTCAGACGGCACATCTTCTTGTGCGGCCGGTGGCCGCGCAAGAAGCATCGGATGTTTATCCGATGTGAGAACCGGTGCCAAAACATGCTTATAAGCAAGTTTAACGCCTGTTTTGGCACCGGTTCTCCCGCCGTCTGAACTGTTACGTTTCATTATAAAGAAACAGAAATCAAAGCGCAAGCAATATCGACACTCAGAGGATCTTTAAGAGCCGGAATTCCTCGTAAAAAAGAGGGTACTGAAAAACTCCCGTTTTTTGCGGGAGTTTTACTTTCTTCTGTTATGACTAAAAATCCGCTTACCCGCTGTGTCTCTGTGACTGATGCCCATCAAACAAGCTCTCCGCCCCAAACCTCTCTTAATTTTTATTTCCCTTTTTGCCCATAAACAGTGAAACCATAGCCAATGCAGCGCATAGCAGACACCATCCGGCCCAAATATACAAATCCGTGTAGTTTCCAGCCAGTACAAAACCAACAAGCGCCGCTAATCCATACAGAATCAAAAGGGCAATATTGCCGCCTTTCCCACCCTTGCGTGTTGCAATCGATACGATTCCACCTGCAAGCAGCATAATAGCCACGATAATTCCGGCACTGCCGCTGACTTCACCGTTTCCCTCTAACGTATTAACAGCACCGGCTGCGCACGATTGAAAAATCACAAGTACACACAATATAATTGATAAAATACCCGATACAAGTTTCCATGTTTTCATCAGAGTTTCTCCTATTTTCAAAACTGATATTGAGTTGGCGCAGCAATCACTTCATATCTGGAAACGCGATCCAATGTAACATAATCTGGCAGAAGCATTCCGTTCCCTTCAAATCCTATTGTAATACCTGCATTAAAGTCTAAAATATTCGTTCCATATACACCTATTGGATATCCGTTTGCGTCATAAAGGACAAATACAATCCATAACAATGACTCATCCTCTGATGTATCATTTGCTACAGTTCCAACAATGCTTACTCCACCATATTTTGACTCCTTTATTGAGGTATTCGAAATAGGAAATCTTTTAGCTGATAAGGAACTTCTCTCTACATTTATTGTAGGAATCATCGTATACTGCCCCATTGGAATATTATCGAGATATCCGCCATTGCTATAGTAATATCCTTTTTCTCCCGGAGCAATCACACTGGGGTCTGATGAAACAAATGTTTCCGACGCTACAATATTCCCAGCCAAATCATATATATCGAATGTCGCATTTCCAAGGTATAGATTACCCGTACTTGTATTTTCAATCTCAATTATGGCTTGATACTCCGTACTTCCATATTCTTCAAATACATTAAAATATTCGTATGTTATGGCGTAATCTTGAAATTGCCTTCTTTCGGTATTTGCGCCTTCAGGTGCATTCTTGACATCCGTCACATTACCAGAAGATGTTTTTGTTGTTCCTAATTGTTTTGTTTGAACGATTCCGTTTTCCACCCATGCACCATCTGCATTCACCGTATATCCGTCCGGTGTAATCCCATCGGTCAGCAAATACCCGGAACCGTTGAAGCAATAACTTTCGGCTATGCCATCATTATTGCCATCCAGCCATTCCCATCTACCTGCCGGATAACTTCCATCGTCATTCTGCCACCACCAACCAATGGCGTCTTGTTTCCATTCTCCGGCAAAGGACATGAATGACATCAATACTGCAAGAATCCCACTCATTAACAACAGTTTCACTTTTTTCATAGATGACACCCTCCTTTTAATATTTTCCCCATCATATCATACCCCCCCAACTTGACAAGAAGTTTATGAAAAAGATGTAACGGTTCAGACGGCACATCTTCTTGTGAGGCCGGTGGCCGCGCAAGAAGCATCGGATGTTTATCCGATGTGAGAACTGTTACGTTTCATTGTAAAGAAACGGAAATCAAAGCGCAAAAACCCTTGTAATACCATCCGGAATACGTTATACTCTTTTCAGAAAAATACAATTCCTGCCGTGCGGAAACACCTCATGCAGAAAGCCTGCCTCCGGCAGCTTTTTCCGCGTACAGACGTGGTGAGGCGGAACGCGGCAGAGGACGCCAAAGGAGAGAAAACCATGAATTACGAAGAACTGTACAGCCAGCTGGTTCCGCTGGAGAAGAAGATGAAAGACACCGCCTCCGCCCTGCAGAAGCTGGCCAAAACCGTCTCGGCGGACACGGAGCGCGGAGACCTGAAGGATCTGTCGAAGAACCTTGCGCAGATAACCCAGCTCCTGGCCGGGCAGGAAGAGGTTACCGCTCAGATCCGGGATCTGGTTGACGGTTTCGACGGGAAGGCTTACTTCAGGGACGGAGACTTCGCGGCCCAGATGCTTGCGCTCTGCGAAGAGAATGGAATCGACGTCCAGGGTACCTACCCGGTCTACGAGATGTTCCCCTACCGCGTCCGCTTCGACACGGAGAACCAGGACATTTACCTGAACCGCAAGAAGTTTCCGTGCCTGCGCCCCGCCAGCTTAGTCCAGACCGTCGGCACCGGCCGCGACCGTCTGATGAGAGCCTCATTCAATGACCAGACCTTCTCAAATGATCTCTGCGAAGCCTACGACGTAGCGGTATTAAAGGAAGGGAACCGCAGGGGTACCGATGTATATCTGAAAGATCTGTACAAGCTCCTCGTACCCATGAGCCGTTCCCGCAAAGAGTACGATATGCAGAATTATGCCTATGATCTGGCCAGACTGTACATCTCGCGTGCCGACACGACCAAAAGCGGGCGCCGTTACCAGTTCGGCCCCTGCCGTAACAGCAGCAAATCCATCCGTATCTTAGACGGCAGCGGCAAAGAACAATTTCTCTCCACGATCTGCTTTTATGATAAGGAGTAACCTTCCAGCTCGCTTTCATCTCATAAGGTTATCTGATTTATGGAGGTTAAATCATGGGTTATCCATTTTCACAGACGCCCGGCAGCCAGGAGCATATCGACGGTCAGGAGCATACCGGCGGCCAGGAGTATACCGGCAGCCAGGAATATGCCAGTAGACAGGAGTATGCCAGCAGTCAGGAGCATGCCGGCGGCCAGGAATATGCCGGCGTCAAGGCCATGTCGGCTCCGGCTCCCTCCGACCTCTCCGCCGGCTCCGCCGGGATTCAGTTCCTCACGGATTTCTGGGCGGAACATTACCTGGACGAATACATCAGCGAAGGCGGCAGCAAGATCAAATTCATCACCGGACGTCCCGGCAGCGGCAAGACCCATTTCCTGAAGCTGTTCACCCAGCTGGCGGCCGGGCGGAATTACAAAGTCGCCCTCTTCTCCGCCCGCGAGGTCTGGCTCCACGATTTCCGTGAGATCTACCTGGAAGTCCTGAACCAGTGCGGCCTCATGGACACCCTGGCCGGATGCGCCCGTACCATCATCCGCGGCATGGGTTATAACCCGGAGGATATCCGCGAGGGTACAACCTTCATGGACTACCTCTCCGAACAGGACATGGGCGACGCGCTGACCCGCAGGGAGATCCGTGTCCAGCTCAAAACCATGTTCCTGGACAATCCTCTCCTGGACAATAACTTCGCCCTGGCCTGCAGCCTGCTGACCGGCAGCATCCTGGGCCATCCCGTCCTCGAACAGCAGAACCGGGATCTTCTGCTGGCCTGGCTCCACGGGGACAAGACCGTCAAGCTGTCCCTGCTGCGCTCGCTGGGTCTCTCGCCCAGCCGCATCACCCGCTACAACGCCCGCCACATGCTGCGCTCGCTGGCGGAAGTGATCCACCTGGGCGGCTTCAGCGGCCTGGTTATCTCCATCGACCATCTGGAGATTCTGCTGAACCGTTCCAGCCTGCAGCCCATCCATTATACGCGGATGAAGCGGGAGGATACCTACGAGAGCATCCGCCAGCTGATCGACGACATTGACAGCCTGAAACATATCATGTTCCTGTTCGCTTTCGACCGGGAACTGCTGGACAATGACCTGTCCGGCATCAAATCCTACCAGGCCCTCTGGATGCGCATTCAGAATGAGATCATCGGCGAGCGGTTCAACCGGTTCGCGGATATCGTGGACCTGGACCGCCTGGCCGCCCAGGAATACACTCCCGCCGTTCTGGTCGAGATGTCGCAGAAAATGCTGTCCTCCGCCGCCGCGCGGCCCGGCGCCCATGTACTCACCACGGAAGAAGCGGAAGAACTGATCCGCCGGTCTGCGACCGGAGGCGTCGGAATTCCCCGTCTGGTAAAGGAAGCTGCACTGGGAGGTGAGAAAGATGTTTGATATGGAAGCAAGAAGGGTCATCGAAGCTCTCCGTTCCGGCGTGCCGTCACGCGCCGTCGGCCGGTATTTCTCCGAGGCGAGGCCCCAGATCATGAAAGAGATCTCCGGCCGTCTGGAGCATGTATGCGAGACCGGAACTTCCGACGGCATGGTGTTGTGCGGCAAATACGGCGAAGGCAAGACCCACCTGCTGAATACGGTCTTCAGCATGGCCCACTCCAGCAAAATGGTCGTCTCCTACCTGTCCTTAAGCAAGGAAACCCCGATGGACAAGCTGTATCTGGTCTACCAGAAGATCATCGGCAATACTTATCTGCCCATGCGGGAACAGCCCGGTTTCACCACGCTTCTCGACAAGCTGACTCCGGGAAGCCCGGCCGCCGCCGACCTGCTGGTCTACGCGGCCAAGGAACTGCAGACCGACAAACTGTACTATGTCCTGCGCGCCTACATGGGGACGGAAGATCAGGAAGAGAAATTCCTCCTGAAAGCCGATCTGGAAGGCGACTTTATCGCGAATCCGGTCCTGAAGAAGATCTACCGGCGCATCTACAACCAGCCCGTCCGTTTCAGCGCCAATTTCAGCAAAACAAAGCACTGCGCCGATTATTTCTCCTTCATGAGCCGCTTCTTCGTCAAAATGGGCTACCAGGGATGGGTGATTCTGGTCGATGAGGCGGAGCTTATGGGACGCCTCGGCAAAAAGGCGCGCCTGAAAGCCTACGAGAACATGGCTCCGTTCCTCTTTCCGAAACAGGAGATGCAGTCCGTATTCACCCTGTTCGCCCTAAGCGCCTCCTACATCGAGGACGTCATCGAAGGCAAGCACGAGTACGAGAATCTGGCCGAGCTGTACCCGGATCAGCCGGAACCCTGCAAATCCGTGCTGGACGCCTTGGTGAAAGCCCCGCAGCTCCTCCCCCTGACGAAAGACGAGATCACACAGGTGCTGGAAGGCATCCGGCAGTTCCACGGACGCGCCTACGGATGGGACCCGCAGGTTCCGACAGCGGAGCTTATGAAAGCCGCGCAGGCCGGCGGGTACCTGCTCCGCACCCGGATCCGCGCCGCCATCGAGTATTGCGACCAGCTCTACCAGTACGGGCAGGCCGGAGAGACGAAGGTCGGCACGCTGACCGAAGGCAGCTACGAAGAAGACGTGCCGGAACTGGAAGGGAACATCTAGTAACATTGCCGTCTGAACTGTTCCATCATCTGGCGGCGGTTTTCGTTTCCCTTGCCATTTTCCGGCCCCTATGGTATATTGTAAGCTATGTAATCCATCTTGCGGGAGGCAATCATGGTTGAAGTATGGGATGTCACGATTCCGGAACTAACCGGCGACGAGCCGCGGCGAGCCTACATCTGGCTGCCGGAGTCCTATCTGCATGAGCCGGAACGGCGTTATCCGGTGCTGTATATGTTCGACGGCCACAATGTCTTTTTCGACGAGGACGCCACCTACGGCAAATCGTGGGGCATGGCGGACTATATGGAATTTTCCGAAACTGAGCTGATCATCGCCGCCGTAGAGTGCAACCATCACCCGGATAACGGCCGCTTAAGCGAATATTCCCCGTTTTCCTTCAAGGATTCCCACTTCGGCAGCGTCACCGGGCGCGGACGGATTACGATGCGCTGGATGATCCGTTCCTTCAAAGCCTATGTGGACCGGAATTTCCGCACCCTTCCTGACCGGCAGCATACCTTCATCGCCGGCAGCTCCATGGGCGGCCTCATGAGCCTCTACGCAGTAACCGCGTACAACCGGTTTTTCTCCAGGGCGGCGGCGCTCTCGCCCTCCCTCTGGACGAATCCCGCCGGCATCGAGCACATGATCAAAAGAACCGACATCCGCCCCGGCACCGTCGTTTACATGGACTACGGCTCCGAGGAGATGAAGAACCACATCGGCATGGAGAAGCAGTTCAAGCGGGTTTCCGGCATGCTTCTGGACCGGGGGATCTGGCTCTCCGCCCGCATCGTGCCGGACGGCAGCCACAGCGAAGCCAGCTGGGAGAAGCAGATCCCGTTTTTTATCGAGACGCTTATGTACGGCCTGTAACCGGCCGGCCGAAGGCCGGACATGCACACGGTCATTCTCCATTTTTTCATGGCAGACGGAGGTTTTTATGGAAACACAATATTTCAAAGAATACAGTCCGGCCCTGAGCCGCGATATGGAGTGCAAGGTCTACGGCCACGCCGGCCGTCCGATGATCTATATTCCCTGCCAGAACGGCCGGTTCTTCGATTTCGAGAATTTCCACATGGCAGGCACCTGGGGTCCGTGGATCGAAAGCGGCAAGCTGATGGTACTCTCCGTTGACACGATGGATCAGGAAACCTGGTCCGACACCAACGGCGACCCCCGCAGGCGCATCGAGCGCCATGAGGCATGGAACCGCTACGTGGTCGATGAGGCGGCCCGGAAGATCCGCCATCTGGCTATGGAACGCAACGGCTGGAACCGGGAACCGGGCGTCCTGGTGTTCGGCAGCAGCCTGGGAGCCACCCATGCGGTAAACTTCTATTTTCGGTGGCCGGACGTCTTCGACAGCCTGCTGGCGCTGAGCGGCATCTACACGGCGGAATACGGTTTCGGCCCCTATATGGACGACCTGGTCTACCTGAATTCCCCGGTACACTACCTGTCCAACATGCCCCCCGACCACCCCTACATCGCCAAATACAACAGCCACAAGGCGGTGATCTGCGTGGGCCAGGGGCCGTGGGAGCGGCCCGACTCCACGCGGCAGCTGCACGGCATTCTCGACTGGAAAGGGATCTACGCCTGGGTCGATTACTGGGGGTATGACTGCGCCCACGACTGGGACTGGTGGTACAAGCAGGTCGTTTATTTTGCCCCGTATCTGCTGGATATGGGAGGAGGACAGATAGGATGAAAAATGTAGTATTTATCTCACCGAATTTTCCCATAAACTACTGGCAGTTCTGCCGGGAGCTGAAGAAGAACGGCATGAACGTCTTAGGCATCGGCGACGCCCCTTACGACGAGCTGACGCAGGAGTTGAAAGACAGTCTCACGGAGTATTACAAGGTTTCCAGCCTGGAAAATGACGACGAAGTCTACCGCGCGATCGCATTTTTCATCTTCAAATACGGCCGCATCGACTGGCTGGAGTCCAACAACGAGTACTGGCTGGAGCGCGACGCCAGGTTCCGCACGGATTTCAACATCCAAAGCGGGTTCCAGGCGTCCGACATCCCCCGCATCAAATACAAATCGAAGATGAAAGAATACTATAAGAAAGCCGGGATCGTCACCGCGCGCTATCATCTGGTAGACGATTTAAGCGGCTGCAGATCTTTCATCAGGAAAGTCGGCTACCCGGTCGTCGCCAAGCCGGACAACGGCGTAGGCGCTTCCGACACCCACAAAATCACCGGCGACGACGAGCTGCGGAATTTCTTCGACACGAAGATCCCCGGCGTTCCGTATATCATGGAAGAATTCGTCTACGGCGCGGTGAATTCCTACGACGCCATCATCGACTCCCATGGCGAACCGATGTTCGAGACCGGCAATGTGTCCCCTGTCTCGATCATGGACATCGTCAACAACGCGGACAATTCCGTCTACTACATCGTCAAAGATCTGCCCGAAGACACACGCGCGGCGGGCCGCGCCACGGTGAAAAGTTTCGGCGTCAAGAGCCGCTTCGTGCATTTTGAGTTCTTCCGGCTGCAGCAGGATCAGAAAGGACTGGGCAAGAAGGGGGATATCATGGCGCTGGAAGTCAATATGCGCCCCTGCGGCGGGTTCACGCCGGACATGATCAATTTTGCCCATTCCACCAACGTCTATAAGATCTGGGCGGACATGATCGCCTTCGACCGCTCCACCATGCCGGTCGGCAAACACGCTTTCTGCGCGTTCGCGGGACGCCGTGACGGCAAGAACTTCGTCATGAGCCACGAAGATATCATGGCGAAATACGGCGCGAAGATGAAGATGGTGGACCGGATCCCGGACGCCCTGTCGGGCGCCATGGGGAACCAGATGTATCTGGCGCTCTGCGACACCGAGGAGGAACTGAACCGCTTCTACCGGGACGTGCTGGAGTGCAGGGGGTGAGTCCCTTTCTAAAAGTCTTTTCAGGGAGCCGGCGATGCCGGTTCCGGCTCCGCGGC